>NZ_JBEZFA010000054.1:0-42140 GCF_040649215.1 Micromonospora sp. NPDC049044 | reverse complement strand
CCGGCCGGCGGCGGGGGGCGGCCGGGGCCGGCCCGCCGGGGGGGGGGGGGGGGGCGGGGGGGGGCGGGGGGGGGGGGGCCCCCCCCCCCCCCCCACCCCCTGTCACGTTCGATCAGCGCACGCCGAGCAGGTCGACGACGAAGATCAGCGTCTCGCCCGGCTTGATGACGCCGGCGGCGCCGCGGTCGCCGTACCCCAGGTGCGGCGGAATGGTGAGGCGACGACGGCCGCCGACACGCATCCCCACCACGCCCTGGTCCCAGCCGGCGATGACCTGACCGCCGCCGAGCGGAAACTCGAACGCCTCGCCCCGGTTCCAGGACGAGTCGAACTCGCCGCCGGTGGAGTGGGACACGCCGACGTAGTGAACGCTTACCAACTGACCCGGCTCGGCCTGCGGGCCGTCGCCCACGGTGATGTCCTCGATCACGAGGTCGGCCGGCGGTGCACCCTCGATCGGGCCCACCTCGGGCTTGCCCGATCGGGCGCCTGCTGCCTGGTTCATGCGGGGATCTCCTGCCGTGTTGGGTGATGTCTCCGGTCACCGTCGATCCTGCCGGATAGCGCCTCACCGATGTGCGGCGGACCCGCCACCTGCCCCGACACGTTTCGAAACCGACCCCGGGCCACCTGGCGCACACGTGTCGGCGGGCGCCACCGATGGTGACGCCCGCCGTGCGATGGTGCGGGGGTGCTCACCGCAGCCAGGGAACCCGCGCCACGATCGGCAGCCTCGCCCAGAGCTTGCCGAGGCCCCAGGTGTCGCCGGCGTTGAGCAGCGCCAGGACCGCGAGCACCGCGGCGTAGATCAGGTGGTCGTCCATGAAGAGGTTGTTCTCCGGAGGCAGGACGGCGGTCCACATGAGGACCAGCAGCAGCCCACCGGCCACGGCTGCGACCCGCATGCCGACGCCGAGCAGGAGCGCGATGCCGATCCCGGCGAGGCCGGCCATGAAGAGCCAGTCGGCCCAGGCGGCGCCGGCGATGCCGGTGTAGACGTCCTTGAACGGGCCGGCGACCCCGAAGGTGAGGAAGCCCTTGGTGGGGCTGCCGCCGTTGATCCAGGCGTTCTTCGATTCCGTCTCGTGGCCGAGGCCGAACAGCTTGTCGAGGAATGCCCAGAGGAAGATCCAGCCGAGGGCCATCCGGATGCCGGCCAGGACGTACCGGGTGGCCTTCTCTCGGGTGGTGCCGGTCGCCGGAGCGGTGGTCTCGGCGGTGGTCCGCCCGATCGTCGCGGTCATGGTGTCCACGTCCCTTCTCTGCCTCGCACCGCGCTTCCCGGTGACATCTCCATCAGACGCTCTCGGCGGCGCCCTCGGCAGGGCCGACCGGTCCGCACCGGCCCGGGACCTTGGACCCCCAACGGCCCGGGCCGTCGACCCTGACCCGGGCCGCCGTCCGGCCGTAGCGTCCGAGGTGGAGGTACGAAAGGGAGGCTGTGATGAGGACCTGGCAGGTGGGTGACGTGATGACCCGGGAGGTCGTGACTGTGGAGGCCGGGACCCCGTACCGGGAGATCGTCGATGTGCTGCTGCGCCGCGGCATCAGTGCCGTGCCGGTGATCGACGGGTTCCGCCGGGTGTTGGGTGTGGTGTCCGAGGCCGACCTGCTGCACCGGATCGAGCGAGCCGGTGAGCCGACGCAGCGGCGGGTCTTCGAGAGCCGGCGTCGGCGCGACGCCCGCGGCAAGGGCGAGGCGTTGCTGGCCGGCGACCTGATGACCGCGCCGCCCGTGACCACCGGCGCGTCGGAGGCACTGTCCGCAGCCGCGCGGCTCATGGACCATGAGCAGGTCAAGCGACTGCCGGTCCTGGACGACCTCGGTCGGCTGGTCGGCATCGTCAGCCGCGCCGACCTGCTGAAGGTGCACCTGCGCTCCGACGCGGAGATTCGTGCGGACATCGTCCAGGAGGTGCTGCACCGGGTGCTCGCCGTGCGGGACGGTCTGGTGACTGTCGAGGTCCGCCACGGTGACGTCACCCTGGCGGGCCGGTTGGACCGTCGCTCCGCCGTCGACCTCGCCGGCCGGCTGGCGGGCCAGGTGAGTGGCGTCGTTCGGGTGACCAACGCGATCGCCTACGACGCCGACGACACGGCCATCGATCTCGGGCAGATCATGCCGGTCGCCTGAGCGATTTCAGGCCGCTGCCGCTGCCGCTGCCGCTTGCGGGTCGGCTACGCCGTTGCCGGGTTGCGACTTCAGCGGAGCGCCGACGGCGCCGGGGCGGCTCGCATAGGCTCGGGAACGCCGGCCGGCGGGGCAGCGGGGCGGTGCGCCATGGTCGATGCGGGGGACGCCGGTGGCTGAGGCGACGGTCGCGGTGCCGCTGTGGGCCTGGGCGGCGGTTGGCGGGTTGCTCGCCGTGCTGCTGATGGTCGACGTGTTGGCGCATCGTGACAACCACGTCATCGAGTTGCGCGAGGCACTGCTCTGGAGCGCCGTCTGGGTTGGCGCGGGTCTGCTGTTCGGGCTGGTCGTCTGGTGGGGCCTGGGCGGCGATCCGGCCATCGTCTACTTCTCCGGCTACCTGCTGGAAAAGGCGCTCTCGGTGGACAACGTCTTCGTCTTCGCGCTGCTCTTCGGCTATTTTCGGGTGCCGGCCGGTTACCAGCACAAGGTGCTGTTCTGGGGCGTTGTCGGGGCGTTGGTCTTCCGCCTGCTGTTCATCCTCGCGGGCGCGGAGCTGCTGGACCGGCTCACCTGGGCCGGGTTCGTGCTCGGCGCATTCCTGGTCTGGACCGGCTGGCGGCTGGCCGTACGCGGAAAACCCGACGTCGACCCCGACCGCAACCGGGCGGTCCGACTGTTCCGCCGGATCGTGCCGACCGACGCCAGCTACCACGGCGACCGCTTCACCGCCCGGGTCGGCGGGCGCCGGGTGGCGACCCTGCTGCTGGTGGCGCTCGTCGCCATCGAGGCCACCGACGTGGTCTTCGCCGTCGACTCGGTGGCGGCGATCCTCGCCATCACCACAAACACCTTTCTCGTCTGGACGGCCACCGCGTTCGCCGTACTCGGGCTGCGCAGCCTCTACTTCTGCCTCGCCGGCCTGCTGCGGCACTTCGGTCACCTGCGCTACGGGCTGGCGCTGCTGCTCGCGTTCGCCGGGTTGAAGCTGATCCTGGCCGAGACGCCGGTGGGAAAGCTGCCGGTCTGGTTGACGCTCGCCGTGGTGGTGCTGACCCTGGCGGTCTCCATCGCGTCGAGCGTCGTGGCCGAGCGCCGGGCCCGGGCCGGCCGTTGACCTGACGGAGCCGGACGACAGGCTCAGGAGTGGGCCGGTTCGATCCGGGCCGTCACGTCGAGGTGTGCCGGTTGGCAGCCGGCCGTGGTGGCGAACCGGCGGACGGCGTCGTGGACGTGCTCGCGGACTCCGGCGGTGCGGGCATCGCTGGTCAGATCCACTCGGACCCACACGTCGGGGCGCGGCGGCGTGCCGGTGAGCACCACCCGGGCCCGGTGCACCCCGGGTGCGCGCAGCAGGTCCCGTTCCAGCGCGCGTACGAGCACCTCGGTGGCCAGCCGGGTGCGACCGGGCAGGCTTCCGGTGCGGCTCAGAGTGCCCCGCAGGACCCGGTCGGGTCGGCGTAGCGCCCGGTACAGCAGGCGCTGGCCGGCGACGGCGGTCAGCAGCCCGGCGACCGCCGCGGACAGGGTGCTCCAGGGCGTCGCGACCCGCCACGCGTCCACCGGGCCGCCGCCGAGCAGGACCGCGTCGGGGTCGACGAACGGCAGCGCGCCGGAACCGACTGCCAGCGCGGTCACCCCGCCGGCCACCAGCAGCAGCGCGACGATCGTCCACAGCAGGCGGTGCGCGGCGTCGGTCATGCCGGTCGCCTGTGGGGCAGCAGCCGGACGTCGGCGCGGTCGGCGCGTGGCGAGGCGAGCTGACGCAGTTCCTGGCGTACGGCGAACTCGACCTCGGCGCGGGCCGCCGGGTCGCCGGTGGCACGCAACCGGGGCCGCCACCGGTCGCCGTGCCGCCGGACCCGCACCCGGGTTCCGCGTACGCCCGGCACGGTGTCCGCCGCGTCGGTCAGCCGGCGTTCCACGCACCGCCGGTGCAGGTGCCAACCGTCGCGCTCGTCGACTCGCAGTCGGACCGGCGTCCACCGGCGCAGTTGGGCGACCAGGACGAGCAGGCCCAGCAGTACGGCGGTGCAGGCGGCCGCCCGTACGCCGGGATCGTGCCACCGGGTGGTGGTCAGCGCGCCGTACCAGCCGGGGCGAAGGAGCAGCGGCGTCGGGCGACCCAGCGTGGTCAGCAGCATCTGCGCGGCCAGCAGGATCCCGCCGGCGAGCAGGGCGAGGCCCAGCAGCGCGGACGCCGCCCGGTTGGCGGTCGCTGTGGTCAGCTCGGGGCGGGCGATTGGTGTGCGCGACGCGGCGTCGTCGTCCGAGCCGGTCACCACCAGGTCCCGCACCGTGATCGTCACCGTGGCCACCGCGCGACCGGTGCCGGCGAGCACCTGTTCGGCGACCGTCCGGCGGACCGCGTCGGCGACGGCGGGCACGCTGTGGCCGTACTCGATGATGAGGTTCAGGTCGAGGCCCACGGACCGGTCGCCCACGCGGACGGTGGCCGGGCGCACGTCGGACACGCCCGGCACCCGACCGGCCGCGTGGGCCGCGATCCGCCAGACCTCCGCCGCGCCGGTTTCGCTGGCCGGGCGCGGTCCGCCGGGCGGGTCGGCGCTCGGGGCGCGACGGGTGAGGGTGGGGCGTTGGGGAAGTCGGTGGTGGCGTCCCGCCGGGTCGGCGTTCGGTCGGCGGCGGATGGTCGGATCACCGGCGGGGCGAAGCTGGCGAGGCCGACGCGGGCGCTCCCCGCTGGGTCGGCGAGGACCCTGCCCACGCGCGGCGAGGGTGCCGAACTGTTGACGCGACATGCTCTGACCTCCCAGCCGGTCCGCTACCGGGGACCTCGCTGGATACACGCCGCCCGGTGCTCTGGAACACGAACAAGGTGTGATACAGATCACAGGCCCTTGGCGAGTGCTGGAGTCGCCCGTCAACCCTCGGCCGGCTTCTACAACGTTGCAAGAATCCGTCGTCCGCTCCGCGCGCCGGCTGGGCACGCGGCGTCGCCGGCCTTGACGCCCGACGTCGATCGGAGCGAGGATCCAGTGACATACGTCGATGACGGGGGCTGTTGATGAGGAAGCGGATCGTCCGACTGACAGTTGCCGCGCTCGCCGCCGCCTCGGGTGTTCTCGCCGTGGTCCTCCCGGCGTCCGCCGCCAGCGGATGCGCGGCGCAGCTCCAGGTCCGCTTCCAGTACCCGTCGATGCTGCGCGGCGACCTCACGGTGCTGAGCGTCGGCCAGCCACTCACGGACTGGACGTTGAGCTTCCCGCTGCACTACCCGACCGAGCAGATCAAGAACGTCGACGGTGCGCGCTGGGAGCAGCACGGTGGTGAGGTCACGATCCGCAACCTGCCCGGTGTCACGTTGCCGGCCGACCAGCAGGTGTCCTTTCCCTTCGTCATGACGCACGGGGTGCGGGTCGGCGGGCCGCAGACCTTCACGCTCAACGGCGTCACCTGCACGACCGTGCTGCCCAGGCCCACGCCGACGCCCCCGTCGAGCCCGCCGCCGGTCTCTCCGAGCCCACAGCCGAGCGGATCACCCAGCCCTGGCCCCGACCCGAACCGGCCGACCGTCGAGATCACGAGCCCGCAAGGCGGGGACCACTTCTTCGCCCCGGCCACCATCACCGTGGAAGCCACCGCGACGCCCGCGCCCGGCCGGCGGATCACCCGCGTCGAGTTCTTCGGCTCGACCTTCCAGGTGGATACCCCGCTCGGCACCGACACGACCGCGCCGTACACCGCCCAGTGGCGTGACCTGCCGGCCGGCTACTACAGCTTCTACGCCAGGGCGTACGACGACCAGGGCGCGACGCAGACGGACGGGATGTCGGTCGTCCGCGTGTTGACACCGGGCGAGGAGCGGCAGGCACCGTACGTCAGCGTGGTGCGCGACCAGCTCTGGGGCATCTCCCCGGTCATCGACGCGGCCGCCCCCCGACGCCTGACGCCGCTCGTGCGCACCGGTGCGGAGGCCCGCTGCGTGCAGGGGCGCGGCATCTGGGACGGCCCGGTCGACGACGCCGCCGTGGCCAGGCTCGTCGCACGCGGCGTCCAGGCGGTGTACGTCCCGCTCAACGAGGCGTGCTGGCTCGGCCTGTCGTACGTGGATCCCCGCTACGGCGGTGAGCCGTACCGGCAGGAGATCGTCGCGTACACGCAACGCTTGACGGTCGCCGGCATCACGCCCGTCGTCGCGCTCGGCTGGAGCCACGGCCGCTACACCGGGCCGGGGGCGACCTGCCGGGACGAACGTGCCGTCTGCGCCAAGCCGATGCCCGACGCCGCGCACGCCATGGACTTCTGGGAGAGCGTCGGTCTGACCGCCTTCGGCGAGACCGTGGTGTTCGACCTCTTCTCGGCGCCGTACCCGGATCGGGCGATCGCCGACCCGACCCTCGCCTGGACGTGCTGGCGCGACGGTGAGGTGGCGTGCTCCGCGCTTGGCTATCCGACGGTCGGCATGCGGCTGCTGCTGGCCGCGCTCCGGAGAGGTTCCCCCAGTGTGCTGCTCGCCAGTGGCCTGAACGGTGGCAACGACCTGTCCCGGTGGGCCGCGTACGTGCCGGACGATCCGGTCCACAACGTCGCGGCGGCCTGGCGGCCGGCGACGCCCGGGGCCTGCCACCCGCCGACCCTGCCGCAGGCGCCCGTCGTCGTCACGACTGTCTGCCGCTAGGGCGCCGGGCGCGGCACTCCGGCAGCCGGCCGGGCCGCACCACCGGGACGGTTGATCGACCGCCTAGACTCGGCGCGGTTCGACCGACCGGCGGATGGATCAGGCAGATGACGAGCAGCGTGGATCGCGGCTGGCTGCGGGCGATGCCCGCCGATGGTGGACGCGACGTTCTCTTCAGCCGTGCCGGCCACCGGGTGTACGGGACGTGCCGGCTCAACGAACTGGTGCAGGGGCGTCCGCCGGGCGTCACCGGCAGCCAGTGGGGGTCCGCCAGCCGGGCGGCGTTCGACCTCGTGGTCAGCGACGCCGCCACCGGGCGGCCGGTCGTCGCCGTGGCGATCGGCCCGGTCCCGCCTGCCGGGTCGGCCGAGCAGCGCGCCGAGCGCCTCACCGACGCCGTGAGCGCTGCCGTCGAGCTGCCCGTGCTGCGCGTCGGGTCACCGACGTTGCGGGCCGCCGAGCACGGCCGGCGCCTCGTCGAGTACGTGGTCGACGCGCGCGCCTTCGCGGCGGGTGCCGCCGTGGCGGGCACCGACGACGAGCCCGCCCCGGTGGGCTTCCGCGACATCCTCGGGCGGCTTCCGGACGGCCGGACCGGTCCGGTGAACGACCTCGGCGCGCTGACCCGCGCGGCGGCTGTCGAGGCGTACGTGGCCGGGCGCCTGGCCGACCCGATCGTGCGCGGGCTGCACGTGCACTGGACCGAGGGCCCGGCGCAGGGCTGGAGCTGGGTCCAGGTGCGCCCGGACGCGTGCCTGATCGAGCGCGTCTCGGTGACCGCGCAGCGCTTCTCCTGCGGCGTCGACGTGGCCCGGCTGGCCGAGGACCTGGCGACCGTGGCGATCGGCGAGCGGCTGCGCGCCGTGCGGCCGGACGGCCCGGACCTGCTGGCGCGCGCGGACCTCACCACGGAGATCGTCGCGCTGAGCCAGCGGCGGGACGAGCTGGTGGGTGGTTTCGCGTTCGACCACCTCTGCGCGGACTGACCGGCCCACTTTCCCGCCTGACCCCTGTTCCGCAGCCGATCCGTTCGGACGCGGAGCAATTTTCTGTGCGCGCGTTGAACCTTCCCCGTCGCGGTCCCGTACTCCTGCGCGAACGAACAGGATCTCCCCATCCGCGTCCACCGGGCGCGGGAGACGGTGCGGAAAGGGCATCGTCGGCCATCGACGCAATACCCGGGTAGGTCACGGTGTTCACCGCCGTGGCGTGCCACCTCACATCCGTCGGTCCGCCGAGGGCAGGAATCCACTACCGGATCGAGAAGGAGAGCAATTCGATGCGCAGGTCCACACGGGCGCGCCGGTCATCCGGCAACGCGCGGAGCAAGCGTCTGCTGGCGGTTGTCGGCACGCTCGTGGTCTTCGGCGGAGTCGTCGCCGTGACCCAGATTTCGTCGGCCCAGGACCGGCGGACAAATACGCCGCGTCCGGTTTCCGGGCAGTGCGTGGAACCGAGCCCGGGTTCGACCGCCCCGGCTGGTGGCACCTCGACCAGCCGGACCTGGCAGAACGGTCGCTGGGTGCGTAATCACTGGGGTGACGGGCAGCAGACGGTACCCGAGTGTGAGGACGGCAAGGACGGCACGGTGGGCACCGGCACGGCCATCGCCTGCCCGGATGTGTCGGCGAAGTTGCCGCAGGTGCCGGCCCAGGCGCGGGCCGAGGTGGACCGCGGTCTCGCCCAGTTGCAGGCCCAGATCGCCGAGGCGGACCGCCGGCTGGCCGCCGAGGGCAACAAGGGAGAGGCGTTCGTCCGCAGCGCCATCCTGCAGCCGCTGCGGGACAAGCGGCGCGCCGTGCTGGACCGGATGACGACAGCGATCGACCGCTTCGGGCCCCGGCCGCAGGGTCTCGCCCAGCTCGCCGACTGTCAGGTGCAGCCGACCGGCAACGGCGGTGGCAGCAACGGCGGTGGCCCCACCAACGGCGGCGGCAGCAACGGCGGTGGCCCCACCAACGGTGGCGGTAACAACGGTGGTGGTAACAACGGTGGTGGTAACAACGGTGGCGGCAACGCTCCCGGGGCCGGGCTCGGCGTGCTGGCCAACGACTGCGACGAGAGCCGGCTCCAGCCGCACGACGGTTTCCAACTCGGCAACCGCTGCGTGAGCACCGAGTTCGGTGAGGTCGGCGCGGCCGCCAACAACCCGTCCCTGCTGATCACCCAGTTCCCCGACCAGGTCGGTCGCAACCAGGCATTCACCCTCCGGGTCAGCACCCGCAACCTGGTCCGGGACCGCTTCCTGGCGGCCGGGCAGGGCGGCTACTACGTGGAGAGCTCGCTGCTCAACGACCAGGGCCTGGTCCGCGGCCACTTCCACACCGCGTGCCGGATGCTTGACAGCCTGACCACCCCGCCGGAGCCGCAGGAGGTGCCCGCCTTCTTCGTCGCGACCGAGGACGGCCGCGGTGGTGCCCAGCCCGACGAGGTGACGATCCAGATTCCGGGCCTACCGGAGTCGGGGACCGCGCAGTGCTCGGTCTGGGCCGGCGACGGCTCGCACCGCCTGCCGATGATGGAGCGGGCCAACCAGACGCCCGCGTTCGACTCGGTGCGTATCGACGTCAACTGATCCATCTGCGCCGGCGGTGGCCGGTCACCCGGGCGACAACCCGGGTGACCGGCCACCACCGTTTCGTGCCGGGACAACCCGACGGGGTCCCGCCAGCACAGCGGGACCCCGTTTGGCTACTCGCGCGTCAGCGCGCCTTGTACGCCTCGACGACCTCTACCGGGATCCGGCCCCGCTCGGAAATCTTGTAGCCGTTGTTGACGGCCCATTCCCGGATGGCCCGGTTCTGCTCCCGATCCATTCCGGCCCCGGTGGGTCGCCCCGGCCGCCGGATCGATCGGGTGCTCTCCACCGGGCCGCGCCCGATCCGCCGACCCGCATTGATGTACGGATCCAGTGCCTTGCGCAAGACGCCGGCATTTTCGTCCGAGACGTCGATCGTGTAGGCCACTCCGTCGAGACTGAACTCGACCGTCCGGTCGGCCTTGCCGCCGTCGAGGTCGTCGGTCAGGACCGTGATTACTTTTCTCGCCATTGCCGATTACTCCCTGTGTGCGGCGGGATGTGTCCAAAGTCTGACCTATCACCCCGGTAATCCGCAACAATATGCCAACCATTCGGCGCGTCGTGATTCCGTTACCGAGAAAACCGTGAATGGGCTCGTTGGACGGGGCCGCAATCGTCGAGGAGGCCGCTGTGCCCGGCCACGGCGGCCGCCTCGGACCGGTTGGACACCCGCAACCTGCGCAGCAACGCGGCGGTCATCCGTTTCACGGTCCGTTCCGAGACGTGCAGTTCTTCGGCGATGTCGACGCTCGTGCGGCCGGCCGCGATTGCCCGCAGCAGCCGCCGTTCCTCAGCGTCGAGGTCGACTGACGGGGCGTGGGTGGGCCGCAGCATGGCTCGCAGCAACTCGGCGGGCAGCACCGCCCAGCCGTCGAGGACGGCCAGCAGTGGGGGCAGCAGTTCCTCGGGTTCGCTGGTTTTCGGCAGAAATCCCTCGGCGCCGGCCCGCAGCGCCTCCAGCGCTGGGCCGGGGTCGACGGAACCGGACATCGCCACCACCCGTACCCGTGGGGTGGTCCGCCGGATCGCGGCCACCGCCCGGACCCCGCCGGGAGCCGGCATGTGCAGGTCGACCAGGGCCAGGTCGGGCCGCCAGTTGTTGGTCAGCGCGGCTGCGGCGGCGGCGTCGCCGGTCGAGGCGACCACCTCGGCCCGGCCGTCGGTGGTGATCGGGAGCAGCAACTCCAGCCCGCGGACGAAGAGGGGGTGATCGTCCACGACAACGAGTCGGATGGTGGCGGCTCCCGGCATGTCTGCGCCGTTCCCCAGCGGGTACGGATCATGCGGGTACGCACCGAACGAGGGGAGTCGGGTGGATGCGCGCACGCCAGGGTCTGCGGGGTCTGCTGCGAGGGTTGCGCAGAATCGAGACGTGCTCGACTGACCTGCGGCTTCCGGGAGGCGATCCCGAGTTGCTGTTACGGGTGTTGTGTCACGAGTTCCGGACGCCGATCAGTAACCTGACCTCGCTGACCCGCGCGCTGGCCGACGAGCGTCGCGAGCTGACCGGCGCGGACCGGCGGGCGATCACCGAGTTGGCCCGTGACCAGGCTGCGCACCTGCAGAGCCTGCTGCGTGACGCGACCGCCGGCACCGGCGCGCTGGCGCTGGCTCCCGGACCGGAGCCGGTAGTGCCGCTGGAGGGCATCCTGCGCGAGGCCGTCGCGCTGGTGCCGGCCGGTCGGCGGCGTGCCCGGGCCACCCGGCGGGCGGCCTCCTGGCCGGTGCCCGGCGGGCGGACCCGTCAGGTGCTTGTCAACCTGGTGGAGAACGCGCTGCGGCACGGGCCGGCCGAGGGGCAGGTCGGGCTCTACGCCGCGCTGCGTGGTCCCGGCCTGAGCATCCTGGTCACCGACGAGGGGCGGGTGGACGACGCGCTGCTGGCGGCGCTGCGTCGTCCGGTGCCGTCCGTCGGGATGTCCGGGTTGGGGTTGTGGATCGTGCGGCAACTCGTGGCGAGGGATGGGGGGACGCTGCGGGTGCACCGACTGCGGCCGCGCGGTGTGGCGCTGGAGGTCCTGCTGCCCGTGGCGCGGCCGATGGTCTGACCCCGGGGGGACGCGGCTCGGCCCGACCGGGTCACCGGAAGGGGGACGCCTCGCTGTCAGCTTTCCGGTACTGAGGAGGTCAGATGTTCAGTCATGTCAAGGATCTGCAGTTCGAGGCCAAGCCGGACGGTCCGGACGCCGCGTTCGCCCGCCGGTTGCAGGAGGTCCTGGGCGGCAAGTGGGGCGAGATGACAGTTGCCAACCAGTACCTCTTCCAGGGCTGGAACTGCCGGTTGCCCGGCAAGTACAAGGATCTGCTGCTCGACGTCGGCACCGAGGAGATGGGCCACGTCGAGATGATCGTCACGATGATCACTCGACTGCTGGACAACGCGCCGCTGTCGCCGGCGGAGGGCGTTGCGGCCAACCCCGGGGGTGCGGCGGTCTTCGCCGCGTCGAACCCGGCGCACTTCATCCATGGTGGTGGAGGGGCGTTGCCCGCCGACTCCAACGGGGTGCCGTGGAACGGCTCGTTCGTCACCGCGAGCGGCAACCTGCTTGCCGACTTCCAGCTCAACGTCACCGCGGAGGCGCAGGGTCGGCTCCAGGTCGCCCGGCTGTTCAACATGACCGACGATCCCGGCGTCAAGCAGATGCTGCGCTTCCTGCTGGCCCGCGACACCATGCACCAGAACATGTGGCTGGCGGCGATCGAGCAGCTCAAGGAGGATGGCCTGGAGGACATGCCGGTGCCCGAGGCATTCCCGGACTCCGACGAGTTCACCGAGGAGTTCGGCTACACCTACCTGAGCTTCTCCTCGGGTACCGACGCCTCGCAGGGACGCTGGGCGTCCGGGCCCGCCCCGGACGGTAAGGGCGAGTTCCGGTACGGCGACAGCCCGCGGGCGAACGCCCCGGAGCCGGTGCTGCCGCCCGGGGACCCGCGCCTGTACGGCACCAACCCGGGTGTCGCCGGCTCGGTGGTGAACACGGTCAAGAACAAGCTCACCTGAGATGCCGTGGCGGGCCTCCCACCGGTTCGAGGGGGCCCGCCGGACCCCCGGTCAAGTGGTCTGGGTCACAGTCCGGAACAAGGGGAACGCTTTGTTACTTGAGCCAGACACGCTCAAGTCAACGTGATGGCAGGTGTTCCATGGCAACTCTTCCGGTACTTCCACTGACCGACGCCGTGCTGCTGCCCGGGATGGTCATCCCGGTGACCCTCGACCCGTCCACCCAGGCCGCCATCGACGCCGCCCGCGCGACCGGCGACCGCAAGCTGCTCGCCGTGCCCCGCATCGACGGCGAGTACGGCCCGGTCGGCGTGGTCGCCACCATCGAGAAGGTCGGCCGGCTGCCCGAGGGCGAGCCCGCCGCCGTCATCCGTGGCCTGTCCCGGGCCCGGATCGGCTCCGGCGTGCCCGGCCCCGGCGCCGCGCTCTGGGTCGAGGCGACCGAACTCGACGAACCCGCCTACGCCGGCAAGGCCCGCGAACTCGCCCGCGAGTACCGCGCCCTGGTGACCTCAGTCCTGCAACAGCGGGGTGCCTGGCAGGTCATCGACGCGGTGGAGCGGATGACCGACCTGTCCGAGTTGGCCGACTCGGCCGGTTACGCGCCGTGGCTGACCCTGGAGCAGAAGATCGAGCTGCTCGCCGCGCCGGACGTCACCTCCCGACTGGAGCTACTTGTCGGCTGGGTGAAGGACTACCTGGCCGAGCAGGAGGTCACCGAGCAGATCAACAGTGACGTCCGCGAGGGCCTGGAGAAGTCCCAGCGGGAGTTCCTGCTGCGCCAGCAGCTCGCCGCGATCCGCAAGGAGCTGGGTGAGGACGAGCCGGACGGCTCGGCCGACTACCGGTCCCGGGTCGAGGCCGCCGAACTGCCGGAGAAGGTCCGCGAGGCGGCCATGCGCGAGGTCGGCAAGCTGGAGCGGGCCAGCGACGCCTCCCCGGAGGCGGGCTGGATCCGCACCTGGCTGGACACCGTGCTGGAAATGCCGTGGGGCACGCGTACCGAGGACAACACCGACCTGGGCGCGGCCCGGGAGGTGCTCGACGCCGACCACGCCGGCCTGGCCGACGTGAAGGACCGCATCCTGGAGTACCTGGCGGTGCGCAACCGGCGCGCGGAGCGCAACCTCGGTGTGGTCGGCGGTCGCGGCTCCGGCGCGGTGCTCGCCCTGGCCGGTCCTCCCGGAGTGGGCAAGACCAGCCTCGGCGAGTCAGTGGCCCGGGCGCTGGGGCGCAACTTCGTCCGGGTCTCCCTCGGCGGTGTCCGCGACGAGGCCGAGATCCGCGGTCACCGGCGCACCTACGTGGGGGCGTTGCCCGGCCGGATCGTCCGGGCGCTGCGCGAGGCCGGCTCGATGAACCCGGTAGTGCTCCTCGACGAGGTGGACAAGCTGGCCGCCGGCTACGCCGGTGACCCGGCCGCCGCCCTGCTGGAGGTGCTCGACCCGGCGCAGAACCACACCTTCCGGGACCACTACCTGGAGGTCGACCTCGACCTGTCCGACGTGCTGTTCCTGGCCACCGCCAACGTGGTGGAGTCCATCCCCGGCCCGCTGCTGGACCGGATGGAGCTGGTCATGCTGGACGGCTACACCGAGGACGAGAAGGTCGCCATCGCCCGGGACCACCTGCTGCCCCGGCAGCGGGAGCGGGCCGGGCTGACCGCCGACGAGGTGGAGATCGCCGACGAGGCACTGGCGCTGATCGCGGGGGAGTACACCCGGGAGGCCGGTGTCCGGCAGCTGGAACGTGGCCTGGCCAAGATCCTGCGCAAGGTGGCGGTGGCACTGGCGACCGACCCGACGCCGGTACGCGTCGGCACCGACAACCTCGCCACCTACCTGGGACGGCCGAAGTTCACCCCGGAGTCGGCCGAGCGTACGGCGGTGCCCGGTGTGGCCACCGGCCTCGCCGTCACCGGCGCGGGTGGGGACGTGCTGTTCATCGAGGCGACAAGCATGGAGGGCGAGCCGGGGCTGACCCTGACCGGTCAGCTCGGCGACGTGATGAAGGAGTCGGCGCACATCGCCCTGTCGTACCTGCGCTCCAACGGGCGGCGGTTCGGCATCGACCCGAACGTCCTGGCCGGACGCCGGATCCACGTCCACTTCCCGGCGGGCGCGGTGCCCAAGGACGGCCCGAGCGCCGGCATCACCATGGTGACGGCCCTGGCGTCGCTTGTCACCGGCCGCCCGGTCCGCCCCGAGTTCGGGATGACCGGCGAGGTGACGCTCTCCGGACGGGTGCTGCCGATCGGTGGGGTGAAGCAGAAGCTGCTCGCCGCGCACCGGGCCGGCCTCACCGAGGTCATCATCCCGGCCCGCAACGAGCCGGACCTGGACGACCTGCCGGCCGAGGTGCGTGAGGCGCTGACCGTGCACACCCTGGCCGACGTGGCCGACGTGCTCGCCCTGGCGCTGCGCCCGGCCGACGTCGAGGCGCTTGACGGTCCGGCGCTCTTCACGGTCTGACGCTGCGATCACAGGGATCCCCGCCGGCTGCGCAGCCGGCGGGGGTCCTCCGGTACGTGGGCAGAGGTCTACTGTGCCGCGTGAAGCGTCAACTACCTCTCCGCCGCGAGGCGGCCCCCTGGAGGAACCCCCGTGAACCTGGTGCTCTGGATCATCCAGATCCTGCTCGCCGTCGTCTTTGCCGGCGCCGGCTTCGCCAAGCTGACCCAGCCCAAGGACAAGCTGCGCGAGATGATGCGGTGGGTGGACCCGGTGCCGCCGACCCAGGTCAAGGCGCTCGGCGCGGTCGAGCTGCTGGCCGCCGTCGGGCTGGTGCTGCCCCCGCTCACCGGCATCGCCACAGTGCTCACCCCGCTCGCCGCCACCGGGCTGGTCATCGTCATGGTCGGCGGCATCCTGGTGCACCTGCGTGACCTGAAGAAGCAGGACACGCCGCAGGGGCGGCGGACCGAGATCCAGGGCGCGATCACCTGCGCGGTGCTGCTCGTGCTCGCCGCAGTGGTGGCGTGGGGCCGGTTCGGCCCGTACTCCTTCTGATCCGCAGCGCCGGCGACCGTCGTACCCCGGCGGTCGCCGGCGGCGCGCTCAGCGCTCGTCGCCGCCGCGGTCGCGGCGCACCGTGGCCTTGCGGCCCTTGATCGTGCTCTGCCGCAGCCCGGAGATCACCTCGTCGGCCACCCCCTGCGGCACCTCCACCAGCGAGAACCGGTCGGCGATCTCGATCGAGCCGATGTCGCGGCCCCGGATCCCGGTCTCCCCGGTGATCGCGCCGACCAGATCCTGCGGGCGCACCCCGGCCCGCCGGCCCAGGCCGACGAAGACCTGGACGGTGTTGCCACCGCCGGAGCGGGAACGCCCCCCACCCCGCCGGTCGCCGCCCCGGCCGCCGGACTCCGGACGACCCTCGCGGGGTCCGCGTACCGGCACCTGCGGGATCTCCTCCTCGTCGTCGGAGCCCGGCGAGGTCACCTCGTGGGCCAGCTTCACGGCGGCGAGGGCGACCTCCATCAGGTCGAACTCGTCGGTGAGCGTCTCCACGATCACCCGGTACGGGTCGAGGTCGTCCTCCAGCAGGCTCTCCCGCAGCGCCGCCTGGGTCAGCTCCAACCGGCGGGTGCGCATGTCGGCCACGGTGGGGATCTTGTCGATGGTGATCCGCTGGCCGGTCACCCGCTCGATGGTCTTGAGCATCCGGTGCTCACGCGGCTCGGCGAGGGTGATCGCCACGCCCTCGCGGCCGGCCCGGCCCACCCGCCCGATCCGGTGCACGTACGACTCCGGGGCGGACGGCACGTCGTAGTTGACCACGTGGGTGAGCTGCTCGACGTCCAGCCCACGCGCCGCGACGTCGGTGGCCACCAGCAGGTCGGCGGTGCCCGCCCGCAGCCGGCCCATCACCCGGTCGCGCTGCTCCTGGCTCATCCCGCCGTGCAGCGCCTCGGAGCGGTAACCCCGCCCGTTCATCGTCTCGGTCAGCCGGTCGACCTCCTCCCGGCTGCGGCAGAACACGATCGCCGCGGTGGGCGACTCGACGTCCAGCACCCGACCCAACGCGGCAGGCTTGTGCGCCCGGGTCACGATGTACGCGCTCTGGCGCACCCGGGGCGCCTCACCGGCGACCGGCTGCTCCCGACCGATCTCGATCCGGACCGGCTCGCGCAGGTGCTGGCGGGCCATCCCGTCGATGCGCGACGGCATGGTGGCCGAGAAGAGCACCGTCTGACGCTGCGCCGGAGCGTGCTCCAGGATCGCCTCGATGTCCTCGGCGAAGCCCATGTCGAGCATCTCGTCGGCCTCGTCGAGCACCACAGTGGCCAGCCCACCGAGGC
The DNA here is from genome assembly GCF_040649215.1 of Micromonospora sp. NPDC049044. Lineage (NCBI taxonomy): Bacteria > Bacillati > Actinomycetota > Actinomycetes > Micromonosporales > Micromonosporaceae > Micromonospora > Micromonospora sp. NPDC049044. Next base: position 25,485 of record NZ_JBEZFA010000054.1, on the reverse strand, counting down.
GCAGGGTGCCCCGGGCGATGTGGTCCAGGGCCCGGCCGGGGGTGGCCACCACGACGTCGACGCCGCTGTCCAGGGCCCGCAACTGCCGTCCGATCGGCTGCCCACCGTAGATCGGCAGCACCCGCGCACCCAGGTCCTTGCCGTAGCGGTGGAACGCCTCGGAGACCTGCACCGCCAACTCCCGGGTGGGCACCAGCACCAGCGCCACCGGGTCGCCGTCACGGCGGTGCGGCGTCATCAGGTTCAGCAGCGGCAGCGCGAAGGCCGCCGTCTTGCCGGTGCCGGTGGCCGCCTGACCCAGCAGGTCCCGACCCTCCAGCAGCGGCGGGATCGCCTCCCGCTGGATGGGGGTCGGCTCCTCGTACCCGAGGGCGGCGAGGGCGCCCAGCAGCTCGGCGCGCAGCCCCAGCTCGGTGAAGGCGCTCACCTCGTCGGTGCCGCCGGGGGTGGCGTCGATCGGTGCGTCGGTCGGTGCGTCGTGCTGTGCAGGTGCGGAACTCATGTGCCAAGCCTTTCATCACGCCGTCCGGGCCGTTGCGCCGACCGCCACAAGAGCGCGACAAGCGCCCACCGGCACCCCCACCGGACCCACGCGACAACTGTGAAACTGCTGCCTCCGCGACTCCTGAGGCAGCAGTTTCAGCATTCTTGCGCGAAGCGTGCCCGTTCGGCCCCGGCGGGCGGCGCCGTCAGACGGCGCCGGTCAGGATTGCCAGGATCATGATGCCCCCGAGCGTCGTGTCGAGCACGATGCACGTCTCCGTGTACCAGCGCGGCACCACCCGGCCGGTGCGGTGGTGGACCACGTCCCACCCGGCGTGCACCAGCCAGCCGAGCGCCACCAGCCACGCCGCCGTCCGCCCCCCGACCCCGACCGCGACAAGCGTCACCGCGACCCAGACGGCCAGGCCGACGAGTTGGGTGGCGAGCACGCCCGGCCCGTGCAGGGTGCGTCGGACCAGGCCGATCAGCAGGTACCCGCCGGGCAGCACCAGCATCGTCCACGGGTTGAGCACCGTCGGGTCGAGCCACATGTCCACCGTCACCAGCAGCGCCAGCCCGGTCGGCCAGCGGTGGGCCAGCGCCACCACTACCGGATGCCGGCGTACCGCCACCGGCGTCTCGTGCCGGTGGCGCACCGCCACCAGCACCATCGCCGGCACCATCAGTAGGTGACCACCGAGCATCAGGGCGTCGGCATCCAGCCGGCCGGCCCAGAACGGTGCGAGCACCAACAGGAACGGCACGTACATCGCCGCGGCCATCTCGACGACACCACGCCAGTGGTGCGCCCGGTAGCGCATCCACACCGTCATCCCGACCGTCATGTTCGTGGCCATCACCAGCGCGGCGACGTCCGGGCGACCCAGCGTCCCGGTGAGCCCGAGCAGGGTGCCGGCCACGTCCCACAGGGGCCCGAGCAGCACCATCCCGACGACCATCGCCAGTGCCATCTCGGCGAGATGCCACCACAGCCGCCGCGTGCCGGCGCCGGGCACTGCCGGCAGCGGCCCAGGCGGTGGTACGACAATGCTGTCCGCGTACACCCGTGTGTTTTCCATGCCGTTGACCCTGCCGGTGTCCCGGCGCGGTCGGCAGGCTCGTCCGTCACCGGAAAACCGTGCGGACCGCACGGTCCGACCGTGACATCTCGCATGGGTGGACCGGGTGACGGGCGGTCCTAGGATCGGTGCGTGGCGAGCGAGGCGGTGACCCCCCGGGCGGACCGCCGGCTGCACCGGGCTCGGCGGGCGACCCTGCTGTCGCTGGCCACCGGCGTGTGGGCGACTGTGCTGCTGCCCGCGGTAGGCCTGACCCGGGAACCGTCGACCGGCCGCGTCGCGCTCGGCGCGGTGGGGATCCTCGTCTTCACGGGCGGCCAGACCGCTGTGCTGTACGCGGCGGTCACCCCCTGGCTCGCGCAACGGTGGCGGCGTCGCGCCCAGGTCGGCCTGGTCGTCGTGGCGGCGCTGACAGTGCCGCTGGTGGCTCCGGTCGCGGCCGGGGTCTGGCCGACCTGGGCGTGGATCGGCGCCGCCCTGGTCGGCATGGCCCCCCTGCTGGTCCGCCTCCCGGGCGCGCTGGCGGTCACCGCCGGCACCCTGCTCGTGTCGGCGGCGGTGGCGTGGTGGACCGGCGGGTCCGTGGGGCGGTCCCTTGCCGTGACCGGTGGCTTCGGCGTGGGGGCGGCGGCTGTCAACTGGTTCCAGGTCTGGTTCTGGGACCTGCTGGTGGAGGCCCGGCAGGGGCAGGCCGCCCAGGCCCGGCTGGCCGCCGCCGAGGAGCGGCTGCGCTTCGCCCGCGACGTGCACGACGTGCTGGGGCACAGCCTCACCGTGATCGCGTTGAAGGCCGAACTCGCCGCGCGGCTCGCACCGGTCGACCCGGAGCGGGCCGGGCGGGAGGCCACCGAGGTGCAACGGTTGGCCGCCTCCGCGCTCACCGAGGTCCGCGAGAGCGTGCACGGCTACCGGGCCGTCGACCTCGCTGAGCAACTGGCGGCCGTGGCGGACGTGCTGCGCTCCTGTGGGGTGCGGTGCACGGTGCCGCCACGTGTCGACCTGCCCCAGCCGGCCGCCACCGAACTGGCGGCGGTGCTGCGCGAGGCGGGCACCAACGTGCTGCGGCACAGCCGGGCCGAGTGGTGCCGGATCCACATCGACCGGGACGAGAAGAGGGCCAGGATGACGATCGCCAACGACGGGGTCGACGACAGCGGCCCGGACGAGCACAGCCACGGTCTGCGCGGTCTGGCCGACCGGCTGGCCGCGATCGGGGGAGAGTTGCGGGTCCGCCGGGAGGAGCGGGTGTTCACACTTGAGGCGACAGTGCCGGTGCCGTGGTGATCCGGGTCCTGCTGGCCGACGACGAGGACCTGATCCGGGTCGCGGTCGCCGCGTTGCTCGGCCTCGAACCGGACATCGACGTGGTGGCCCAGGCCGCCGACGGGTCCACGGCGGTCACCGCGACGCTGGCGCACCGCCCGGACGTCGCCGTCGTGGATCTGGAGATGCCGGGCCTGGACGGCATCGCCGTCGCCGCGGAGCTGGCCCGGGTGCGTCCCGAGTGCGCGGTCGTCGTGTTGACCGGGCACGGCCGCCCGGGGCACCTGCGCCAGGCGCTGACCGCCGGGGCGCGGGGCTTCGTGCCCAAGGGCTCGCCCGGTGGCGCGCTGGCCGACGTGATCCGCCGGGTGCACGCCGGCGGGCGGTACGTGGACCCGTCGCTGGCCGCCGACGCGCTGACCCTGCCCGCGTGCCCGCTGACGCCTCGGGAGTTGGAGACGCTGCGGCTGGCCGAGTTCGGCGCGCCGGTCGCGGTGATCGCCCGCCGGGTGCACCTGTCCACCGGCACCGTTCGCAACCATCTCTCCGCGGCCGTGCAGAAGCTCGGCGCGGCCGACCGGGCCGAGGCGGTCCGCGCCGCCAGGGACAACGGCTGGCTCTGAGCCGGCCGGTCCCCGGGTCGCGGGCGGCGTCAACCCCGTGTCCGGCCAGGACGTCGCACTGCGCCGAACCCGGTGACGAGGGGGCCGCGGCCCCGATCGGCCCGGGCGTCGCGGAACGCCCGGCTGGCGTGGAGCGGTCGGTCGCTCGGATAGGGTCGCTGGGCCGTCGCCGGAGCGGGGAGGGTTCGATTGCGATACGTCGGCTACTTCACCGAACTGCCGCACGGGGATTCGTCGGGGCGCAGCCTGCGCGACGCCCGAGGCGAACTGCCCCAGCACCTTGTCGCCCCGGCCGTCCGGTATCTCACCGGCGGCGCGCCGCTCGCCGCGGCGGCCTGCTACGCGTACGACGAGCTGGACCCGGCACGGCCGGAGATCGCGCCCCTCGCCATCCTCACCGACGGTGACTGGTCGTGGCCCAGCGACCTCCCGTACTACGTGCAGAGGTACCGGGTCGGGCTTCCGGCAGACTTTCTGCACCACGCGCAGGCCCTCGGCTGGAATCCGCCCCGGTTGGGCATCGAGCAGCTCGAACGACTCTCGGAGCAGTGGTGAACGGCGCCGACTGGCGGCGTCAGTTCGGCGGGCCGAGGATCGTCCACGGAGATCTGCCCCTGCGGATCGACGGGGTGGTCAAGCCGTGGGCGATGGCCGTCGGCCACAGCACGCTGCACCTGCGGGGCATCATCGGCGACCAGGAGGAGGACGACGAACTCCGGGTGCTGGACGTGGTGTTCCGCGATGTCTCCCGGATCTGCGTGCCCGACGTGTGCCGCCAGTTCGCGCTCCGGGTGGCGTCCGCCGAGCAGCAGGCCGCCGAGGAGGAACGCGTCGGGGTGCGGTGGCCGTACGGGAAGATGTTCCTCCTCCACCACGACCGGAGCACTGACTATGTCGTGGCCGGCCGGGTCTACTGGGCCGAGGTCGGGGTTCCGCCGGCTGCCCCGTCCCCGTTGTTGGCGGAGCCTGGTGACACGGTCGTCCCCGATGAGATCTTCTTCGCCTGAGCGGACGACGCGGCAGCGCTGTGGCGCCAGCGTCCGGAGCCGACCGGGCCGTCCGGATAGCGTGAGCGCGTGCGTACCGTCGAACTGGTCTGCTCGCCCGGGTTGGAAACCGCGGTCCGGGCGGTCTGGCAGCGGTTGGTGGCCGCCGGGCTGCCCAGCCTGGCGCGCAACATCCACCCGACCAACCGGCCGCACCTGACCCTCGCCGCCGTCGACGAGTTCCCGCCCGGGGCCGCGTACCGCCTGGCCGAGTTGTTCGACGCCGCACTGCCGGTGCCGGTCACGCTCGACCGCGTCGTGGTGCTCGACGGCAGCGCCCCGCTGGTGTGGCTGGTCCGGCCGACGCCGGCGCTCACCCGGCTGCACGCCGCCGTCTGGGACGTCCTCGCCGAGGCCGACGGGCACCGCCCGTGGCACGCTCCGGGGGTGTGGGTGCCGCACCTGAGCCTGGCCCTGCGGTTCCGCGACGCGGACCTGCGGGTGGCCCGCGCCGTCGCCGGTGGGCAACGCCCGACGGGGGAGTTCTCCGCCGCCCGCAGCTACGACGGAACGGACCGGACGGTGACGCCGTTGACCCGCCTCCGCTAGGGTCGGCGCGTCGTCGGCCGAGCGGGGGATCCGGGTGCGGAACATCGACTCCCACGACGGTCAGCTGCGCGACGCCGGTGTCCCGGAGCAGTGCTGCTTCTGCGGGCGGCTGTCGCTCGGCCTGGTGGGTCAGGACTACTACCTGGCCCCGTATCTGCTCGGCTCGGACCGGTCCGGCACCGACGACCGGTACGGCCAGTCCCACCTGCGGTGCCTGCGGGGGAGGAGATGCCCGACCGGAGCCGCTCACGGAAACGAGCGCGGTGCGGATCCCCTCTTTCGGCGCTGGCAGACATTGGGGGATCATGGTCGCCATGGACGCTGTGGACACGGGGTGGGTCACCATCATTACCTATCCGAACGCCCGGGGCTGCCCGCAACCGACGGCGGCCGTACGCGCGTGACTGCGTGATCGGGGCATCGACTGGATGCCCTTCGTGGCGGACGCGATCGCCGTCGATCTGAGTTGTGGTGTCCGCGATGACGGTCGATGGCACGGCTGGGTCGGCATCCGTGTCCAGGCTGCTGCGCTGCGCGGACTCGGCCTGCACCCGGACCAGCCGACCGCGACGGCCGCCAACCCGAGCCCGCCCGCCTGGTGGCATGCGGCCGCGGAACGCCACGCTCGTCGGGCCGGTGGTCGTCAGTGAGCGGGCGACGCGGCTGTCCGGCGCGCGCCGGACCCGGAAGATCGGTGCGCCGCCCGTCGGGGCGATGATGACGGCATGAGTGATGGCACCCAGGGCCGCGCGATGGCCGAGCTGGCGGGCCTGCTGGCCGACGGCACCCGGGCCGGTATCTGTCTGGCGTTGCTCGACGGCCGGGCCTGGACGGCCGGCGAGCTGGCCCGGCGGGCCGGGGTCGCGCCCTCGACGGCAAGCGACCACCTCACCCGACTGGTGCACGGCGGCCTGCTGGTCGAGGAGCGGCAGGGCCGCCACCGCTACCTGCGGCTGGCCGGGCCGTCGGTGGCCCGGCTGATCGAGGAGCTGGCCGGGCACGCGCCGGCCGCACCGACCCCGTCCGGGTCGTTGCGCGCGTCAGTGGTCAGCGCCGCCCTGGCGTACGCCCGGACCTGCTACGACCACCTGGCCGGGCGGTTGGGTGTGTTGATGTACGACGCGCTGGTGGCCGACGGACGACTGGACCGCTCCAGCGGCCTGACGGTGACCGCCGCGGGCTGGGCGTGGGCGGGCGAGCTGGGCGTACCGGTGACTGCCCTGCGCGCCGCTCGACGCCCGGTGGTCCGCGACTGTCTGGACTGGACCGAGCGGCGCCCGCACCTGGCCGGAGCGCTCGGCGCGGCGCTGTGCGGCCGCTTCACCGACCTGGGCTGGATCACCCCGGGCACCGGTCGCGCGGTCCGGCTCACCCCGGCCGGTCGCACCGCCCTCGCCGAGTCCCTGGACGTCCCTACGGCCGCCCTCGCGCCCGCCCCGTCCCCGGCACCCGCCAGCGGCCGCGCCTGACCCGTCGGCCGGGCCCGTCGGCCGGGGCGGGATCGTTCGGCGCGGACCGAACGATCCCGGTCCTACCGTCGAGCCGTGACTGACACCTGGCCCGACCTCCCACCCGCCGCCGGAACACCGCAGTGCGGCCCACCCTCGTTCGCGCCGGAGCGCGGTTGGTGGGTTACGCGGCACGCGGACGTGCGGGCGGCGCTCACCGACCCGGCGTTTCGGGTTCCCGCTGTCGACAGCGGTCCGCCCGGCACGCTCGCCTGGCTGCGTGCCTCGGTGAGCAGGTTCAGCGAGCCGCCCCGACACGCCGAGCGCCGGTCGATAGTGGTCGGCGCGCTGACCACGTTGGACCCGGGCGAGCTGCGGCAGGAGGCGGCCCAGCGGACCGCTGCCGTCCTGGACGAGGCCGGCGACCGCCTCGACGTGATGCGTGCACTGGCCCGGTCGGTGCCCTTGCGGGTGCTGGCCGGGCGGCTCGGTCTCGCCGAACCGGCCGCCGCCGGAACGGCGGTCGCTGTCGTCGCGGCGGCGTACCACCCGGGGGTTGACGTGGCCCTGGTCCGGCGGGCCGACCGGGCGGTCGCGACGCTGCTGGCGGCGCTGCCGCCGGCCGCGCCGGAGGTACGCGCGAACCTGATCGGCCTGCTGGTCCAGGCGTGCGACGCGACCGCCGGTCTGATCGGCGGCGCCGCCCACCACCTGCTGCCCGGGCTGGGTGGTGGCCCGTCGCCGGCGGTACCGACGGCGGAGCTGCTGGCCGAGGTGCTGCGGCTGGACCCGCCGGTACGGGCGACCCGGCGGGTCACCGTGGGCACGGTGCGACTGGGCGGGCGGGAACTGCCGGCGGGCAGCCCGGTGCTCCTGCGCTTCGACGCGGCGAACCGTGACCCGACGGTGTTCGCCGAGCCGGCGGCGTTCCGGCCGGGCCGTGCCGGTGCCGGCCTGCTGACCTTCGGTGCGGGGGAGCGCGGCTGCCCCGGCGACCGGCACGCGCTGGCCCTCGCCACCGGGGTGCTCGACGTGCTGCGCGCACGCTGCCGGCGCACCGGCGCCCCGCTGTGCCACGAGCCGCACCCGACCCTGACGGTGCCGAAGACCCTGGAGGTGAGCGTCCGATGACCGACCGGTGTGCGGAGTTCCGCGCCCTGCATCACACAGGCCGACCGCTGTTACTGCCGAACGCCTGGGACCACGCGTCGGCGGCGGCCCTCGCGGCGCGCGGGCACCTGGCGATCGGCACCACCAGCCTCGGGGTCGCCGCCGCCGCAGGACGGCCCGACGGCACCGCGGCCACCGCCGTGGAGACCCTGGATCTGGCCCGTCGGCTGGCCCGCCTGCCGGTGCTGCTCAGCGTCGACGTCGAGGCCGGGTTCGATGACGACCCGGCGGCGGTCGCCGGGTACGTGGCGGAGCTGGCCGGGTTGGGTGTGGTCGGGATCAACCTGGAGGACGGGCGCGCCGACGGCACGCTTGCCGATCCGGAGTGCGTGGCCGACAAGGTCGCGGCCGTGAAGGCGGCGGTGCCGGACCTGTTCGTCAACGCCCGCGTCGACACGTGGTGGCTGGGGGTGCCGGAGCCGTTGCCGCAGACAGTGGCCCGGGCCCGGGCCTACCGGGCCGCCGGCGCGGACGGGATCTTCGTGCCGGGCACCGTCGACCTGGGGACGCTGCGCGTGCTCAGCGAGTGGGTCGACGGTCCGCTCAACGCGCTGTACCAGCCGGGCGGGCCGACGCTCGACGAGCTGGGCCGGGCCGGGGCCGCCCGGGTCAGCACCGGCTCGCTGCTGTTCCGGGCGGCGCTCGCCGCGGCGGTCACCGCCGCCGACGCGGTCCGGGCGGGCGGGCCCGTCGCTGCGTCGGGGCTGTCGTCGTACGCCGAGGTGCAGGGCCTGGTGCCTGCGGACGGCGAATCCGGCCAGCGGGACAGCCGCTAGGCAGGTGCGGGACGCCACAGGCCCACCTCGAAGGCCTCGCACAGCCCTCGGTCGAGGCCGGCCACCTGGGCCCACCACCGACTCTTGACCCGCAGGTACTCCTCGGTCATGTAGTCCCGGTCGAGGATCTGCTGGTACGCGGCGACCGCCTTCATCTTGGCGCACCAGACGTCAGTGACGTCCACGAAGAAGGTCGGTCGGAAGTCGGTGGTGGCGAAGGTCGGGTGGCCGAGCAGGAGCATCGTCGGATGACGGCTGCGGCTGACGGTGATCCGCACGGCGTGGCAGATCGCGTTGTGGTCCTGGTTCTGCCCGGCGCCGGGGCCGTGGGTGATCACGACATCCGGGCGGCGGGCATCGATCAACGCATCGGTGAGGGTGACCAGGTCTCCGTCGGTACGCAGGTCGTTGGAGGCCAGGTCGCCCACTTCGCCGGAGGCCCCGAGCAGCTCGCAGCAGGCGTCGAAGGCCTTGTCCCGGCCCTGCCCCCCGTGCGACAGGGCGGCGACGTGGACGCCCATCCCGGCCTGGGTCATCCGGGCGATGGTGCCGCCGCAGAGCAGCGCCTCGTCGTCCGGGTGGGCGACGATCACCAGAGCGGTGCGCAGTGTGGTCGTCGCGAAGGGATTCGCCCCGTTCGCCGTCAGCGAGGTCGGTGCGGTGTCGTCAGCCATTGACGAAGTATGGCGGCAATCCGTCAGCGTCTGATCACGCGCAGGTACCTCCCGTGCCGCCGTTCGGCGTAGCGGTGAGCGCGAGGTCCGGCTCCGTTAGGGGTGAATCGGAGGATTGTTCGATCCATCCCAGTCCGGCTGATTACGGTGGGTTTCAGGGCGATCCACCCAGTGCCGCGAGCGGAGAAGGGACCCCCGTCATGCGAGTGCCCAGCCGTAGTCCGGGACAGCAACCTGGTTCGCCCGTCTCACCCACCGCGCCGCCGCGCCGCCGGCCCACCGGCAGCACCGCGCGCCGCCGGCCAGCCGTCGAGCCCGACCTGGCCGCCTACCGGGCCGCCGTCGCCGAACTGCTGATCGAGGTCGGTGCCCTGGCCGACGCGGCGAGCACCCGGGCCCGCCAGGTGCTCGTCGACGAGCGGCTACGGGAGCCGGCGCTGGCCGCAGTCCTCGACGCCACCCCGCAGGGGCTGATCGGGGCCCGCGAGACGTTGCTGCTGGAGATGGCCCGCTACCAGCCCAACGAGCGCACCTCGGCGGCCGACCTCAGCGCGCTGGTGCGGATCTACCTGCTCTCCCGCATCGACGTGCTGTGGTGGCAGGACGCCCCCACGTTCGTCACCGACGACCAGGTGAACGGCAGCGCCGAGCTTGTCGACCTGGAGTGGCTGCGTCGCCGCGACCTGCTGCGGTTCCGCTACCAGGAGCAGCCCGCGACCCTGCTGGGCCGTGCCGCCCGCGGCCTGCGACGCCGACTGCGCCCGGACGCCACCCCGCAGACCGCCGGACTGCTGTTCCGTCGCGCCCGCCGGGAGGTGGTGGCGTTGCTCAACGACCTCGCGCGGGAGTTCGCCGCCGCCGCGCCGCCGAACACCCCACCGCTGTGGGTGACCAGCCTGGTCCGCAGTGCCGAACACCAGTACCGGCTGCGCCGGCTGGGCTACGCCGCGATGCTGCCCAGCGGGCACTGTCTCGGCTACTCGGCAGACGTCGAGCTGAGCTGGTTCGAACGCTTCGGTGCGCGCCAGGCGCTCGCGGAACTGCTGCTGGCCCGACAGGAGGCCGGCGAGATCAACGTGATCGACGAGGGGCAGGCGTGGCACCTGTGCCTCGCGCCCGCCGCCCGGCGCCGGCTACGCCGCGCGTACGAGGCCGAGATGGGGGTCTGAACCGTGTGCGGCATCGCCCTGAGCATCGGACCCGAGGCCGATCCGGCGACCTTCCGCCGGATGCTCGCCGTCCTGGCCCCGCGCGGCGAGGTCACCGAAACCCGGTCCGAGCGCGGGCTGCTCGCCGGCACCCGCCGCCTGCGCGTCGTCGACCGGGATCGGGCGGTGCAACCCTGGACCTCGACCGACGAGCGCTGGCTGCTCTGCTTCAACGGGGAGATCTTCAACTACCGGGAGCTGCGCACGCAGCTGACCCGGCTGGGTCAGGCGTTCCGCACCGAGAGCGACACCGAGGTGCTGCTCGCCGCGTTCCAGCAGTGGGGCGAGGCGGCGGTGACCCGACTGCGCGGCGAGTACGCGTTCACGGCCGTCGAGCGGAGCACCGGCCGGGCCTACCTGGCCCGCGACCCGCTCGGGGTCAAACCGCTGTACCTGTCGCGTCGGCCCGGCTGCCTGCAGCTCGCCTCCGAGGTGAAGGCGCTCGTCGGGCACGGCGCACCAATCACCGAGGTGCCGCCGGGGCACCACGGCTGGGCTGAGGTGGATGGGCCGGTCCGCCTCAACCCGTACGTCGACCTGCTCACCATCGGCGCCGGCCTGCCGGTCATCGACGACCCGGACGAGGCCGCCCTGCTCGTTCGGGCCGCGCTGAGTGACGCCATCCGGATGCGGGTGGAGACCGACCTGACCGTCGGGGTGGTGCTCTCCGGTGGGCTGGACAGCTCACTGACGCTGCGGCAGGTACGCGACATCCACCCGGACTGCGTCGCGGTGACGGTCGGCGTCGCCGACAGCCCCGACGTCGCGTACGCCCGGCGGCTCGCCGCCGACCTCGACGTGCCGCACGTCGTGGTCGAGCTGCGCCCGCGCGACATCCGGCTCGCCGACGTGCGCGAGGCGATCCGGATCTCCGAGCTGACCGAGTACGGCGACATCATCAACGCGGTGGTCTCGGTGCCGATCTTCCGGCGCCTGCGGGAGTTGGGCATCAAGGTGGTGCTCACCGGTGACGGCTCGGACGAGTTGTTCGGTGGATATCCGATGTACCACCAGGTCGGCCCGGCCGCGGCCCGCCGGCTGTTCCTGCACCGGATCCGCAACCTGTGCCGGACGGAGTTGCAGCGGGTGGACCGGGCCGCGATGGGCCACGGCGTGGAGGCCCGCGTGCCGTTCCTCGACCTCAGCGTGGTGGAGCTGGCGATGCGGCTGCCACTGGACCTGAAGCTGCGCGACGGGCAGGAGAAGTGGATCGTCCGGCGGGCGTTCGCCGACGTGCTGCCCGACTACATTCTGCGCCGGCCGAAGAACCCGATGTCGTACTCGTCGGGGTTGCACGAGCGGGTCCGCCTGTACAAACCGCTCTTCGCCCGGCTGCACCGCTCGTTCGGCTACGACCTGCAGGAGCCGGTGCGCCGCGACTTCGACTCGGTGCTGAGCCGGTGCGGCAACGACCTCGACCGTGCCATCGCCGACGGGCTCGACCGGCCCGACTACACAGTCCTGGAGCATGCCCGCGATCTGGTCGGTGCCGCCAGGTGGAACGCCGCGCCGATGGTCCGTCGACTGGTCGGCCCGCGCCCGGCCCGCCGCTCGTCGGTCGGTTGACCCCACGCTTGACTCTGACACCGTGTCAGGGACGAGCGTGAGGGGATCATGTTCACCATCGGAGACTTCGCCCGGCTGGGCCGGGTGTCGGTGCGGATGCTGCGCCACTACGACAACGTCGGGTTGCTGCGTCCGGCCGCCGTCGACCCGCACACCGGGTACCGGTTCTACCGCGCGGACCAGCTGCGCCGGCTCAACCGGGTGATCGCCCTGAAGGACCTGGGCCTCACGCTTGAGCAGGTGCGGGTCATCGTCGACGACGCCGTCGACGTGGTCGAGTTGCGCGGAATGCTGCGGCTACGCCGGACCCAGTTGGAAGAGCAACTGGCGGCGGACGCCGCCCGGTTGGCAGCGGTCGAGGCGAGGCTCCGGATGATCGAGTCGGAGGGAACCATGACTACCCAGGACGTCGTCCTGAAGGAAGTTCCACAGGTGCGCCTCGCGGAGCTGACCGCTGTCGCGCCGAGCTACCAGGGCCAGGACATCGGCCCGGTGATCGGGCCGCTCTACCCGGAGCTGTTCCGCCGGCTGGCCGCCGCCGGCATCACCCCGACGGGGCCGGCGATCGCCTGGTACGAGCCGGCCGCGCCGGGTGACGGCGACGCGGTGCTGGTGCACGCCGGGGTGACCGTCGCGGCGTCGACAGTCCCCGACGTCGAGGTACGCGACCTGCCCGCGCTGGGCTCCGCCGCGACGATCGTCCACCACGGCGCGATGGCCGACGTCGAGCAGAGCATGCAGGTGCTGGCCCGATGGATCGACGACAACGGCTACCGCGCCGACGGCTTCGCCCGCGAGGTGTACCTGGACTACTGCGCGGACGAGCCGGAAAAGGGCGTGACCGAGATGCAGCTCGCGGTGCACCGGGACTGACCCGACCCTGCCGTCGGGTCCTCGTGGCGGGGACCCGACGGCGGCGGGCTGGGGACCAGCCCGCCGGTGCCGCCCTGGGCAGCTCAGCTCACCAGCAGCAACGCGCCGACCGCGGCGAGCGTGCCGGTCACCGCGAGCAGGGTGCTGCTCAGCACGAAGCGGGTCGACGGCACCGTCACCCCGGCCGCCCGGCACCGCTCGAACCACAGCAGGGTGGCGAGCGAGGCCCAGGGCGCGGCCAGCGGGCCGACGTTGGTGCCGATCAGCAGGGCCAGCAGGCGGGTGTGGTCGGTGGCCGGCAGCACCGCCTCGCCGGCCAGGTAGGCCGGCAGGTTGTTCACGCCGTTCGACAGCAGCGCCCCGGTGCCGCCGGCCCGCAGCGCGCCGAGCGCCCCGTCGTCGGCGCCGAGCAGGCCGGCGACCAGGTCGTCCAGCCCGTGCTGACCGAGGGTCTGCACCACCAGGAACAGCCCGACGACGAAGAGCAGCAGCCGCACCGGCACCAGCCGCAGGCGCAGCGTGGCGGGGGAGCGGACGACGAACCCGACAAGCACCAGTGCGAGCGCGACGGCCGAGGCGAGACCGATCTCCACCCCGGCGAGGATGCCGGCGACGAAGAGCAGGCAGCCGGCGAGTGCGACGCGGTGCAGCACCGGGTCCGCCGGCAGGTGCCGCTTCGGCGGTACGAAACGCCCGCCGGCCGGTCGGTCCCGCCGCCACCACACGTACCAGAGCAGTGCCATGGTGACCGTCACCGCGGCGAGCTGCGGCAGCGCCATCCGCTCGGCGTAGGCCAGTGGGGTCAACCCGACCCGGTCGGCGGCCAGCAGGTTGGTCAGGTTCGACACCGGCAGCAGCAGGCTGGCGGTGTTCGCCAACCAGACGGTGGTGACTGCGAGCGGGGCGGCCGGCACCCGCAGGTTGCGGGCCAGGGCGAGCAGCACCGGGGTGAGCAGCACGGCGGTGGTGTCGAGGTTGAGTACGAGGGTGGTAAGCGTGGCCAGGCCACCACAGAGCAGGAACAACGCCGCCCACCTGCCCCGGGAGGCGATGGCCAGTTGGCTGGCCAGCACGTCGAAGACACCGGCCACGGCGGTCAGTTCGGCGAGCACGATCACGGTGCCGAGAAAGAGCAGAAGCGGCAGGACCCGGTGCAGGGTGGCGGTGGTCTCCGCCGCGGGCAGCAGCCCGCTCAGCGCGCAACCCACCCCGAGTGCCGCGAGGACGACGGCCACCAGATCAAGCGGGTGGGGTCGCCAGCGGCTGGTCGGCTCGGGCGGTGCGTCGGCGACGGCGGCAGGCTTCACGTCTGACCACGTTCCCACGGCTGCCGGTCTGTCGCCCGCCGTGGTGACCAGCCCCACGATCGCGGCGGCCGGCCGCCGAGGGGACGTGGGCGGACCTGCCCGAACAGGGCCGGGTCCGGCCCCCCATGGATCGGGGGACCGGACCCGGTGCGGTGTGGTGCCTACCAGCCCAGGTAGCTGGGCTGGGTCTGCACGTTGAGTTCGGGGTAGCGGGTCAGTTTGGCCGTCCAGGTCCGCCAGTCGTTCAGCTCCAGGACGTCCAGGCCCTTCACCATGTCGTTGGAGTAGATGTGGCCGTTGTAGTAGTACGCGGACCAGGTGCCACCGCCGACGAGCCTCTCGGTCGAGAGCGGGCCGCGCTCCCAGAAGGCGATCTCCTTCGGGTTGGCCGAGTCGGTGAAGTCCCAGACCGAGATGCCGCCCTGGTACCACGCCTGGACCATGATGTCCCGACCGAGCACCGGGACCAGCGAGCCGTTGTGCGCCACGCAGTTCTCGGTGTCCGCGTTGGTCCGGGGGATCTTGTAGTAGCTGCGGAAGGTCATCGTCCGGGCGTTACCGCGGCCGGCGATGTCGTAGATGGCGTCCGCGCCCCGGTTGGGTCCGATGGCCTCGTTGCAGGTCGCCGCCCCGCCGCCACCCAGCTCGTCGGTGAAGACCACCTTGGTGCCGGAGTTGTTGAAGGTGGCCGAGTGCCAGAACGCGAAGTTGACGGTGTCCCGGACCCGGTTGATGACCCGGGGCGCCTCCCGGTTCTTGATGTCGAGCAGGATCCCGTCACCCATGCAGGCGCCGGCGGCGAGGTCCTTCGACGGGTACGCGGTGATGTCGTGGCAACCGGTGGTCGCCGAGCCCGGCCCGCCGGCGAAGCCGCCGTCCGGGAAGAGGTTCGGCGTGGCGACCACTGCCGCGTCGGTCGGCTTCTTCAGTGGCACCTTGATGATCGAGATGGAGTCGTGCGGCGGCTGGCAGTCCGGGAACTCGGCCCGCGGGCTGTACGACGACACGTACAGGTAGACGGCCTTGCGGTCCTTGCCCGGCACCAGGGTGTGGGTGTGCGAGCCGCAGGCCGTCTCGACGGACTTGATGTAGCGCGGGTTGGCCTTGTCCTTGATGTCGAAGACCTTGATGCCCTCCCAGGAGTCCTTCACGTCCGCCCCCTGCGCGGTGCTGTTGCAGGAGTCGTCGCTGCGTGACGAGTCGGTGGAGAGGAAGAGCAGGTCGCCGTGCACGGAGATGTCGTTCTGCGACCCCGGGCAGAGCACCCGGGCCGTGACCGTCGGGGCGCTGGGCCGCGAGATGTCGTAGATGACGAAGCCGTTGTAGTTGCCGGCGAACGCGTACTTGCCCTGGAAGGCGATGTCGCTGTTCGTCGCGTCCAGGGGGGCGACCTTTGGCACGTTGGCGATCTGACGCAGGTTGGGACTGCTGACGATCTCGTCGACGCCGGGGATCGCGGCGGCGGGCGCCGGCTGCGGCGCCACCTGGGCGTTGCTGGCCGGGGCGACGAGCGCGCTGGCGACGAGGAGGCCGGTCGTCGCGAGCGCCACGATGCGCAGGTGTCGTGGCCGGGGCAGGTGGAATTTGATCATCGGCGAGGCCCTTCGCAAGGGGGAGATGATTGTCGACACCTTACCGTCCTGCGAAGATCGTCGATGTGATGGGGGTCACATTAAAGTGACTCCATCAATGGGTAGCATCGCGATGACCTCGACTTCAGGGAGTGGCCCATGACCGACCGGCGCGCCCGAACCCTGGCGATTGTCACACTGGCCGTCATGCTCGCGCTGGTGGCCGTGGTGGTGACCCGCGCCGGCGGCGACGCCGCGACGGGCGCCGCCGGGTCGGCCTCCGCACCCGCCACCCCCGCGCCCACCTCGCCGACAGCCAGCCCGGTCCCCACCGACCTGACCGTCATCGCGCCCGGCCGCCCCGGTGAGGTCGCGGCCACCCGCGCGGCCCACGAGGTCCGCGACGCCGGCCCCGCGCCGCACAACTCCTTGGACGTCTGGTTCGTCCGGATGATGATCCCGCACCACGCGCAGGCGCTCGAAATGGCGCAACTCGCCGGTGACCGCGCTGCCGACCCCGACATCCGGGCCCTCGCCGAGCGCATGCGGGCCAGTCAGGAACCGGAGATCGGCATGATGCGGGGCTGGTTGCAGACCCGCGGCCTCCCGGCGGAGGTCGCGGGGCACGACCACGGCACCATGCGCGGCATGCAGTCACCCGAGGCGATGCGGCAGCTCGCCGCCAGCCGTGGCGCGGCCTTCGACCGGCTCTTCGTCCGGATGATGACCGAGCATCACCAGGGCGCCATCGAGATGGCCACCAACCTGCTCACCGTCGGGTCCGACCTCACACTCAACGAATTCGCCACCTCGGTCGCCACCGAGCAGACCGTCGAGATCGACCGGATGCGCGAGGTCCTCGACCGGTGAGCCGGGCCGGTCGGGCCGACCGGCGGGATCACCGCACGGTCCGGCCCGGCCGAGGCGCGCTGGCCACGCCTGCCGGCACGTACGCTGGGTGACCGTGAGACGCACGATGTTCGGTCGCCCGCTGCGCGGCGTCGCCTTCGACGTGGCCGTCTCCGCCGTGGTGGCCCTGATCGGCCTGGCCGGCGCGGCGAACCTGGCGGGCGGCTGGGCGGCCGCGATCGTCTGTCTGGGCATGGCCGTGGCGCTGCTGTTCCGCCGGGTCCGCCCGGGCGCGGTGACGGTGGTGGTCGCCGTGCTCGCCCTGGTGCAGGTGATCGCCCGCTGGGGTCCGCTGCCCTTCGACGTCGCCGTCCTGATCGCGCTCTACAGCGTGGTGAAGTACGGCGATCGGCTGCGCACCGGGGTGCTCGCCGGCGTGGTCGCCGCGGTGGGCGCGGTGCTCGCCGCCGTGCAGACCCCCGGCGTCATCGTCTGGTGGATCACCTCGGTGTGGTACGCGCTGGTCACCGGTGCGGTGTGGCTGGTCGCGCTGAACGTGCGGACCCGCCGGCTCTACGTACTCAGCCTTGAGGAACGGGCCACCACCCTGGAACGCGAACGGGAGGCCGAGTCCCGGGCGGCGGTCGCCGAGGAGCGCACCCGGATCGCCCGTGAGCTGCACGACGTGGTCGCGCACAGCCTGGCGGTGATGATCGTCCAGGCCGACGGCGCGCGGTTCATGCTCGACCGTGACCCCGCCCAGGCCCGCACCGCGGTGAAGGTGGTCGCGGACACCGGCCGCTCGGCGCTTGAGGAGATGCGCCGGTTGGTGGGCGTCCTGCGCGACGCCGGCCCGGCCGGCGGCGACGGGCTCGTGGCCGCCGCCGACCCGGAACACCGGCGCCTGGCCCTGGCCGAGCTGCCCGACCTGCTGGCTCGCTTCGGCGACGCCGGGCTGCACATCCGCAGCACCGTCACCGGCGAGCAGCCGGCGCTGCCGCCCGGGTTGGAGCTGACCATCTACCGGGTGGTGCAGGAGGCGCTCACCAACGCGCTCAAGCACGCCGGCGTCGGCGCCGGCGTCGAGGTCGTCCTGACCCACACCGTCGGGGCCGTCGTGGTCCGGGTCCGCGACGACGGCCGGGGCCGGCCGCTGGTCAGCCCGGCACCGTCCGGCGGTCACGGTCTCCTCGGCATGCGGGAGCGGGTCACTGTGTACGACGGCACCCTCACCGTCGGCCCCCGGCCGGCCGGGGGCTGGCAGCTCGAAGTGCGGCTACCGCTACCGTCGGAGCCGGCAACGGAGGTGATCGCGGCATGACGGTCCGGGTGGTGATCGTGGACGACCAGGCGTTGGTCCGCGCCGGGTTCCGGATGGTGCTCGAGTCCCAGCCCGACCTGGAGGTGGTCGGGGAGGCGATCGACGGCGCGGACGCCCTGCGGGTGCTCTCCCGCACCGAGGCCGACGTGGTCGTCATGGACATCCGGATGCCCACGATGGACGGGGTGGAGGCGACCCGGCGGCTCTGCGCCGACCGGCCCGCGGGCCCGCCCCGGGTGCTGGTGCTCACCACCTTCGACACCGAGGCGGACGCGTTCGCCGCGCTACAGGCCGGGGCGAGCGGGTTCCTGCTCAAGAACGTCCCGCCGGAGGAGTTGCTGGCCGCGATCCGGGTGGTGGCCGGGGGCGACTCGGTGGTGGCCCCGTCGATCACCCGGCGGCTGCTGGACCGGTTCGCCGGGCAGCTCGGCGCCGCACCGAGCGCGGACCCTCGCCTTACCCAGCTCACCGAGCGGGAACGGGAGGTGCTGCTGCTTGTCGCCCAGGGCCTGTCCAACGCGGAGATCGCCGCCCGGGTGCACGTGGCCGAGGCGACGGTGAAGACCCACGTCGGTCGGATCCTGGCGAAGCTGCACCTGCGCGACCGGGTCCAGGCGGTGGTCCTGGCGTACGAGAGCGGGCTTGTCACACCCGGCGGATGACGCCGCGTACGACCTGGGTCGTAGTGGGTGATGGGCGCACCGCGACCCGCGGCGCAGGCAGGTCGAGCGCGCAGGTGGAGATCGACTGACCAGCTCCGGCCATAGCGTCGGAGGGGTCCGATCCGTCACCTGCACCGGGAGCTCCGCATGATCCGCCTGACCCTGCGCTCGTTGCGTGCCGAGGCGCTGCGCATGCTGCTCTCCGCGCTGGCCGTCGTGCTCGGGGTCGCGTTCGTGGCCGGCACCATGATCTTCGTCGACGGGATGCGCGCCGGGGCGTACGAGCGGGCCGGCACCTTCGACCGGCACACCGACCTGGGTGTCTACTCCGCCGGCCGGGAGGCGCTGGCCCCCGCCCTGGTCGACCGGGTGCGCGCGGTCGACGGGGTGGCCGCCGCGGCTGGTGAACTGACGGACACCGCCGGGATCCTCGGCTCCGACGGCCGTCCGGTGCTCGGCTTCACGATGCTGGTGGCCATCCCCACCGAGCCGGCGCTGCGCTCGTACGACGTGGTCGCCGGCCGCCTGCCCGACCGGGCCGGGGAGGTGGTGCTCGACGCGCCGACGGCGGCCGAGGAGGGCTTCGCCCTCGGCGCGGAGGTGCGGGTCGGCGGCGGTGGCGGCGCGGCCCGCCCGTACACCCTGGTGGGCACCGTCGACGTGGCTGGCACCGTCCGCGACGTCGGGGGGCCGTTCGTCGGCCTGGTCGGGCCGGACGCGTTGGCCCTCACCGGCCAGCGGGGATACGGCCGGATCATGGTGGCGGCCCGTCCGGGTGCCTCCGTCGCGGCGGTGACCGAGCGGGTGCGGGACGTGGCTGGCGGCGAAGCCCTCGTGAAGAGCCGGCAGCGGATCCTCGACGAGGCCGTCGAGGAGGCGGTCCGCAGCGCGGACCAGTTCCGGATGCTGCTGTTGATCTTCGTGGGGGTCGCCGTGGTGGTGGCCGGCTTCGTGATCGCCAATACCTTCGCGATAGTGCTGGCCCAGCGCACCCGGCGCACCGCGCTGCTGCGCCTGATCGGCGCCACCCGGGGGCAGGTGTTCCGGGCCGCCGTGCTGGAGTCGGCGGTGCTCGGACTTGTCGCCTCCGCGCTCGGGGTGCTGCTCGGGGTGGCCCTCGCCGGCGGGCTGCGGCTGCTGCTGTCCGAACTGGACGTGTTGGGCACCGGAGCCCTGACCGTTACCGGTTCGACAGTGCTCACCGGTCTGTTGCTGGGCACCGCGCTCACCGTGTGCGCCGCCCTGCTACCGGCCTGGCGGGGCACCCGTGTCGCGCCGGTGGCCGCGCTCACCGACGCCGCGGTGCAGCCGAGCCGGGGCGCCGGCCGGCTCCGGTTGGCCTTCGGCGCGGTGCTGCTGGCCGTCGGTGTCGCCGCACTGGCCGGTGCCGCCAGCGCCGGCCAGCTGGTGCTGGTGGCGGCGGGTGGGGTGCTCACCTTCTTCGGGATCGTGCTGTTCGGGCCGGTGCTCGTCCCGGCCCTGGCCCGGGTGTTCGGCTGGCCGGTCCGGCGCGTCCTCGGGGCGACCGGCGCACTGGCGGTGGCCAACACGGTCCGCAATCCGCGCCGGGTCGCCGCTACCGCCACCGCCCTGGTGATCGGGATCGGACTGGTGTCGGCCTTCATGGTCGGCGCACGCAGCACCAAGGACGGCATCGAACGCAGCGTGGATGAGCAAGTCGGGACGGACTTCGTGGTGAGCGGAATCGGTCAGGATCTCCCGGCTGCGCTCACCGGTGAGCTGGCCGCCCGTCCCGAGTTGGGGGTGGTGCACGAGCAGCGTCACACTGTCGTCGACGACGTCGAGATCCGGGCGGCCCACCCGGCGCTCGTCGGCCGGACCCTGGGCGCGGTGCTGGCCGGCGACGCCACCCGGGTCGGTCCCGGGCAGGTGCTCGTACACCAGGAGTTGGCCCAGGCACGCGGCCTGCGGGTCGGCTCCCCGGTGACAGTCGCGGACCGGCCGTTCCGGGTGGCGGCGGTGGTCACCGACGACACGCCGGCCGACGGTGCGCCGGCGGGTCACGTCATCGACATGGCCGACGCGGACTTCGCCGCGCTCTTCCCCGGTCAGCGGGGTTTCCTGGCCGAGATCGACCCCGCCGCCGGGGTGAGCGCCGAGCAGGCCCGGGACGTGATCGAGGGGGTGCTGGCCCGTTATCCGACGGTGAACCTGATGGACCAGGGCGCGTACAAGAACATGCTCACCGGCACCGTGGACATGGTGCTCGCGTTCGTCACCGCGCTGCTCGGCCTGGCCGTGGTGATCGCCCTGGTCGGCGTGGCGAACACGCTGAGCCTGTCGGTGGTCGAGCGGACCAGGGAGAACGCCGTGCTGCGGGCGGTCGGGCTGACCCGCGCCCGGATGCGGGCGGTGCTCGCCGTCGAGGCGGTGCTGATGGCGCTTGTCGGTGCGGTGCTCGGTGTGGGGCTGGGCACCGGCGTCAGCGCCTCCGCGATGGCCCTGTTGAGCCGCCTCGGCGGGGACTTCCACGTGGTGCTGCCGCTCGGCCAGCTCGGGCTGATCCTGGGCGTCGCGGTGCTGGCCGCCCTGCTCGCCTCGGTCCTGCCGGCCCGCCGGGCGCTGTCCCGCCCGGTCGTCGAGGCGCTCGCCGACCAGTGACGACGCCGCGGCCGGCCGGCCGTCGACGGGTGTCACCGCCCGGTGCCGCCGGCCGGGACGGGAACGGACGAGGTGCCGCCGGCCGGGGCGGGAACGGACGAGGTGCCGCCGGCCGGGGCGGCAACGGACATCCGCCGGCCGGTCCCGCCGTCTTGCGCGGCGGCGGGACCGGCCAGCGGTGCCGGGTCTAGAGGCGCTCGACCATCGGGCCGACGCACCGGTTGCGGGTGTCGAAGACGTAGCGCGCGTGCCGGACCACCAGGTCGTAGTCGAAGGTGTCGTGGTCGGTGACCACCACCACCGCGTCGGCGGCGCGTACCTCCTGCTCGGTGAGCCCGACCACTGTCACCCCGGCCGGGATGTGGTGCGCCTCGGCGTACGGCTCGACCGCGTGTACCTCGGCACCGAACCCCCGCAGTCGGAGGGCCACGTCGACCGCGGGGGAGTCGCGCATGTCGCCGGTGTTCTTCTTGTACGCCAGACCGAGCAGCAGCAGCCGGGCCCCGCTGACGGCCCGGCCGTCCCGGTTCAGTCCCGCCATGATCCGTTGGCAGACGTGTTCGGGCATCTCGTGATTGATGTCGTTGGCCAGTTCGATGAAGCGGAACTGCCGGCCCAGGCGGCGCTTGACCTGCCAGGACAGGTAACACGGGTCGATCGGCAGGCAGTGCCCGCCGACTCCGGGCCCGGGCCGGAACGGCAGGAAGCCGAACGGTTTGGTCTCGGCGGCGTCGATCGCCTGCCAGACGTCGATGTCGAGGTGGTGCGAGAGCATGGTCAGCTCGTTGATCAGTGCGATGTTGACCTGGCGGAAGGTGTTCTCGATCAGCTTGGTCAGCTCCGCCACCCGGGTCGAGCCCACCGGCACCGTGCGGTCCACGAGCCGCTTGTAGAACTCGTCCACCCGGGCCAGCGAGGCCGCGTCCACGCCGGAGACCACCTTCGGCGTGTTCTCCAGCCGCCAGGTCCGGTTGCCCGGGTCGATCCGCTCCGGGCTGTAGCCGAGGTGGAAGTCGCCGGGACTACTCAGTCCGCTCGCCGACTCCAACAGTGGGCGCAGCAGCTCCTCGGTCGTGCCGGGGTACGTGGTCGACTCCAGGACCACAGTGCACCCCGGCCGGACGTACGGACCGATGCCGACACCGGCCTGCTCGACGAAGCTCAGGTCGGGGGTGCCGTCGCGCAGTGGGGTCGGCACGGTGATGACACAGATGTCGAAGCCCTCGGCATCCGTGTACTCCGTACTGGGGTGGTATCGGCCGCTACCCAGGGCGCGGCCCAGCCGGTCGGTCGGGATGTCCTCGACGAACGACTCGCCGGAGGCGAGACGCTTCACCCGGTCGGCGTCGACGTCGAGGCCGACCACGTCCAGCCCCGCCTCCACCGCGCGCATGGCCAGCGGCAGCCCGACGTACCCCTGACCGATCACGACCAGCTTTTCAGCGTTCACCCGGGCTCCCGCAGCAGATGGTGGATATGACCTGCCGAGGAGCCTAGAGGGGCGTTGGGTGACGCAAGTCCGTTTTGGGGATATCGGTGCTGGTGGGACTATCCGCGCTGGGCGAACCCGGAGCGCTCAGTTGCCCTCCGGTACGTCCGGACCACCGGTCGGCAGGCCGTCCGGCGGGGTCGTCGGGGGCACCGACGGCGGGGTCGCCGGGGTGCTCGCCGGGCTGCTGGTCGGCGGGGTGGTGAGCGTCGGCGCCCCGGTTGGCGTCGGCGGGGTGCTCGTCTGACTGGGTCGCGTGCTCGGCGTAACGGGAATCGACGCCGACGGCGAGTTGCCGGGCGGCGCCGCCCGGTCGGGTCGGGTCGGACCACCGGTGGCGACCTGCTCGTTGCCCGCCGGCAGCTCCAACGGGCCACTCGGCGCCACAGCCGGCGAGGTGGTCGGCAGGTTGACCGCCGGATCGTCGCCGGTACCCCGCGTCGCGCCGAGCGCCGCGCCGAGCCCGACAAGGGCGACGAGCACTGCCACCCCCGCGCCGACCAACGGACCCCGCCGACGCTCCCGCCCGACCTGCGGCCCACCTGCCACCGCCGCGCCAACCGGCCCGTCGGTGCGGGTGCCCGGCCCGGCGTCGCGCAGCGGAACGGCCCCGGCCAGCGCGGTCGGCGGCTCGCCGCCGGTGACCGCGGTCCGGGCCGCCTCGGCCATCGCCGCGCCGCTGCTGAAACGCTCGAGTGGGTCCTTGGCCAGCGCCCGGTACACCAGGGCGCGGACCGCCTCCGGAATCTCGTGCGGCAGCTCCGGCGGCTCGTCGTCGAGGTGTCGGACGGCCACCTGGAGCGGGTTGTCGCCGGTGAAGGGCGGACTGCCGGTGAGGCAGCAGTAGGTGACCGCGCCCAGCGCGTAGATGTCGGTGGCACCGCTTACCGGTCGACCGGCGGCCTGCTCGGGAGCCATGTAGAGGGCGGTGCCGGGCACCGCGTTGGTGCTGGTGATGCTGGTGATGTCGAGCGAACGCGCCACGCCGAAGTCCACCAGGACGACGGTGCCGTCCTCGAGCACGAGCAGGTTGCTGGGCTTGACGTCGCGGTGCACGATGCCGCCGCGGTGCGCCGCGTTCAGCGCCGAGGCGGCCTGGGCGACGATCGACATCGTCTCGGCCACGTCGAGGCGGCCGGCCGTCTCGATCCGCTTGGACAACGGCTCGCCGGCGACGAACTCCATGACCAGGTAGTCCGCCCGACCTGCGCCGTCGGGCAGGTCGTCGGCGCCGCAGTCGAACACCTGCACGATGCCGGGGTGCCGCAGCGCTGCCATGATCCGCGCCTCGGCCCGGAACCGGGCGATGAAGTCGGGGTCGGAGACCAGGCTCGGCAGCAGCACCTTGACCGCGACCTGCCGGCCGAGGATCAGGTCCGAGGCAAGCCAGACGTCGCCCATACCGCCCGTGGCGACCCGTTCGTCCAGGCGGTACCGACCGCTGAGCACGACCTCCGATGACAACACCGCAATACCGTACCCAGAGTGGCGCGCGGGAGCGCGACACGGGCCGTCCGCCGAACGAGTGACAGCATCGGCACCGGCCGGTTGACCTCTGTGGACGCCGCGTTCTTGTGACGGTGTGGAAGCGTTCGGTGACGAAAGGTGACATATTTCGGCCCGCCGATTCCCCGCGCTCACCGAGACGCCGTGCCGCAGTCTGGTTTGCGCGCTCTGGTCACAGGCGGTGACGATGACACGCCGGCCCGCAGAGTTGATAATTGTCACTCTTCCGTGACAACGTGCCGGCTTGTCGCCTCGGTGGCCCCGTCCTAGCGTTAGCCCGGCTCGGCGCCTCCGGTCACCTCGACCGTCGACGCGCGGAGCCGATCGACCCTGGCGTCGGCCACCAGGCATCCCGGCCGACGACCTCGGTCACGGGTCGGAGCAGATCGGCGGAGGGCGGTGCGGGGGCGGATGTGTGGCGGTCGGACGAGTCATACCGCGTGCTCTGCCGCGCCGCGGCTACGCGGGGCGGGGCGAGCCGGACCCGCCACGGGTCGCGGATGACAGCCGAGCTGTCGGAGGCGGTCAGCGCGGCGCAGGCGGGGGACGAGGACGCGTTCCGCCTGCTCTACCGCAGCCTCCAACCGGGCCTGCTGCGCTATCTGACCGCCCTGGTCGGCTCGGACGCGGAGGACGTCGCTTCCGAGACCTGGCTACAGATCTCCCGGGACCTGCCCACCTTCACCGGTGGCGAGTTCCGCGCCTGGGCCGTCACCATCGCCCGTAACCGGGCGATGGACCACCTGCGCCGGCTGCGCCGCCGACCGTCCCTGCCGGTCCCGGTGCACGCGCTCGTCGACCTGGCCAGCACGGCGGACACCGCCGAGGGCGCCAGCGAGACGATCGGCACCGAGACCGCCCTGGCACTGATCGCCACGCTGCCACCCCGCGAAGCCGAAGCGGTCCTGCTCAGAGCCGTGATCGGATTGGACGCGGGATCAGCCGGCCGGGTGCTGGGCCGTCGGGCCGGCGCCGTCCGGACCGCCGCCCATCGCGGTCTGCGACGGCTCGCCGCCCTGCTGGAAAGGCAGAGCGGCGAGCCGTCGGCCGAGGTCGACGGGGTGCCGCTGCCCCGCACCGGTGGCAGCCCATCCCTGCGGGCATCGCACGCCGAGCCGGCGGACGGCTGACGTGAGGGGATTCTGGATGAACCCGTTCCGGCGCGTCGACAATGCCGAAACCGAACGGCTGCTCGACGCGGCCCGCGCTGACGTTCATGCCCCGTCGGACCAGGTCGGCCGGGTCGACACGGGGTCGTCGCCGGTGGCCGTACCCGCTGCGGATCCGGTGGCCGGCCTGCTCGCCGCGGCCGCCGGCCCGGCCCGGCCGGGCGAGTTGGCCGGCGAGGATGCCGCGCTTGCCGCGTTCCGGGCGGCTCGGGCCGCGCCGGCGCCGTCCGT
>NZ_JBEZFA010000053.1:0-42949 GCF_040649215.1 Micromonospora sp. NPDC049044 | reverse complement strand
GTACACCGCACCGGTGGCCATCACCGGCGACGGCGAGCACGAGCTGCGGTTCCGCTCGACCGACAAGGCCGGCAACGTGGAGGAGACGAAGACCGTCTCCGCCAAGATCGACGCCACCGCGCCGGTGACCACTGCGACGTTCGCTCCGGCGAACGACGCCGGCTGGCACAACGGGACGATCCCGGTAGTGCTGACCTCGACCGACGCCGGGTCCGGCGTCAAGACGGTGGAGTGGTCGCTCGACGGTGGCGCGTGGACGCCGTACACGGAGCCGGTCGCGGTGACCGGTGACGGGCAGCACGAGCTGCTGTACCGCGCCACCGACAAGGCCGGCAACGTCGAGACGCTGAAGTCGGCGATCCTGAAGATCGACGGCACCAAGCCGACGCTGCTCGTGTCCGGCATCGCCGACGGCCAGCTCTACGGGGACAGCCAGGACGTTCGGGTGTCCTGGCAGGCCGTCGACCCGACCTCGGGCATCGCCACTGTGGTCGGCACGTTGGACGGCCAGGCGTACACCAGCGGCACCCTGCAGGCCATGTACGAGCTGCCGCTCGGCCTGCACGAGTTGACAGTGACCGCGACCGACAAGGCGGGCAACGCGACCACCTCTGCGGTCCGGTTCTTCGTCACCACCTCGTTCCGGGACATGCAGAACCTGCTGGACCGGTTCAAGGCGACGGGTCGGCTCTCGGCCAAGGCGCACAAGCAGCTGACGGCCAAGCTCGACGCGGCCCGGCAGGCCGAGGCGGCGGGCAACGACAACAAGGCGATCAAGCAGCTGACCCAGTTCCGGGATCTCGCCACCGACGCCACCCTGGTGGCCGAGGCCGAGATCCGGGACACCCTCACCCGGGACGCTGACGCGATGATCGTTCGGCTCGGCGGCACGGCCAGCAAGGCCGGCGTCAAGGCGAACGACGGCGAACCGGTCAAGGGCACCGGGCGGCTCGGTGGCGATGCCACCCGGCTGGCACCCGGTCGCCAGCTCTGATCCGACGAGGCCCCTCCCCGACGCCACGGCGTCGGGGAGGGGCCTCCCCCTTTCGTAGGCGAGGAGATGTCCGTGACGGTTATCCGCAAGGTGTTGGCCGCCGTGTTCGCCGGACTGGCCCTGACCCTGCTCTCCGCTGCCCCGGCGGCGGCGCGGGCCGACAAACTCAAGCTGACGGTGGCCGGCGACGGGGCTCAGGGGGTCACCATCCAGGCCAGCTACACCGATGGCCGACGGCTGGACCGGGTGGTACGACTGGTGCTCACCGCCACCGGGCCGGACGGGCAGAAGGTCGGGCCGGTGCAGCTGGAGCCGCAGCCGGAGGGGCAGGGCTTCTACAGCAGCGGGCCGGTGCTCACCACCGGCACGTGGAAGGTGACTGTGAACTCCCCTGCTCCCCTGACGGCCAAGGCCAGCGCAACGGTGCAGGCCCGGGCCGCACAGTCGCCGCCGGCACCCAAGCCGGTAGCGGTGAACGAGCCGGCGGACGGCGGCAGCGGGGCAGGTGCTGGCTGGTGGCCGTTCGCGGCGGCCGGCCTGGTCCTCGTCGCCGCGGCGATGGGGGTGGCCATGCTGTTCGGCCGCCGCCGCACCACCACCTGATCGACAGGCGTTTCACCAACCGGGCCGGGCCGCGACGAGCGGCCCGGCCCGGTTGCCGTTCACCCCGATTTACAGTGTGGCGCCGCTCAGAGGATGGCACGCAGCGCAGCCAGGTCCTCGTCGCTGGGCTCCCAGGTGCCGGCGGCGGCGTTGGCGCGCACCTGCTCCGGCGTGGTGGCACCGGCGATCACCGAGGTCACCGCCGGCCGGGCGGCCAGCCCACCGATCGCCACCTGGAGCATCGTCACGCCTCGCTCGTTCGCGTACGCCTCAATCGCCTCGATGGTGTCCCAGTCGGCGGCGGCGAGCCGCTCCGCGTACCGGCCACCGCCGGAGAGCCGACTGCCGGCCGGCGGCTGAGCCTCGCGCTTGTACTTGCCGGTGAGCAGCCCGTTGGCGAGCGGGAAGAACGGCAGCATGCCGAGGCCGAACCGCTCACAGGCCGGGATGATCTCGGTCTCCACCGACCGCTCCAGCAGGCTGTAGTGGTTCTGCGCGCTGATGAAGCGGGCCCGCCCGTTCGACGAGGCGACCCAGTCCGCGTCGGCGATCTGCCAGCCGGCGAAGTTGGAGTTGCCCAGGTAGCGCACCTTGCCGTCGCGGACCAGGTCGTCCAGGGCGGCAAGGGTCTCGTCGATCGGGGTGCCCGGGTCGGGCTCGTGCATCTGGTACAGGTCGATGTGGTCGGTGCCGAGCCGGCGCAGCGACGCCTCGACGGCGCGGGCGATGTAGCGCCGCGCGCCCCGGGCGCCGAAGTCCGGGCCGTTGAGGCCGTTCATGTCCATGCCGAACTTGGTGGCCACCACCACGTCGTCCCGGCGGCCCTTGAGGGCCTGCCCGAGCAGTTCCTCCGAGCCACCCTGCGGTTCGCCGTAGATGTCGGCGGTGTCGAACAGGTTGATCCCAGCGTCCAGAGCGGCGTCCACCACCGCGCGGGTGCCGTCGAGGTCGAGCTTGCGGCCGAAGTTGTTGCAGCCGATGCCGACCACGGAAACCACGAGCCCGGAGTCGCCCAACCGGCGATAGGTCATCTCAGTCACGAGATCCACCCTATGCCGACCCGGTGCGGGCCACCTCGGTTGCGGCTCAGCCGACCACCTCGGTGACCAGCTCACGGGCGGCGTCGATGGTCGCGGCCAGCTCGGTCGGACTGCTGCCGACGCCACCGAGCAACGCCTGCGCCCGCCGCGCGAACTGCGGAGGTGCCCCCGACAGCAGCCCTGCTGAGGCGATCATTCCCTTCTCGTTGACCAGCCACCGGCGTTCTCTCGCGTGCAGCACCTGAGCGAGCACCCCGACCACCCGGAACAGGCAGCCGGCGACGTACGCGCTGTCCCCGCCGACGGCGGCCTTGGCCGCCCCGTCCAGCAGGAACCCGGCTTCCCAGCCGCCGGCCACCAGCGCGTCGGCCAGCGCGGGCGGATAGTCCCGGGCCTGCCCCTGCAGCCGGGTCAGCTGTCCGGTCGGGTCCGCCAGCACCTGGCACAGCGCCACCTCGCCGACGTAGGCCGACGAGTAGAACCCGAGTGGGTGCCCGGCCTGCACACCGACCTCGTACCGGCCGGCCTGGCAGTCCGCCCAGACGCGGTGCACCCGGTCGAGGTCCCGGTAGATCCAGTCCACTGCGGCCCCGCCGATCCGCAGCCAACCGCCGCCGTCGACCCAGGGACCCCAACCACCCGGGGCGGTGAGCACCACGTCGGGATCATCGGCGACCGTCGCGGCCAGCGCCCGCAACCCCGGTACGTCCAGCTCACCCTGGTAGTACACGCCCAGGTCCCAATCGGAGTCGGGTCGGTGCTCGCCGCGCGCCCGGCTACCACCGAGCGCCACGGCGACCACCCCCGCGACGGCGCACAGCCGGTCGGGCAGGTCGGCCGGGATCACTTGACGTCCCAGACCGGTTCCGGGGTCTCCACCACCTCGCTGTCGCCCCGGAACAGCACGAACCTGTCGAAGGATCGGGTGAACCAGCGGTCGTGGGTGACCGCGATCACCGTCCCCTCGAAGGCGTTCAGGCCCGCCTCCAGGGCCTCCGCGCTGGCCAGGTCGAGGTTGTCGGTGGGCTCGTCGAGCAGCAGCAGCGTCGCCCCGGACAACTCCAGCAGCAGCACCAGGAAACGGGCCTGCTGACCGCCGGAGAGCGTGCCGAACCGCTGGTCGCCCTGGGCGGCCAACTCGTAGCGGCTGAGCACCCCCATCGCCGCGTGGCGGTCCATCCCGGTGCGGTGCTCGTCGCCGCGCCAGAGGATCTCGACGAGCGTCTTCGACATCAGCTCCGGCCGGTCGTGGGTCTGGGAGAAGTGCCCCGGGCGGACCCGCGCGCCGAGGCGGGCCGTACCGTCGTGCGCCACCGGTGCGAGCGCGCCCGCCCCGTCGACCGGCCCGTTGGCCGGGTCGGGGTCGGTGCCACCGCGGGCCAGCAGCCGCAGGAAGTGCGACTTGCCGGTGCCGTTGGCACCGAGCACAGCCACCCGGTCGCCGTACCAGATCTCCAGGTCGAAGGGGTAGGTCAGGCCGTCGAGCTCAAGCTGCTCGCAGACGACCGCGCGCTTGCCGGTCCGCCCGCCGCTCAGCCGCATCCGGATGTCCTGGTCCTTCGGGGGTACGGGCGGCGGCCCGGCCTCCTCGAACTTGCGCAACCGGGTCTGCGCGGCCTGGTAGCGCGAGGCCAACCCGTCGTTGTACGCGGCTTTCTGCTTGTACATCAGCATCAGCTCGCGCAGCTTCTGGTGCTCCTCGTCCCAGCGCCGGCGCAGCTCGTCGAGGCGGGCGTGCCGGGCTACGCGGGCGTCGTACCAGCTGGCGAAGCCGCCCGGGTGCACCCAGGCGCTGCCACCCTCGACGGCCACCACCCGGTCGGCGCTCTGGGCCAGCAACTCCCGGTCGTGCGAGACGTACAGCACCGACTTCGTCGACTCGCGCAGTCGCGCTTCCAGCCAGCGTTTGCCGGGCACGTCGAGGAAGTTGTCAGGTTCGTCGAGCAGCAGCACCTCGTCCGGGCCGCGCAGCAGCAACTCCAACGCGAAGCGCTTCTGCTGCCCCCCGGAGAGGGTGCGCACCGGCCGGTCCCGGACGGCGTCCCAGGGCTGGCCGAGCACTATCGTCGCGACGGTGTCGAAGAGCACCTCGGCGTCGTACCCGCCGGCCTCTCCCCAGGCGCCGAGCGCATCGGCGTACGCCAGCTGGGCCTTGCCCGCGGCGTTGCTGAACTTGCCGCGGGCCTCGGCCGCCCGCATGGCCGCCTCGGTCTCGGCGAGCCGGCGACCGGCGGCGCGCAGTGCCGGCGGGGCCAGTGACAATGCCAGGTCGGCGAGCGTCGACTCGTCACCGATCATGCCGATGAACTGCCGCATCACGCCGAGACCGCCGGACCGGGCGACGGCCCCGGTCGCCACCGGGAGGTCACCGGCGACCATCCGCAGCAGTGTCGTCTTTCCGGCGCCGTTCGGCCCGACCAGGGCGACCTTGCTGCCCTCACCCACCCGGAACGACACGTCGGCGAAGAGTTCCCGGCCGTCGGGCAGGACGTGCCCGACCGCTGCCACATCCACGTATCCCACGCCGGGATCCTGCCCCAGCGCGGGCGGCAGGGACATCCAATTACCGGGTGACCCGCAGCACCCGGAAGCCCTTCTGGCTGGCGTACCGCTCGACCTGCAGGCTCTGCTCGGTGAGCCAGCGTTGCAGTGAGTCGCCACCGAGGTGCCGGGCGACGACCAGCCAGCCGACGCCGTCCGGGGCGAGTCGGGGCAGCCAGCGCAGCAGCAGCTCGTGCAGCTCGTCCTTGCCGATCCGGATGGGTGGGTTGGACCAGATCTGGGCGAACCGGATATCCGCCGGCACGTCGTCCGGGGCGCGCACCCGGACGCGGTCGGCGGCGTCGACCCTTGCCGCGTTGGCGGCGGTCAGTTCGCGGGCGCGGGCGTTGACGTCGACCGCCCAGACCGTGCTCGCCGGTGCCAGGTCGGCAAGTACGCAGGCGATCGGGCCGAACCCGCAGCCGAGGTCGAGCAGGTCACCGGCGGTGTCGGTGGCGGGCAGCTCGGCCTTTCGCAGGAGTACGGCCGTGCCGGGGTCGAGGCGGCTGGCGGAAAAGACGCCGCCGGCCGAGACGAGTCGGTAGTCGCGGTCGGCGACGGAGAACTCGACCTCCCGCGACGGAGCGTCGCTTGCGGGCTGAGCGGTGAAGTAGTGGTCGCCGGTCACGCCGGCAATTCTCGCACCGGCCCGGGCCGACCAGGACGCGACCCACGCGCACATTTCCCTAATATTACCCCCTAAAGGGACAATCACTCTTACTCTGGGCGTCATGGTGTATCGGTACGAGTCCGATGAGGACGCTTTCGCGGAGTACCCGGAGCCCGGGTCCGACCTGTCGGTGTTCGGCGCCGGTCCGCCCCCACCGGCGGGACCGTCTCCGTCCCGCTTCCCCACGCCGTCGCTGCCCCGGCCGAACCAGCTCGCGCTGCCGTCGACGCAGCCCGCGCCGGCCCGCGCCCAGGTTCCGCCCGCGCCGGCTCGTACCGAGATCCCGCCCGCCCCGCCCCGCAG
The DNA here is from genome assembly GCF_040649215.1 of Micromonospora sp. NPDC049044. Lineage (NCBI taxonomy): Bacteria > Bacillati > Actinomycetota > Actinomycetes > Micromonosporales > Micromonosporaceae > Micromonospora > Micromonospora sp. NPDC049044. The sequence continues at coordinate 36,798 of NZ_JBEZFA010000053.1, read as the reverse complement.
CCAGGTCTACACCTCCGCCGTCGCGGCGCACCCCAGAGACCGGCGCGCTGGTGGCCGGCTGTGGCAGGTGCTGATCGGCGGCGCGGCAGTCCTGGTGCTGCTCGCGCTCTGCGGCCTCGGTGCCGCCGCGCTGCTCGACGAGCGCAACGGGCAACCGACGGCCGACCCGACGTACCAGCCGAACGCCGCGCCGACGTCCGCCGCAGCGGAACGGCTGGCCCTCGACTCCCGAGAATCCGACCAGGCCCCGCTCACCGCCAAGGAACTCTTTCCCGGCAAGGAACTGAACGTCACCGCCGGCCAACCGAGCTACCAGGTACTCAAGACCCAGTCCAGCGGCAGCTGCGCAGTCGCCACCACCGGCGAGGTCGCCGACCTGCTGACCCTCCTCGGCTGCAACCAGGTCGTCCGGGCCACCCTGCGGACGCCCGACGGCGCCCACCTGGTCACCGCCGGGTTGTTCAACCTCACCGACAAGGTAAGCGCGGAACGGGCCCGGGACCGGATCCGCCCCCTGCTGGACGAGCGGCAGGGCCGCTTCCGTGGCCTCACCGCCGAGGACGGTGACGGCACCGACGTACTGGCCAGCGCGCCCGCCCGGGTCGGCTGGCAGGTACGCGGTCACTACCTGGCGTACGCCCTGGTGGTCCGCGGGGACGGGGCGGCGATCAAGGCGGGTGACACCACGGTCCGCGAGATCCTGTTCGACATGATCGAGCTGCACCTCAGCCGGGGCGTCCTGCAACAGCGGGCCGACGGCGGCACTGCCGCCCAGCCGACGCCGGAGCCCTCCGCCAGCAGCGCCGACGAGGATCTGCCCGGCGAGTGAGCACTCGCCACACCGTCGGCGTTCAGCCCTCGACCGGGGCCCGGAGTCGACGGGTGAGGTCGGCCCGGCGGGCGTACTCGGACGGATCGTCGGGGTAGCCGACCGCGACCAGGGTCAGCCCGTGCGCGGGCGCCACAGTCACCTCGCTTGAGCGCTCCTGTCGGGCCAGTAGGCTGCCCGGCCACTCGACCGGGCGGCGGCCGTCCCCGGCCACCAGCATCGCCCCCACCAGGCTGCGCACCATCGCCTGGCAGAACGCGTCGGCCTGCACCGTGGCGACCAGGATCCCGTCCGGGTCGCGACGCCAGTCCAGCCGGGTCACCTCGCGCCACGTTGTCGCGTTCTCCTTGCGCCGGCAGTACGCGGCAAAGTCGTGCTCACCGACCAGCCCGGCCGCGGCGGCATTCAACGCGGCCAGGTCCAGCGGCTTCGGCCAGGCCAGCACCTCGTGCCGGCGCAGCGGCTCCGCGCCGAAGGGCGCATCGGTGACCCGGTACTCGTAGCGCCGGAAGGTGGCCGAGAACCGGGCGTCGAAGTCGGCCGGCACCCCGGTCATCGCGCGTACCCGCACGTCGGTGGGGAGCAGCCGGGCCAGGCGCCGGAGCAGCCGCCCCTCGTGCTCCCGCCACACGTCGGCAGGCAGGTCCAGGTGGCACACCTGCCCGGTGGCATGCACGCCCGCGTCGGTGCGGCCGGCCACCGTCAGCCCGGTGACCGTGCCGGCGCCGAGGACCAGGTCCAGGGTCTCGACGAGCACCCCGGCGACGGTGCGGCGGGTCGGCTGCGCGGCCCAGCCGGAGAAGTCAGTGCCGTCGTACGAGACGTCCAGCCGCAGCCGGATCCGCTCGTCCACCTCGTACCTCCTGTTACGGATCGGGCCCGGCACCCCGATGGGGTGCCGGGCCCGACAATGCCCTGGATCAGGCCTTGTTCTCGGTGGCCTCGTCGCTGTCCTCGCGGGCGGCGGCGGTGTCACCGGACGCCGACACCGGCGCCTCGGAGTCCTGGTCGGCCGAGGCCGACTGCGGGGTCTCGTCGGCCGGGGCGAGCGCCTCGACCTTGTCCTGCTGCGCGGCCTTGCGGGCGGCGGTCTTCTTGTTCACCTTGGGCTCGGCGACCTGAAGCTCTTCCACCAGCTCGATGATCGCCATCGGCGCGTTGTCACCCTTGCGCGGACCGGTCTTCACGATCCGGGTGTAACCGCCGGGGCGGTTGGAGTACCGGGGCGCGATCTGGTCGAACAGGGCGTAGACCACGTCCTTGTCCTTGACGACACCCAGCACCCGCCGCCGCGAGGCGAGGTCACCGCGCTTGGCCTTGGTGATGAGCTGCTCGGCCAGCGGACGCAACCGGCGGGCCTTCGTCTCGGTGGTCTGGATCTTGCCGTGCTGGAACAGCGCGGTCGCCAGGTTGGCGAGCATCAGCCGCTCGTGCGAGGGGCTGCCGCCGAGGCGGGGGCCCTTGGTGGGCGTGGGCATTGTTGGTGCTCCTCAGTTGTGGCGGCAGCGCGGACTAGAGCTGCTCGGTCTCGCGGTAGTCGTCGGTGTCGTAGTCGGCCTCGCCGAAGGTGTCCACGACGTGCGCCGGGTCGAAGTTCGGAGCCGAGTCCTTCAGCCCGAGACCCATCCCGGCGAGCTTCATCTTGACCTCGTCGATCGACTTCTGCCCGAAGTTGCGGATGTCGAGGAGGTCGGCCTCGGTACGCCCGATGAGCTCACCAACGGAGTTGATGCCCTCGCGCTTGAGGCAGTTGTAGGAGCGGACGGTGAGGTCCAGCTCCTCGATCGGCAGAGCGAGGTCCGCCGCCAGCTGGGCGTCCTGCGGGGACGGCCCGATGTCGATGCCCTCGGCGGTCTCGTCCAGCTCCCGGGCCAGCCCGAACAGCTCCACGAGCGTCGAACCGGCGGAGGCCAGCGCGGTACGCGGACCCATCGACGGCTTGGTCTCGACGTCGATGATCAGCCGGTCGAAGTCGGTGCGCTGCTCGACACGGGTCGCCTCGACGCGGTAGGTCACCTTCAGCACCGGCGAGTAGATCGAGTCGACCGGGATCCGGCCGATCTCCGCGCCGGACTGCTTGTTCTGTGCAGCCGTCACGTAGCCCCGGCCCCGCTCGACGGTCAGCTCCATGTCGAGCCGGCCCTTGCCGTTCAGGGTGGCGAGCTTGAGATCCGGGTTGTGCACCGAGACGCCGGCCGGCGGCTGGATGTCGCCCGCGGTCACGTCGCCCGGGCCCTGCTTGCGCAGGTACATGCTGACCGGCTCGTCGTGCTCGGAGCTGACGCACAGCTCCTTGATGTTCATGACGAGCTCGACCACGTCCTCCTTGACACCGGGGATCGTGGTGAACTCGTGCAGCACACCGTCGATCTTGATCGAGGTGACGGCCGCGCCCGGGATCGACGACAGCAGCGTACGCCGCAGCGAGTTACCCAGGGTGTAGCCGAAGCCCGGCTCGAGCGGCTCGATGGCGAACCGCGACCGGGTCTCGTTGATCGACTCCTCGGAGAGGGAGGGTCGCTGGCTGATGAGCATCTTTTCTCTTCTCTTCCGGGGCGCCCGCTATTTGACGCCCACGACACAAACTGTTCCGGTGGCCCGCCCCGAAGGGCGGGCCACCGAACGAGCTCGGACTACTTGGAGTAGAGCTCGACGATCAACTGCTCCTGGACCTGCGTGTCGATGACCTGCCGGGCCGGGAGGGAGTGCACGAGCACCTTCATCTGGCTCGGGATGGCCTCAAGCCACGCCGGAACCGTCTTCGAGCCGGCCTGGGCCTGCGCGACGATGAACGGGGTGAGCTCCTTGCTCTTGCCCCGAACCTCGATGATGTCGTGCTCCTTGACGCGGTACGACGGGATGTCGACCTTCTTGCCGTTCACCGTGAAGTGACCGTGCTTGACCAGCTGGCGGGCCATGTCCCGCGAGTGGGCGTAGCCGGCCCGGTAAACGACGTTGTCCAGCCGCGACTCGAGGATCTGCAGGAGGACCTCACCGGTCTTGGCCTGCTTGCCAACGGCTTCCTCGTAGTAACCGCGGAACTGCTTCTCCAGCACGCCGTAAACCCGGCGGGCCTTCTGCTTCTCGCGGAGCTGGAGCAGGTACTCCGTCTCCTTGGTGCGGCCGCGGCCGTGCTGCCCGGGCGGGAACGGCCGGGACTCGAACGGGCACTTCGGACCATCGCACTTGCTGCCCTTGAGGAACAGCTTCATCTTCTCCCGCCGGCAACGGCGGCAGTCTGCACCGGTGTAACGAGCCATCTCTCTCTACCTCTCAGACCCGGCGACGCTTCGGCGGACGGCATCCGTTGTGCGGCTGCGGGGTGACGTCGGCGATCTGCCCGACCTCGAGGCCCACGGCCTGCAGCGAACGGATGGCGGTCTCCCGGCCGGAGCCGGGGCCCTTGACGAACACGTCGACCTTGCGCATGCCGTGCTCCATGGCGCGACGCGCGGCAGCCTCGGCGGCCAGCTGCGCGGCGAACGGAGTCGACTTGCGGGAGCCCTTGAAGCCCACCTGGCCAGCGGAGGCCCAGGAGATGACCGCACCGGTCGGGTCCGTGATGGACACGATGGTGTTGTTGAACGTGCTCTTGATGTGCGCCTGCCCGTGGGCGACGTTCTTGCGTTCCTTGCGCCGGACCTTCTTTACAGCGGCTCCGGCACGAGCCTTCGGTGGCATAAGTCTGTGCGCTCCTAGTTGACTTTCCGGATCGGGCCGGACGGTCCGGTCTTCCTAGACCCGACATCGACCCGAATTCCGGTCAAGAACTACTTCTTGCCGGGCTTCTTCTTGCCGGCGACGGTCCGCTTCGGGCCCTTGCGGGTCCGGGCATTGGTCTTGGTCCGCTGGCCACGCACGGGCAGGCCCCGGCGGTGCCGGATGCCGGCGTAGCAGCCGATCTCAACCTTGCGGCGGATGTCAGCGGCGACCTCGCGGCGCAGGTCGCCTTCAACCTTGTAGTTGCCCTCGATGTGGTCGCGGAGCTGCACGAGCTCCTCGTCCGTGAGGTCCCGAGCGCGCTTGTCCGGCGAGATGCCGGTAGCGGCGAGTGTCTCCAGGGCGCGGGTGCGACCGACCCCGAAGATGTAGGTGAGCGCGATCTCCAACCGCTTTTCGCGGGGGAGATCCACGCCGACTAGACGTGCCATGTGCGGGCGTACTCCTCGTGATGTGTGGCGGAGGTGTGGACCCGTCCCATCCCGCTACCGGCCGTCCCGTCTTTCCGACGCGGTGAGCGCCGGCGACCGGGATCGGTCGCTGCCCGAGCGGGCCCCGGCCTCCGACCGGGGGTCAGCCACGAAGGAGTACGACTCGCGTACCGCTCGCGGCTGGGACGAGCATGTGTGATGTGGGCTGAGTCAGCCCTGGCGCTGCTTGTGGCGCGGGTCGCTGCAGATGACCATGACCCGGCCGTGCCGGCGGATTACCCGGCACTTGTTGCAGATCCTCTTGACGCTCGGCTTGACCTTCACGGTTGCCTTACTTCCCATCTGGCCCGGGGACGCGCGATGCGCGACGCCGGACGTCGAAGACGGACACGGGACTTCCCGGCCGTCGTCAGGACTACTTGTAGCGGTAGACGATGCGCCCGCGGGTCAGGTCGTACGGCGAAAGTTCGACGACGACCCGGTCCTCCGGAAGAATGCGGATGTAGTGCTGCCGCATCTTGCCGCTGATGTGAGCCAACACCTTGTGGCCGTTCGCGAGCTCTACCCGGAACATGGCGTTCGGCAGGGGCTCGATGACCCGACCCTCGATCTCAATGGCTCCGTCTTTTTTCGGCATGTCCTCCGCTGTCCTGACGTCGATTACTCCGGGCGGCCCACAACGTCTTACACGGAAATCTGACCAGAATCAGAAGACCGCGCCAGCCGCGGCTCCAGGTCCCACCGAAGCGCAGGGTGGGCATGCCGGAGTGGACGCTGTGCGCCGATCTGAAAGTGTACGCCGGCCTGCACGCGCACGCCAAACCGGCCACCCACCCCAACCCGCACCCTCCCGTTGATCATGAAGTTATTGTCACGACACGCCGCCCGAGGTGACGCTAACTCCATGATCAACGCGCGGTGCGGCGGGACGCGCGGGGTGGGGGTGGGTGGGTGGGTGGGTGGGTGGATCAGGTGGCGGGGGGTGGGTTGTCTGGTTCGTTGGCGCGGAGTTCGCGTTTGCGCTCCCGCTTCACCCGCTTGCGCTCCCGCTCGATCGCCTGGCGCCTGGGCTCTCCCCCGGCCAGCCCGCCGACGGTCCGGAGCAGCAGTACCGCCCCCCACGGCCCGGCCACCCAGATCGGCCAGAAGTAGAGCAGTTCCCAACTCAGCAGCGAGGTCACGCCCCAGACGGTCACCACGATGGCGAGCACCCTCAGGTACGGCCACCACACCTCGCCCAGCCAACGACTTGTGTCGCCGAGCGCGAACGAGGCGAGCCGACCGGTGGACGGCTGGGCCGTCGGGCTGGCCGACCGCAGCGCCGGCTGCGACGGGGGCGGCACCGGTGGCAGGTCGACCAGCAGCGTGTCCAGCTCGGCGTACGTGCGCGCGGCGTAGGCCCGTTGCAACCGCTCGTCGTACTCGTGCAGGTCCAGACGACCCTCGTTGAGGGCGGCCCGCAGCCGTTCGGCCACCGCCTCGCGGTCCGCGTCCGCCGCTCGCATCCTGTCGCGCCCGTCCATGCCGGCAAGCATGCCACCGGCACGCCAGCCACGCCGTACCCCAGGGCTCGGTCGATCATGAAGCCGGCCACGGCACCGGCCGGGGTGCTAGGGGGTTGTCGAGGCCGCGGGTTGGCGGGCGGTCACCAGGTCGCCCAGGCGGGCGCGACCCCCGTCGAAGGCCGTGAGCACCCAGACGCCGTCGGGCAACAGCGCCATCGAGTGCTCGACGTGCGCCGCGATGGAGCCGTCCCGGGTGACCACCGTCCAGCCGTCGGCCAATTCGACGGTACGCGGGGACGCCATCGTGATCATCGGCTCGATGGCCAACGCCATGCCGGGCACCAGACGCGGGCCCTTGCCCGGCCGGCCCAGGTTGAGCACGTGCGGGTCCTGGTGCATCTCGGTGCCGATGCCGTGCCCACCGTAGCCGTCCACGATGCCGTACCGGCCGCCCTTACGGACCGCGCTCTCCACCGCGTGCGAGATGTCGGTGAGCCGGCCCTTACCGCTCGCCGCGCCGCGGGCGGCGGCGGCGATGCCGGCCCACATGGCATCCTCGGCGACCTCTGCCATCTTCAGCAGTGCCGGGTCGACATCGCCGACCCCGACGGTGATGGCGGAGTCGCCGTGCCATCCGTCAAGCACCGCACCGCAGTCGATCGAGATCAGATCACCGGCCTGAAGCACCTGCTCCGGCGACGGGATCGCGTGCACGATCTGCTCGTTGACCGACGAGCAGATCGACGCCGGGAAACCGTGGTAGCCCTTGAACGACGGCACGCCACCCGCCTCGCGGATGGTCGACTCGGCGATGGCGTCCAGATCGGCGGTGCTCACACCGGGGGCGACAGCCTCGCGCATCCGGCGAAGCGCCTCGGCGACCACCAGACCGGCGGCCCGCATCTTCTCGATCTGGTCAGGGGTCTTCAGCTGGATGTCCAGCTGGGGACGACGCATGGAGCGATTACCTTTCGTGGCCGTTCAGCGGGGCACGTCACGCGTACCCCGCTGTTCGCACTCTATCCGCCGTGGTCCGGCGAGATCTCAGCCGCCGTACGACCGCAGTGCGTCGATGGCCCGGGTGGTGACGTCCTCCACCGGACCGGTGGCGTCGATCCCTACCAGCTTGCCCTGAGCGCCGTAGTAGTCGACAAGGGGCGCGGTCTTCTCGCTGTACTCCCGCAGGCGGGTGGCGATCGTCTCCGGCTTGTCGTCATCGCGCTGGAACAACTCGGCGCCGCACCTGTCGCAGATGCCCGGCCGGGAGGTGGCGTCGAACTCGACGTGCCAGATCTTGCCGCAGCCCCGGCAGGTACGCCTACCGGAGAGCCGCCTGATCACCTCGTCGTCGTCGACCACCAGCTCCAGGACCAGATCCAGCGCGGTGCCCAGGTCGGCGAGGAGCTTGTCCAGGGCGGCCGCCTGCGGAGTGGTCCGCGGGAAGCCGTCGAGCAGGAAGCCCTCGCTGGCATCGGGCTCGGCCAGCCGGTCCCGGACCATGTTGATGGTGACCTCGTCCGGAACCAGCTCGCCTGCGTCCATGTATCGCTTGGCCTCGACGCCGAGCGGCGTGCCCTGGGTGACGTTCGAGCGGAAGATGTCTCCGGTCGAGATCTTGGGTACCGACAGGTGCGCGGCGACGAACTCCGCCTGCGTGCCCTTACCCGCACCCGGCGGGCCAACCAGAACGAGTCTCATCTACCGCAGGAACCCTTCGTAGTTCCGCTGCATGAGTTGGCTCTCGATCTGCTTCACGGTCTCCAGACCGACGCCGACCATGATGAGCACAGCGGTGCCACCGAACGGGAAGTTCTGGTACTGCTGACTGTCCAGCCAGATGAAGAAGAAGTTCGGCAGGATCGAGATGATGCCGAGGTAGAGCGCACCCGGCAGGGTGATCCGGCTGAGGATGAAGTCGAGGTAGTCGGCAGTCGGCTTGCCCGGCCGGATACCCGGCACGAACCCGCCGTACTTCTTCATGTTGTCCGCGACCTCGGTCGGATTGAACGTGATCGAGACGTAGAAGTACGTGAAGAAGATGATCAGCAGGAAGTAGACCGAGATGTAGATCGGGCTGTTCGGCGCGACCAGGTTGTTCTGGATCCACGCCTGGACCTTGCCCGGATCGTTCTGGTCGAAGAACTGCAGGGCCAACTGTGGCAGGTAGAGCAGCGACGAGCCGAAGATGACCGGGATCACACCGGCCTGGTTGACCTTCAGCGGGATGTAGGTCGAGGTGCCGCCGTACATCCGCCGGCCGATCATCCGCTTGGCGTACTGCACCGGGATCCGGCGCTGCGCCTGCTCGATGAAGGTGACAGCTGTGATGACCACCAGAACCAGCGCGATGACCAGGGCGAACTTGCCCCAACCCTGGCTGGTCTTGATCTGCCAACCCTCGCCGGGCAACCGGGCCGCGATCGAGGTGAAGATCAGAACGGACATGCCGTTGCCGACGCCCCGGTCGGTGATCAGCTCACCGAGCCACATGACCATGCCGGTGCCGGCGGTCATGGTGATCACCAGGATGGTCAGGGTCAGCCAGTCCGGGATGCCGGTGCCGGTCGGGATGATCGGGAACTGGTCGCAGCGGTTCTGGAACAGCTGGCCGGAGCGGGCCAGCGCCACGAACGCCGAAGCCTGCAGCACACCGAGACCGAGGGTCAGGTAGCGGGTGTACTGCGTGATCTTCGCCTGGCCGGCCTGGCCCTCCTTACGGAGCTGCTCCAGCCGCGGGATCACGACGGTCAGCAGCTGCAGGATGATCGACGCGGTGATGTAGGGCATGATGCCCAGCGCGAAGACCGAGAGCTGTAGCAGCGCTCCGCCGGAGAAGAGGTTGAGCAGATTCAGCGGCCCCGTCGTGTCACCCGAGATGGAGTCGAGGCACTTCTGCACGTTGCCGTACGAGACGCCCGGGCTGGGGAGCGTCGCACCCAGCCGGTAGACCGCGATGATGCCTACTGTGAACAGCAGCTTCTTGCGCAGGTCAGGCGTACGGAACGCACTGAGAAAGGCGGACAGCAACTTCTTCCTCCTGCGCGAGGCGGGCCGCCGGTGATCCCTGGCGGGTGGGGGTGGATCACGGGCGAGTGCCCGCAATCCATGGCTGGGATGGGACTCTAACAGTCCGACCCCGGTCCGGGCAGATGCGCCCGACTACATAAATCGATTCCGATGTTACCGGGCCGCCGAAGGCCCAGGCAGACCATGGCGCCCGCCAGTTGCTCACAACTGGACGGGCGCCATGGGTTGGTACGCCTTACAGCTCGGTGGCGGAGCCACCGGCGGCAGCGATCTTCTCCTTGGCCGACGCGCTGAACGCGTGCGCGGAGACCTGGAGCGCCACACCGCCGAGGTCCCCGGTGCCGAGGACCTTGACCGGGTGACCCTTGCGAACCGCGCCGGACTCGACGAGCTCCAGCGGGCCGACCTGACCACCATTCGGGAACAGCTCAGCGAGCCGGTCCAGGTTGACCACCTGGAAGACGACCTTGAACCTGTTCTTGAAGCCCTTCATCTTCGGCAGGCGCATGTGGATGGGCATCTGCCCACCCTCGAACGCCGCCGAGATGTTCTTGCGGGCCTTGGAACCCTTGGTACCGCGACCAGCGGTCTTGCCCTTGGAACCCTCACCGCGACCCACGCGGGTCTTCGCGGTCTTGGAACCGGGCGCCGGGCGCAGGTGATGCACCTTGATCGTCATTACTCGACCTCCTCGACCTTCACGAGGTGGCTCACAGTGAAGATCATGCCGCGGATCTCGGGCCGGTCCTCCTTGACCACCACGTCGTTGATCCGCTTGAGACCGAGCGAACGCAGCGACTCACGCTGGTTGTGCTTGGTCCCGATACCGGACCGGAGCTGGGTGACCTTCAGACGTGCCATCAGCGCGCCACCCCCGCACGCGACGCCAGCATGGCGGCCGGCGCGACGTCCTCCACCGGCAGACCACGACGCGCCGCGACCTGCTCGGGGGACTCAAGCCCCTTCAGGGCCGCCACGGTGGCGTGCACGATGTTGATCGGGTTCGACGAGCCGAGGCTCTTGGAGAGCACGTCGTGGATCCCGGCGCACTCCAGCACGGCGCGCACCGGACCACCGGCGATGACACCCGTACCGGCCGAGGCCGGCTTGAGCAGCACGACGCCAGCGGCGTCCTCACCCGTCACCGGGTGCGGGATCGACTGACCGATCCGCGGCACCTTGAAGAAGTGCTTCTTGGCCTCCTCGACACCCTTGGCGATCGCCGCGGGCACCTCCTTGGCCTTTCCGTAGCCCACGCCGACCGTGCCGTCGCCGTCGCCCACGATCACCAGGGCGGTGAAGCTGAAGCGACGACCACCCTTCACGACCTTGGCGACGCGGTTGATCGCGACGACCCGCTCAAGGTGCGGGGTCTTCTCGACGGGCGCGTTTCCGCGGCCGCCCTCACGGCGGTTGTCGCGGCGACCACCCTCGTTGCCACCGGACCCGCCGCCACGGCGCTGTTGACCTGGCATCAGCAGCCTTCCTTATCTCTCGTGACGGGGTTGTTAGAACTCGAGCCCGGCTTCGCGGGCGGCGTCGGCAAGCGCGGCGACTCGCCCCGCGTACCGGTTGCCGCCGCGGTCGAAGACGACCTTGGAGACGCCGGCGGCCTTGGCCCGCTCGGCGAGCAGCGCGCCCACCTTGCCGGCGAGGGCGCTCTTGTCGCCCTCCGTGCCGCGCAGCGAGGTGTCCAGGGTCGACGCCGACGCCAGGGTGTGACCCTTGGTGTCGTCGACGATCTGGGCGACCATGTGCCGCAGCGAACGGGTGACGACCAGGCGCGGACGCTCGGCCGTACCTGTGACGTTCTTGCGGACGCGGAAGTGTCGACGCGCACGCCCGACGGCGCGCTTGGCGGCGACACCGCGGCGGCGCTTGAGCAGCGTGGCGCTCACTTCTTACCTGCCTTTCCGGCCTTGCGGCGGATGACCTCGCCCTGGTACTTCACGCCCTTGCCCTTGTAGGGCTCCGGCGGGCGGATCTTCCGGATGTTGGCGGCGACCTCACCGACCTGCTGCTTGTCGATGCCAGCAACGTGGAACAGGGTCGGCCGCTCCACCGTGAAGGTGATGCCCGCCGGGGCGGGGACGACCACCGGGTGCGAGAACCCGAGCGCGAACTCGAGGTCCGAACCCTTGGCGGTGACCCGGTAACCGGTGCCGGCGATCTCCAGGCTCTTGCGGTAGCCCTCGGTGACCCCGACGATCATGTTGGCAACCAGCGTACGGCTCAGGCCGTGGAGCTCCTTGGCCTTGCGCTCGTCGTTGGGCCGGTTGACGCTCAGCTGCCCATCCTCGGCCCGCTCGACCGTGATCGGCTCGGCGAGGGTGTGCTCAAGCTGGCCCTTGGGGCCCTTGACCTTGACGGTCTGCCCGTCGATCGTGATGTCGACGCCGGCTGGTACCGGGATCGACTTACGTCCAATTCGCGACATTTCTACCAGTCTCCCGTTACCAGACGAAGGCGAGGACTTCCCCGCCAACACTCCGCTTGCGGGCCTGCCGGTCGGTCAGCAGCCCCTGGGACGTCGAAATGATCGCCACGCCCAGCCCACCGAGCACCCGCGGGAGCCCGTCCGACTTGGCGTACACCCGGAGACCGGGCTTGGACACGCGCTTGATGCCGGCCAGGCTCCGCTCGCGGTTCTGGCCGTACTTCAGCTCGACGACCAGTCGCTTGCCGACGGCACCCTCCTCGGGCTCCTCGACCGACCAGGTGGCGATGTATCCCTCGGCCTTCAGGACCTCGGCGATGTTCGCCTTGATCTTGGAGTAGGGCATCTTCACCTGGTCGTGGTACGCCTGGTTGGCGTTACGCAGACGCGTGAGCATGTCTGCGATCGGGTCGGTCATCGTCATGGATTTCGTCAGCCTTTCTCGCCGGGGTTCCCGGGGCATCAGCCCCGGGCCTACGGCGAAGAGCAATACCTAATCGGTGCAGGAGTTCCCGGCCGACGGCCGGGACGCGGTCGCCCTTACCAGGAAGCCTTGGACACGCCCGGCAGCTCACCGCGGTGAGCCATCTCCCGGATGCAGACCCGGCAGAGCCCGAACTTGCGGTAGACCGCCTTCGGACGCCCGCACCGCTGGCAGCGGGTGTACGCGCGAACCGAGAACTTCGGCTTCGCGGCCGCCTTGATGATCAGCGCCTTCTTGGCCATCTCAGTTCTCCTTGAACGGGAAGCCCAGGAGCTTGAGCAGCGCCCGGCCCTCGTCGTCGGTCGTGGCGGTCGTGACCACCGTGATGTCCATGCCCCGCTGGCGATCGATCCGGTCCTGGTCGATCTCGTGGAACACCGACTGCTCGGTCAGACCGAACGTGTAGTTGCCGTGCCCGTCCAGCTTGCGCCCGTCCAGACCGCGGAAGTCGCGGATACGCGGCAGCGAGATGGACAGCAGCCGGTCCAGGAACTCCCACATCCGGTCGCCGCGAAGGGTCACCTTCGCACCGATCGGCATGCCCTCGCGCAGCTTGAACTGCGCGATGGACTTGGTCGCCCGCCGCACCTGCGGCTTCTGGCCGGTGATCGTGGCGAGGTCGCGGACCGCGCCGTCGATCAGCTTGGCGTCGCGAGCAGCCTCGCCGACACCCATGTTGACGACGATCTTGACCAGCCGCGGCACCTGCATGGGGTTGCCGTAGCTGCGCTGCTCACGCAGCTGGGCCACGATCTCGTTGCGGTACCGCTCCTTGAGGCGCGGCAGGGTCTTTTCGGTAGCCGTGGTCATCACAGGTCCTTACCGGTGCTACGCGCGATGCGGACCTTCTGGCCGTTGTCGTCGATCCGGTAACCGACGCGGGTCGGCTTGCCGTCGGAGTCCAGGACCTGCACGTTCGAGACGTGGATCGGGGCCTCCTGAGTGACGATGCCGCCGGTCTTGGCGCCACGCTGGGTGGTGCTGATGCGGGTGTGCTTCTTGACCCGGTTCACGCCCTCGACCAGGACCTTGTCCTGCCGCGGGTAGGCCTGAATGACCTTGCCCTTGGCACCCTTGTCCTTGCCGGCGATGACGACGACCGTGTCGCCCTTCTTGACCTTCACGGTCACAACACCTCCGGCGCGAGGGAAATAATCTTCATGAACCGCTTGTCCCGCAGCTCCCGACCCACCGGGCCGAAGATGCGGGTACCACGCGGGTCCCCGCCGTCCTTGATGATGACGGCGGCGTTCTCGTCGAAGCGGATGTACGAGCCATCCGGCCGACGCTTCTCCTTGGCCGTGCGAACGACGACCGCCTTGACGACGTCGCCCTTCTTCACACCGGCACCCGGGATGGCGTCCTTGACCGTGGCCACGATGACGTCGCCGATGCTCGCGTAGCGCCGACCCGAGCCACCGAGAACCCGGATGCACAGGATCTCCCGAGCACCCGTGTTGTCGGCGACGCGCAGTCGCGACTCCTGCTGAATCACGTCTATCTCCTATGTCTGCCGGTTCTCCGGCCGCCGTAGCGGCCGGAGCCTGGCGGAACCTACGCCCGACGCAACGCCGGGCGAGCTCGAGCCTTCGCTACTTGGCCTTTTCCAGGATCTCCACGATCCGCCAACGCTTGGTGGCGCTCAGCGGCCGGGTCTCCATGATGAGAACCCGGTCACCGGTGCCAGCGGCGTTCTGCTCGTCGTGCACCTTCAGCTTGGCCGTACGGCGCATGATCTTGCCGTACAGCGCGTGCCGAACCCGGTCCTCGACCTCGACCACGACGGTCTTGTCCATCTTGTCGCTGATCACCAGGCCCTCGCGGACCTTGCGGCGCGACCGCGCGGCGGCGGTGGCGGTCTCTTCGGTCATGATGCAGTCACCTCAGTCGGCGCGGCCGAGAGCCCCAGCTCGCGCTCACGCATGATCGTGTAGATCCGGGCGATCTCCCGACGGATGACCTGCAACCGCCGGTTGTTGTCGAGCTGCCCGGTTGCGGCCTGCACGCGGAGGTTGAACAGCTCCGCCTTGGCCTCCCGCAGCTTCGTGACCAGCTCCTCTTCGGAGAGCTCACGCAGCTCGGTCGCCTTAACGCCCGCTGCCATCAGGATTCACCCACTTCGCGCGTAACAATGCGGCACTTCATCGGGAGCTTGTGGATCGCGCGACGCATGGCCTCTCGCGCGGTCTGCTCGTTGGGGAAGGACATCTCGAAGAGAACCCGCCCCGGCTTGACGTTGGCGACCCACCACTCGGGCGAACCCTTACCGGAACCCATCCGGGTCTCGGCAGGCTTCTTGGTGAGGGCCTGGTCCGGGAAGATCGTGATCCAGACCTTGCCACCACGCTTGATGTGGCGAGTCATCGCGATACGTGCCGACTCGATCTGCCGGTTCGTCACGTACGCCGGCTCGAGAGCCTGGATCCCGAACTCGCCGAACACCACCCGGTTACCACCCTTGGACGCGCCACTGCGGTCCGGGTGGTGCGGCTTGCGGAAGCCCTTCGGGGGCTTGCGCGGCATCAGCATCTGTCAGCCCTCCTGCTGCGTTTCTGCCGGAGCAGCCGCGGCGGCGACAGCTGCGCTGTCCACCGGCTCGCCGCTCGGCGTCTCGGCCTGCTGCGCGATGGTGGTCGCAGCAGCCCGCCCGGCCTCGGTGCCACCGGCCGTGGTGCCGGACGAACCCGACCGGCCACGACGCGGACGCTCGGGACGGTCGCCACGCTCACCACGACGCGGGCGGGACGGACCGGCCTCGGCCGGAGCCTCCCGGCCCGGGACGGCGTCGCCCTTGTAGATCCAGACCTTCACACCGATCCGACCGAACGTGGTACGGGCCTCGAAGAAGCCGTACTCGATGTTGGCCCGCAGCGTGTGCAGCGGAACCCGGCCCTCACGGTAGAACTCGGTCCGGCTCATCTCGGCGCCGCCGAGGCGGCCCGAGACCTGAACCCGGATGCCCTTGCAGACCGGGTTCTTCATCGCCGACTGCATGGCCTTGCGCATCGCCCGACGGAAGCTGACCCGGCTGGACAGCTGCTCGGCCACGCCCTGCGCGACCAGCTGAGCGTCCGACTCGGGGTTCTTCACCTCGATGATGTTCAGCTGAACCTGCTTGCCGGTGAGCTTCTCCAGCTCGCCGCGGATCCGGTCGGCCTCCGCACCCTTACGGCCGATGACGATGCCCGGCCGGGCGGTGTGGATGTCGACCCGGACCCGGTCGCGGGTGCGCTCGATGTCGACCTTGGAAATCCCGGCACGCTCGAGGCCCTTGGACATCATCCGGCGGATCTTGACATCCTCGCCGATGTAGTCCTTGTAGAGCTTGTCTGCGAACCAGCGGGACTTCCAGTCGGTCGAGATGCCGAGCCGGAACCCAGTGGGGTGAACCTTCTGACCCATTACTCGGCGTCCTCCGTCTTGCTCTGCGCTTCGGCCGGTGCGGCCTCCGTGGCCGGGGCGGCCTTCTTCGCCGCGGCCTTCCTCGGCGCTGCCGGCGCGACCGCTTCGACCGCCACGGTGATGTGGCAGGTGCGCTTGCGGATTCGGTACGCCCGACCCTGCGCCCGCGGCTGGAACCGCTTCATCGTCGGGCCCTCGTCCACGAAGGCCTCGCTGACGAGCAGCGCGTCGGGGTCCAGCCGCTCGTTGTTCTCCGCGTTGGCGATCGCGCTAGCGAGCACCTTGTACACCTGCTCGCTCGCAGCCTGCGGCGCGAACTGCAGCACCGTGAGCGCCTCCTTCGCGGGCAGGCCGCGGACGAGGTTGACCACCCGGCGCGCCTTCATCGGCGAGATGCGCACGTGCCGCGCAACCGCCCGCGCGCCCGGAAGCACCGGAGCGTCGCCCTTTCCTGGCATCGCTGTAACCCCTTGTTCCCTCTATCCGTATGCCTGGCGGCGTCAGCGCCGACGGCTCTTCCGGTCGTCCTTCTCGTGACCCTTGAACGTGCGGGTCAGCGCGAACTCGCCGAGCTTGTGCCCGACCATCGCCTCGGTCACGAACACCGGGACGTGCTTGCGTCCGTCGTGAACGGCGATCGTGTGCCCCAGCATCTCGGGGATGATCGTCGAACGCCGCGACCAGGTCTTGATCACGTTCTTGGAGCCCTTGTCGTTCTGTACTTCCACCTTCTTGAGCAGGTGGTCGTCGACGAACGGGCCCTTCTTCAGGCTGCGAGGCATGTCTTATCTCCCTCAGCCGCGCTTACGCGTGGCGTAGCGGCGGCGGACGATCAGCCGGTCACTCGGCTGGCCCTTACGGCGGGTGCGGCCCTCGGGCTTACCCTGCGGGTTGACCGGGTGGCGACCACCGGAGGTCTTACCCTCACCACCACCGTGCGGGTGGTCGACCGGGTTCATGGCGACACCACGGACGGTCGGGCGCTTGCCCTTCCACCGCATCCGGCCGGCCTTGCCCCAGTTGATGTTCGACTGGTCGGCGTTACCGATCTCGCCGACGCTGGCGCGGCAGCGGACGTCCACCCGCCGGATCTCGCCGGACGGCATACGCAGGGTCGCGTACGCCCCCTCGCGGCCGAGCAGCTGGATACCGACACCGGCGGACCGGGCCAGCTTGGCCCCGCCACCCGGACGCAGCTCCACGTTGTGGATGGTGGTACCGACCGGGATGTTGCGCAGCGGCAGGTTGTTACCCGGCTTGATGTCGGCGCCCGGCCCGGACTCGACGCGGTCGCCCTGCTTCAGGTCCTTCGGCGCGATGATGTACCGCTTCTCGCCGTCGGCGTAGTGCAGCAGCGCGATGCGCGCCGTGCGGTTCGGGTCGTACTCGATGTGAGCGACCTTCGCCGGCACGCCGTCCTTGTCGACCCGCTTGAAGTCGATCAGACGGTACTGGCGCTTGTGACCGCCGCCGTGGTGCCGCGTCGTGATCCGGCCGTGGGCGTTACGCCCGCCCTTCTTCGGCAGCGGAACCAGCAGCGACTTCTCCGGCGTGGACCGGGTGATCTCGGCGAAGTCAGCGACACTCGAGCCACGTCGGCCCGGCGTCGTCGGCTTGTACTTACGGATAGCCATTGTCTACACCCCTCAGCTGACCGGGCCGCCGAAGGCCTCGATGCGGTCACCGTCAGCCAGCTTCACGATCGCCCGCTTGGTCGCCTTGCGCTGACCGAAGCCGGTCTTGGTGCGCTTGCGCTTACCCTGGCGGTTGAGCGTGTTGACCGTCAGGACGCGGACGTTGAAGATCTGCTGGATAGCGATCTTGATCTCGGTCTTGTTCGCGTCCGGGTGCACCAGGAAGGTGTACCAGTTCCGGTTCAGCTCGCTGTAGCTCTTCTCCGAGACGACCGGCGCCACGATGATGTCGCGCGGGTCGGCGATCGTGCTCACTTGCCACCCTCCTCGGTGGTCTCGGCGGGCACGCCCAGGAACTCGTCCAGGGCGTCCTTGGTGAAGACCACGTCGTCGGCCACCAGCACGTCGTACGTGTTCAGCTGGCCGGACTCGATCAGGTGCACGCGCGGCTCGTTGCGCAGCGACACCCAGTTCAGCTCGTCGGTGCTGCTCAGCACGACCAGGACCCGACGGGCCTCGGTGAGCTTGGTCAGCGTGGCCAGGGCCGCCTTGGTCGACGGCTTCTCGCCCGAGACGAACGCCTCGACGACGTGCACCTGCCCGGCGCGGGCCCGGTCGGAGAGGGCACCCCGCAGCGCGGCGGCCTTCATCTTCTTCGGGGTCCGCTGGCTGTAGTCGCGCGGCACGGGACCGTGCACGACGCCACCGCCGGCGAACTGCGGCGCGCGGATCGAGCCCTGCCGGGCGCGACCGGTGCCCTTCTGCTTGTACGGCTTCTTGCCGCCACCGGCGACCTCGCCGCGGGTCTTGGCCTTGTGCGTGCCCTGTCGGGCCGCCGCGAGCTGGGCCACCACGACCTGGTGCATCAGCGCGACGTTGGCCTGCACGTCGAAGATGTCCGCCGGCAGCTCGACCGAGCTGCTGGTGGTGCCTTCGACGGTGCGCACGTCAACGGTGGTCACTTGGCCGCACCGCCCTTCTTCACCTTGATCTTGGCCGCGGTACGGACCAGAACCAGCGCGCCCTTCGGACCGGGGATGGCACCCCGGACGAGCAGCAGGTTGTTCTCGGTGTCGACCGCCTGGACGGTGAGGTTCTGCACGGTGTACCGCACGCCACCCATCCGACCGGCCATCCGAGTGCCCTTGAAGACGCGACCGGGGGTCGCGCAGGCGCCGATGGAACCGGGCGAACGGTGCTTGCGCTCGACACCGTGACCGGCACCCAGACCGTGGAAGCCGTGCCGCTTCATCGGGCCGGCGTAGCCCTTGCCCTTGGTCTTGCCGGTGACGTCGATGGTGACGCCGGCCGGGAACTCCTCGACGGTTACTTCCTGGCCGAGCGAGTATTCCCCCGCGTCAGTGGTGCGCAGCTCGACGATGTGCCGGCGCGGCGCCACGTCCGCCTTGGCGTAGTGCCCACCGATCGGCTTCTTGACCTTGCGCGGGTCGATGGTGCCGTAGGCCAGCTGGACCGCGGAGTAACCGTCCTTCTCGGCGCTACGAACCTGGCTGATGACGCACGGGCCGGCCTCGACCACGGTCACGGGAACAACCTTGTTGTTGTCCCAGACCTGGGTCATGCCGAGCTTGGCGCCCAGGATCCCCTTGACTTGCCTGTCCATTTGTCCGGTCCCTACAGCTTGATCTCGATGTCGACGCCAGCCGGCAGGTCGAGGCGCATGAGCGAGTCGACCGTCTTCGGGGTCGGGTCGATGATGTCGATCAGCCGCTTGTGCGTGCGCATCTCGAAGTGCTCGCGCGAGTCCTTGTACTTGTGCGGCGAGCGGATAACGCAGAAACGGTTGATCTCCGTGGGCAGCGGCACCGGGCCCGCGACCTGCGCCCCGGTGCGCGTCACCGTCTCGACGATCTTCCGAGCCGAGGAGTCGACGACCTCGTGGTCATAGGCCTTGAGCCGGATGCGGATCTTCTGTCCCGCCATGGTGGCTTCTGTTCCTTCTCTCGATGCCGCTGTGTTGCGGGCGCCTGTGCCGGCTGGCACAGGCCCACTTCGCCGACCCCCGCGGTCGGGCGTGTCGCGCCCTCGGGCCAGGCTCCGCCCCGTGCTTCCGGAGTGGTGCTGACCGCGCGGTGGGTCAAGGCGCCGATCGCATTACCGCGACCTGAACGCCGTGCGAGGGTGGTTGGCGACTGGGCCGCCAACCACCCCACGCTCGACTGTCTCGCCACCCGGAGGTTCAGCGAAAGCCGAACACAGGCGACGAACTGTCGTTACGCAACCTGACTAGTATGCCGCACGACCGGCGGCGGGTCTAATCGGGGTTACCTAGTTCACTTGATGATCTTGGTGACGAACCCAGCGCCGACGGTGCGGCCACCCTCGCGGATCGCGAACTTGAGGTTCTCCTCCATGGCGATGGGCTGGATCAGCTTCACCGACATGGAGGTGTTGTCGCCCGGCATGACCATCTCGGTGCCCTCGGGGAGGGTGACGACACCGGTGACGTCCGTGGTCCGGAAGTAGAACTGCGGGCGGTAGTTCTGGAAGAACGGGGTGTGCCGGCCGCCCTCCTCCTTGGAGAGGATGTAGACCGTCGCCTCGAACTCCGTGTGCGGGGTGTTCGAGCCCGGCTTCACGACGACCATGCCGCGCTCGACCTCGTCGCGCTTGGTGCCACGCAGCAGCAGGCCGACGTTCTCGCCTGCGCGGGCGTCGTCCAGGGTCTTCCGGAACATCTCGATCGCGGTGACCTTGGTCTTGAAGCTCTTCTCCTTGATACCGACGAGCTCAACATCCTCGTTCGGCAGGAGAACGCCGCGCTCCACGCGACCGGTGACGACGGTGCCACGACCGGTGATCGTGAAGACGTCCTCAACCGGCATCAGGAACGGCATGTCGACCTCGCGCTCCGGCTGCGGGATCGAGGTGTCGACAGCAGACATCAGGTCCAGCAGCTTGCCGGTCCACTCGGGGTCACCCTCGAGGGCCTTCAGCGCCGAAACCCGGACGACCGGCAGGTCGTCACCCGGGTACTCCTGCGAGGAGAGCAGCTCACGAACCTCGAGCTCGACGAGCTCCAGGAGCTCCTCGTCATCGACCATGTCGCTCTTGTTGAGCGCCACGACGATGTACGGCACGCCAACCTGACGGGCCAGCAGCACGTGCTCGCGGGTCTGCGGCATCGGGCCGTCGGTCGCCGCGACCACCAGGATCGCGCCGTCCATCTGCGCGGCACCGGTGATCATGTTCTTGATGTAGTCCGCGTGGCCGGGGCAGTCGACGTGCGCGTAGTGCCGCGCCTCGGTCTGGTACTCGACGTGCGCGATCGAGATCGTGATGCCGCGGGCCTTCTCCTCCGGCGCCTTGTCGATCTCGTCGAACGGCGTGTAGGGGTTCAGGTCCGGGTACTGGTCGTGCAGGACCTTGGTGATGGCCGCCGTCAGCGTCGTCTTACCGTGGTCGATGTGACCAATGGTGCCGATGTTGACGTGCGGCTTAGTCCGCTCGAACTTAGCCTTCGCCACTGGTGTCCTCCTGTGGACTTCTTGGTTCGTACGCCCGGCGCGCCGGTCGGCGCTTAGGACTCTGTCGACAGCCTTTCCGACCTGACGGTCGGAGAGCCTTTGTGGGTTCTGCGGCGATGAAGCCTACAGGCCCGGTCTCACGCGATCCGATCGTGGTGGCCGCGGGCGGGTGAACCCTCCCGCGACCAACCACGAATCACCTGCTCAGGGCGTTACTCGCCCGTTGCCTTGGCGATGATCTCCTTCGCGACGCTCTGCGGAACCTCGGCGTAGGAGTCGAACTGCATGCTGTAGCTAGCCCGGCCCTGGGTCTTCGACCGCAGGTCGCCGACGTAGCCGAACATCTCCGACAACGGCACCAGAGCCCTGACGATGCGGGCGCCACTGCGCTCCTCCATCGCCTGGATGATGCCGCGGCGGGAGTTGAGGTCACCGATGACGTCACCCATGTTCTCCTCAGGAGTGGTGACTTCAACGGCCATCATCGGCTCGAGCAACGCGGGATCGGCCTTGCGGGCCGCGTCCTTCATCACCATCGAGCCGGCGATCTTGAATGCCATTTCCGACGAGTCGACCTCGTGGTACTGGCCGTCGAGCAGCGTCAGCTTGACACCGACCAGCGGGAAGCCCGCCAGGATGCCGTACTGCAGCGCGTCCTGCGCACCGGCGTCCACCGAGGGGATGAACTCCCGGGGGATCCGGCCGCCGCTGACGGCGTTCGCGAACTCGTAGGTCGGCGAGTCGTTGTCCAGCGGCAGCGGCTCGACGCTCACGATCACGCGGGCGTACTGGCCGGAACCACCGGTCTGCTTCTTGTGGGTGTACTCGACCTTCTCCACCTTGCGGCGGATGGTCTCGCGGTACGCCACCTGCGGCTTGCCGACGTTCGCCTCGACGTTGAACTCGCGGCGCATCCGGTCGACCAGGATGTCCAGGTGCAGCTCACCCATGCCGGAGATGACCGTCTGACCGGTCTCCTCGTCGAGCTGGACCCGGAAGGTCGGGTCCTCCTCGGCCAGCCGCTGGATGGCGGTGCCCAGCTTCTCCTGGTCGGACTTGGTCTTCGGCTCGATCGCCACCGAGATGACCGGCTCCGGGAAGGTCATCGACTCCAGGATCACCGGGTTCGCCGGGTCGGAGAGCGTGTCGCCGGTGGTGGTCTGCTTGAGACCCTGCACGGCGATGATGTCACCGGCCTGCGCCGACGGACGCTCTTCGCGCTTGTTGGCGTGCATCTGGTAGATCTTGCCGATCCGCTCCTTGCGGTCCTTGGTGGAGTTGACCACCTGGGAACCGGAATCGAGCGTGCCGGAGTAGACCCGCACGTAGGTGAGCTTGCCCAGGTGCTTGTCCGTCTGGATCTTGAAGGCCAGACCGGAGAACGGCTCCGAGTTGGACGGCTTACGCAGCAGCGGGGTCTCGCCGTCGGGGGCCGTACCCTCGATCGCCGGGACGTCGAGCGGCGACGGCAGGAAGTCGACAACGGCGTCGAGCATGGGCTGGACGCCCTTGTTCTTGAACGCCGAGCCGCACAGCACCGGGTTGGCCTTGCCGGCGATGGTGGCACGCCGGATGGCGGCCTTGATCTCCTCGACGGAGACCTCTTCGCCTTCCAGGTACTTCTCCATCACCGAGTCGTCGACGTCGGCGAGGGTCTCCATCAGCTTCTCGCGCCACTCGGCAGCGGAGTCGGCCAGGTCGGCCGGGATCTCCTCAACCGCGTAGTCCTCACCCTTCTGGGTCTCCCCACGCCAGGTGAGAGCGCGCATGCCGATCAGGTCGACGACACCGATGTGGTCGCCCTCGAGCCCGATCGGGATCTGGAGCACCAGCGGGGTGGCGTTCAGCCGGTCGATCATCATCTGCACGCAGCGGAAGAAGTCGGCGCCGGTCCGGTCGAGCTTGTTGACGAAGCACATCCGCGGGACGTTGTACTTGTCGGCCTGCCGCCAGACGTTCTCCGTCTGCGGCTCCACGCCGGCGACACCGTCGTAGACCGCTACCGCACCATCCAGGACCCGCAGCGACCGCTCGACCTCGACCGTGAAGTCGACGTGGCCGGGCGTGTCGATGATCTGGATCGTGTGGCCCTTCCACTCACACTTGGTAGCAGCGGAGGTGATGGTGATACCACGCTCCTGCTCCTGCTCCATCCAGTCCATGACGGCAGCGCCCTCGTGGACCTCACCGATCTTGTACGTGATGCCGGTGTAGAACAGGATCCGCTCGGTGGTCGTGGTCTTACCAGCATCGATGTGCGCCATGATGCCGATGTTGCGTACGTTGGCGAGCGCGTCTGCGGCGGCCACTTCAATCCCTACTTATCGTCGTCTCGACACAACTGGTGGCGGTTCCGGCGCCCGGAGGCGCCGGAACCAGGGTGTTACCAGCGGTAGTGCGCGAAGGCCTTGTTCGACTCGGCCATCTTGTGCGTGTCCTCGCGCCGCTTGACGGCGGCACCGAGGCCGTTGCTCGCGTCCAGCAGCTCGTTCATCAGCCGCTCGACCATGGTCTTCTCGCGACGGGCGCGGGAGTAGGTGACCAGCCAGCGCAGGCCCAGGGTGGTCGCCCGGGTCGGGCGGACCTCCACCGGCACCTGGTAGGTGGCGCCACCGACACGACGGCTGCGGACCTCGAGGGTCGGCTTGACGTTGTCCATCGCCCGCTTGAGGGTGACGACCGGGTCGGTGCCGGACTTCTCGCGGCAGCCCTCGAGGGCCGCGTACACGATCGACTCGGCGAGCTGACGCTTGCCGCGGAGCAGGATCTTGTTCACCAGCTGGGTGACCAGCGGCGAGTTGTACACCGGGTCAGCGACCAGTGGCCGCCGCGGAGCGGGTCCCTTACGCGGCATGTCAGCTCTTCTCCTTCTTCGCGCCGTAACGGCTGCGCGCCTGCTTGCGGTTGCGGACACCCTGGGTGTCCAGCGAGCCGCGGACGATCTTGTAACGCACGCCGGGGAGGTCCTTCACCCGGCCACCGCGCACGAGCACGATCGAGTGCTCCTGGAGGTTGTGACCGACGCCCGGGATGTAGGCGGTCACCTCGATCTGGCTGCTGAGCTTCACGCGAGCGACCTTGCGCAGCGCCGAGTTCGGCTTCTTCGGGGTGGTGGTGTACACGCGGGTGCACACGCCGCGCCGCTGAGGGGAACCCTTCAGCGCCGGGGTCTTGGTCTTGGTCGTCTTCGCCTGGCGGCCCTTTCGGACCAGCTGCTGGATCGTGGGCACCGGGTTTCTCCGCTCCCTTCGGCCGCATTCGCGGCCGCGCCGTCTGCTCGTTAGCCGGCCTGCTGACCGGCTCTCCTACATTCCGACCCGGGGCCACCTCACGGAGACCCCGGCACCCGCGGTCGGGCGTGTCGCCTTTCCGCGGTCCCGTTGCGGACGCTTACGCGTGCGATCGGGTTTTGTGTCACCGGCGCGCGGGTCGCCCCGCCCCCGGATCCTTGGCTTGTCGTGCCGCCGCCCGGGATCCGGAAACAGCGCACGCACGAGTTGCCCGGGCATGCCCGGGCACAAGGGGAAAGAGTACCTACCACAACCGCCCAGGTCAAAACGGAAGGGCCCGGCGACTGTCCTACGCCCGCCGGCCGAATCTCGTCCTGCCCCGTCGCCCGCGATGGGCACCTACGCAGACAAGTGTACCGGCTTCCCCGCAGGACCACCCATCGGCCCCGGGCCGGACGGCGGCAGGCGGGGCCCAACGGGGTCGGGTGCCGCAGCGGACGGTGACCAACCTCAGGTCAGCGCGAGCAGCAGCGCGACGCCGAGCCCGAGGAGGCTGAGCAGGCCCCCCGCCGCACCGCAGCTGATGCCGGCCACCGCGAGCCCTCGGCCGGTGAACCGGACCGCAGGGGGCGCGGCCGGCCGACGGATCTGCCGCCGGCCGAGCAGACCGGTGACCACCGCCCCGGCGCCGGCCAGCAAACCGAGCGCGGCGAACGCTCCGGAAGCCCAGGCCCCACCCTCGTCCACGAAGGCCACGCCGAAGCAGATCACCAGCAAGGACACCAGGACCGACGCGATCCCGGCCACCAGGGACCCGATGGCCAACCCCGACGTGACCGGGGCCACATCGAGGTGCACGACCCCGAACGGGGTGCCCGGCACCGTCTCCACCCGCTTCGGCGGCCGATGCTGGGCGTCGCTGGGTGGCGGAACCGGATGGCCCGGCATGCCCGCCCAACCGGGTGCCGAACCGGACCCCGGCGGACCCCACCCGGGCGGCACACCCGCCCCGGACTGCGGCGGACCCCAACCCGGCGGCACACCCGCCCCAGACTCCGGCGGACCCCAACCGGGCGGAGCCGCCGGCCCGGACTGCGGCGGACCCCAGCTCGGCGGTGTCGGGGGCGGCACTCCGGGGCCCGGGTCCGCCTGGCCGGAGCCGGGGAGACTCGTCGTACCCCAGCCGGGGTGCGGCGCGCCCCAACTCGGCGTGGACGCGGGTGGGTGCGCCTCGTTGCTCGGGCCCGGTCGGGCCCAGTCGGTGTGCTCGGACGGAGTCGGCTCGGACGGAGCCGGCTGGCCGGCCGGCTCGTCCGCAGGGGGCCGCGCCGGATCCGTCACGTGGTCCTCCTGTCGAAAGGCCGCCATCGCCGCACGGCGGACACCGGCCAGGCTACCGCCGGGGGTGCCGGCACCGTCGGCGGGCGCGGCGGCTCAGTCCATGTTCGCCGGATAGTCGTGGCCCAACGGCGTACCGGCCAACCGCACCACGCCGATCACCACCGCCGTCACCACGCTGACCGCGACCAGCACCAGGCCGGCCCAGGCCATCCGCTCTCCGCGCCGCAGCCACCTGCCGCCGGTCAGGAAGCCCCCCGAGGAGTACGCCTCCCGGCGAGCCTGCCGGGCCAGTTGCAGTGCCACCGTCGCCGGCACCACCCCGCCGATGAACAACCCGGTCAGCAGGCCGAGCAGTCCGAGCGCGAAAACCGCCCGGGCCTTGGTGGCTCGGGCCGGATCCGGGTCCAACGGGTGGCGCAGCCCCTGCTGCGCGACGGACGCCTGCCCGGGTGCGGTCGTCATCCCCCCATCATGCCGAACTCGGACCGGGGTGGGTGGGTCCGGATACGACGAGGCCCCCGGTGGGTACCGGGGGCCTCGTCGTGTGCCTGGTCTTAGCGGTACGACCCGAAGTCGAAGTCGTCAAGCGGCACAGCCTGCCCGCTGGCCGGTCCGAAGCCGTAGTCGGTCTCCGGGTACCCGGTCATCGAGTAGACCTTGGCCTTGGCCTCCTCGGTCGGCTCGACCCGGACGTTGCGGTACTTGCTGATGCCCGTACCGGCCGGGATGAGCTTTCCGATGATCACGTTCTCCTTGAGGCCGACCAGCGAGTCGCTGCGCGAGTTGATCGCAGCGTCGGTCAGCACCCGGGTGGTCTCCTGGAAGGAGGCCGCCGAGAGCCAGGAGTCGGTGGCCAGCGAGGCCTTGGTGATACCCATCAGCACCGGACGGCCGGCGGCGGGCTCGCCGCCTTCCGAGACGAGCCGGCGGTTCTCCGACTCGAACAGCGCCCGGTCGACAAGCACACCCGGCAGGAACTCGGTCGAGCCGGAGTCGATGACCGTCACCCGCTTGAGCATCTGGCGAATGATGATCTCGATGTGCTTGTCGTGGATGAGCACACCCTGCGAGCGGTAGACCTCCTGGACCTCACTGGTCAGGTGGACCTGGACCGCCCGCGGACCCATGATCCGCAGCAGCTCGTGCGGGTCGATGGTGCCCTCGGTCAGCTTCTCGCCGACCGCGACGTGACCGCCGTCGTGGGTCCGGAGCTTGACCCGCTTGGAGATCTTGTCGTAGACGATCTCCTCGCTGCCGTCGTCCGGCACCACGATGATCTTCCGCGAGCGCTCGCCGTCCTCGATCCGGATCCGACCCGGGGTGTCGGCGATGGGCGCCTTACCCTTCGGGACCCGGGCCTCGAAGATCTCCTGCACACGCGGCAGACCCTGGGTGATGTCCTCACCCGCGACACCACCGGTGTGGAAGGTACGCATCGTCAGCTGCGTACCGGGCTCACCGATGGACTGGGCGGCGATGATGCCGACCGCCTCGCCGATGTCGACAGACTTGCCGGTCGGCAGCGACCGGCCGTAGCAGGCCGCGCAGACGCCCAGCTTCGACTCGCAGGTGAGCACGCTGCGCACCCGGACCGTCTCCACGCCGGCGGCGACGATCTTGTCGACCCCGATGGAGTTGATGTCCTGGCCGCGCTCGGCGACCACGGTGCCGTCCGGCCCCTTGATGTCGTCGGCCAGGGTCCGGGCGTGCACGCTGGTCTCGGCGTGGGTGTGGACGACGAGCTTGCCGTCGAGCTTCTCGCCGATCTGCATCGGGATCGCCCGGTCGGTGCCGCAGTCCTCTTCACGGATGATGACGTCCTGCGAGACGTCCACCAGACGACGGGTCAGGTAACCCGAGTCGGCGGTCCGCAGCGCGGTGTCGGCGAGACCCTTACGGGCACCGTGCGTGGAGATGAAGTACTCCAGCACGGACAGACCCTCCCGGTAGCTGGCCTTGATCGGCCGCGGGATGATCTCGCCCTTCGGGTTGGCCACCAGACCACGGATCGCGGCGATCTGCCGGAGCTGGAGCAGGTTACCGCGGGCACCCGAGTTGATCATCTTCCACAGTGGGTTCTCCTGCGGCAGAGCGGTGTCCATCTCCTTGGCGACCTCGTTGGTCGCCTTGGTCCAGATCGTGATGAGCTCGCCGCGACGCTCCTCGGCGGTCATCAGACCACGCTGGTACTGCTTGTCGATCTGGTCGGCTTCCTTCTCGTACTTCGCCAGGATCTCCGCCTTGCGCGGCGGAGCGATGACGTCCTCCATGCCGATCGTCACGCCGGACCAGGTGGCCCAGTGGAAACCGGCCTCCTTGAGCCCGTCCAGGGTGGCCGCGAGGGCCACCTTGGGGAAGCGCTCGGCGAGGTCGTTGACGATCGCGGAGAGCTGACCCTTGCGGATCTCGTAGTTCACGAAGCGGTAGCCCTGCGGCAGCGTCTCGTTGAACAGCACCCGACCCAGGGTGGTCTCCACGGTCAGCGGGTCACCCTCGACCCAGCCCTCCGGGGCGGTCCACGGCTCGGCGCCGGCACCGTTGTCCACACCGACCACGGACCGCAGGCGGATCTTCACCGGGGCCTGCAGGTGCAGCTCGCCGTTGTCGAAGGCCATCCGCGCCTCGGCGTCCGAGCTGAACGCCCGGCCCTCGCCCTTCTCACCGGCGGTGAGGTGGGTGAGGTGGTACAGACCGATGACCATGTCCTGGGTGGGCATGGTGACCGGCTTACCGTCGGCCGGCTTGAGGATGTTGTTCGACGACAGCATCAGGATCCGCGCCTCG
This sequence comes from Micromonospora sp. NPDC049044, assembly GCF_040649215.1. Lineage (NCBI taxonomy): Bacteria > Bacillati > Actinomycetota > Actinomycetes > Micromonosporales > Micromonosporaceae > Micromonospora > Micromonospora sp. NPDC049044. The sequence goes on along the minus strand of NZ_JBEZFA010000053.1, from coordinate 8,486 downwards.
GCCTGCGCCTCGGCGGACAGCGGCACGTGCACCGCCATCTGGTCACCGTCGAAGTCGGCGTTGAACGCGGTGCAGACCAGCGGGTGGATCTGGATCGCCTTGCCCTCGACCAGCTGGGGCTCGAAGGCCTGGATGCCCAGACGGTGCAGGGTCGGCGCGCGGTTCAGCAGCACCGGGTGCTCGCCGATGACCTCTTCCAGCACGTCCCACACGACCGGGCGCTGACGCTCGACCATCCGCTTGGCGGACTTGATGTTCTGGGCGTGGTTGAGGTCGACGAGCCGCTTCATCACGAACGGCTTGAACAGCTCCAGCGCCATCTGCTTGGGCAGGCCACACTGGTGCAGCTTGAGCTTCGGGCCGACCACGATGACCGAACGGCCGGAGTAGTCGACGCGCTTGCCGAGCAGGTTCTGCCGGAACCGGCCCTGCTTGCCCTTGAGCATGTCGGACAGCGACTTGAGCGGGCGGTTACCCGGGCCGGTGACCGGCCGACCACGACGGCCGTTGTCGAACAGCGCGTCGACGGCCTCCTGGAGCATCCGCTTCTCGTTGTTGACGATGATCTCGGGTGCGCCGAGGTCGATCAGTCGCTTGAGGCGGTTGTTCCGGTTGATCACGCGGCGGTACAGGTCGTTCAGGTCCGAGGTCGCGAAGCGGCCACCGTCGAGCTGCACCATCGGGCGCAGGTCCGGCGGGATGACCGGGACGCAGTCCAGCACCATGCCGAGCGGCGAGTTGCGGGTGTTCAGGAACGCCGCGACGACCTTGAGTCGCTTGAGCGCCCGGATCTTCCGCTGGCCCTTGCCGGACCGGATGGTCTCCCGCAGGCTCTCGGCCTCGGCGTCGAGGTCCATGTTCTGGACCAGCGCCTTGATCGCCTCCGCGCCCATGGAACCGGTGAAGTACTCACCGAACCGGTCGCGCAGCTCGCGGTAGAGCAGCTCGTCGGTGACCAGCTGCTTCGGCTCCAGCTTGCGGAAGGTGTCAAGCACCTCGTCCAGGCGGTCGATCTCGCGCTGGGCCCGGTCGCGGATCTGGCGCATCTCGCGCTCTCCGCCCTCCTTGACCTTGCGCCGGACGTCCGCCTTGGCACCCTCGGCCTCCAGCTCGGCCAGGTCGGCCTCGAGCTTGGCGGCCCGCTTCTCGATCTCCGAGTCGCGGCTGTTCTCGGACTGCCGCTTCTCGGCCAGGATCTCGTTCTCGATCGTCGAGAGGTCGCGGTGACGCGACTCCGCGTCCACGCTCGTCACGACGTACGAGGCGAAGTAGATGATCTTCTCGAGGTCCTTGGGGGCGAGGTCCAGCAGGTAGCCCAGCCGGCTCGGCACGCCCTTGAAGTACCAGATGTGGGTCACCGGAGCAGCGAGCTCGATGTGCCCCATCCGCTCACGACGGACCTTGGAGCGAGTCACCTCGACGCCGCAGCGCTCACAGATGATGCCCTTGAACCGGACGCGCTTGTACTTACCGCAGTAGCACTCCCAGTCCCGCTGCGGACCGAAGATCTTCTCGCAGAAGAGCCCGTCCTTTTCCGGCTTCAGGGTGCGGTAGTTGATCGTCTCAGGCTTCTTGACCTCGCCGTGCGACCACTGACGGATGTCGTCGGCGGTGGCGAGACCAATGCGCAGCTCGTCGAAGAAGTTGACGTCGAGCACTATGTCCCCTATGTCGTCGTCTGTACTGCTAATTCTCGGGCGGGGTCGGGGGCCGGCGAACCGGCCCCCGACCGCTCACCTCAGACCTCTTCGACCGAGCTCGGCTCGCGCCGGGACAGGTCGATGCCCAGCTCCTCAGCGGCCCGGAACACCTCGTCGTCGGTCTCGCGCATTTCCAGGGCCACACCGTCGCTGGACAGCACCTCAACGTTGAGGCACAGCGACTGCAGCTCCTTGAGCAGCACCTTGAACGACTCCGGGATGCCCGGCTCCGGGATGTTCTCGCCCTTGACGATGGCCTCGTAGACCTTCACCCGGCCGAGCACGTCGTCGGACTTGATCGTGAGCAGCTCCTGCAGGGCGTACGCGGCGCCGTACGCCTGCATCGCCCAGCACTCCATCTCACCGAAACGCTGACCACCGAACTGCGCCTTACCACCAAGCGGCTGCTGCGTGATCATCGAGTACGGGCCGGTCGAACGAGCGTGGATCTTGTCGTCGACCAGGTGGTTGAGCTTCAGGATGTAGACGTAACCGACAGCGATCGGGTCGGGCAGCGGCTCGCCGGAACGACCGTCGAACAGCTGCGCCTTGCCGGTACGCCCGATCAGCTGCTTGCCGTCCCGGTTGGGCAGGGTCGACTCGAGCAGACCGGAGATCTCCTCTTCGCGGGCACCGTCGAAGACCGGGGTGGCCACGTTCGTGTCACCCTCGGACTCGTGCGCGTCGATCGAGCGGAGCTGGCGCTTCCACTCGGCGTCGTCGCCCTCGACCTTCCAACCGGTCTTGGCGACCCAACCGAGGTGGGTCTCCAGCACCTGGCCGATGTTCATCCGGCTCGGCACGCCGAGCGGGTTGAGCACGATGTCGACCGGGGTGCCGTCCTCGAGGAACGGCATGTCCTCGACCGGCAGGATCTTCGAGATGACGCCCTTGTTGCCGTGCCGGCCGGCGAGCTTGTCGCCGTCCTGGATCTTGCGCTTCTGGGCGACGTAGACCCGAACCAGCTCGTTGACGCCCGGCGGCAGCTCGTCGCCGTCCTCGCGGGAGAACGTGCGCACACCGATGACCGTGCCGGTCTCGCCGTGCGGCACCTTCAGCGAGGTGTCCCGAACCTCACGCGCCTTCTCACCGAAGATCGCGCGGAGCAGGCGCTCCTCCGGGGTCAGCTCGGTCTCACCCTTGGGCGTGACCTTGCCGACCAGGATGTCGCCGGGAACGACCTCGGCACCGATCCGGATGATGCCGCGCTCGTCGAGGTCGGCGAGCATTTCCTCGCTGACGTTCGGGATGTCGCGGGTGATCTCCTCCGGACCGAGCTTGGTGTCCCGGGCGTCGACCTCGTGCTCCTCGATGTGGATCGAGGTGAGCACGTCCTGCTGCACGAGGCGCTGCGACAGGATGATCGCGTCCTCGTAGTTGTGGCCCTCCCAGCACATGAACGCCACCAGCAGGTTGCGCCCGAGTGCCATCTCGCCCTCGTCGGTGCACGGCCCGTCGGCGATGACCTGACCGGCCTCGACGCGGTCGCCCTCGAAGACCACCGGCTTCTGGTTGACGCAGGAGCCAGCGTTGGAGCGGCGGAACTTGTGCAGCAGGTACGTCCGGCGGTGGCCGTCATCCTGGTGGATGGTTACGTAGTCGGCGCAGAGATCCTCGATCACACCGCCGACCTCGGCGACCACCACGTCGCCAGCGTCGACCGCGGCACGGTATTCCATGCCCGTGCCCACGAGCGGCGCCTCGGCCTTGACCAGCGGCACCGCCTGGCGCTGCATGTTCGCGCCCATCAGTGCCCGGTTGGCGTCGTCGTGCTCGAGGAACGGGATCATGGCGGTCGCGACCGAGGTCATCTGCCGGGGCGAGACGTCCATGTAGTCGACGGCACCGGGGACGACGTCCTCGGTCTCGCCACCCTTACGACGGCAGAGCACCCGGTCCTCGGCGAACGTGCCGTCAGCCTTCAGGCGCGCGTTGGCCTGGGCCTTGACGAACCGGTCCTCCTCGTCCGCGGTCAGGTAGTCGATCTGGTCGGTGACCCGACCCTCGACGACCTTCCGGTACGGCGTCTCGATGAAGCCGAACGGGTTGACCCGGGCGAAGGTGGACAGCGCGCCGATCAGGCCGATGTTCGGGCCTTCCGGCGTCTCGATCGGGCACATCCGGCCGTAGTGGGACGGGTGCACGTCGCGGACCTCGAAGCCGGCCCGCTCCCGGGACAGACCACCCGGGCCGAGCGCGCTCAGCCGGCGCCGGTGGGTCAGGCCCGCCAGCGGGTTGGTCTGGTCCATGAACTGGGACAGCTGCGACGTCCCGAAGAACTCCTTGATCGCCGCCACCACCGGGCGGATGTTGATCAGGGTCTGCGGGGTGATCGCCTCGACGTCCTGCGTGGTCATCCGCTCACGGACCACCCGCTCCATGCGGGAGAGGCCGACCCGAACCTGGTTCTGGATCAGCTCACCCACGGTGCGCAGGCGCCGGTTGCCGAAGTGGTCGATGTCGTCGGCCTCGTAGCCCTCCTCACCGGCGTGCAGCCGGCAGAGGTATTCCACGGTGGCGACGATGTCGTCCTCGGTCAGCGTGCCGGTGGTGATCGGCACGTCGACTTCGAGCTTCTTGTTGAACTTGTAGCGCCCGACCTTGGCGACGTCGTACCTCTTCGGGTTGAAGAAGAGGTTGTCGAGCAGGGTCTGGGCGTTCTCGCGCGTCGGCGGCTCGCCAGGGCGCAGCTTGCGGTAGATGTCTAGCAGGGCCTCGTCCTGGCCGGCGATGTGGTCCTTCTCGAGCGTGGTCATCAGCAGCTCGGACCAGCCGAACCGCTCACGGATCCGCTCGGCCGACCAACCGATGGCCTTGAGCAGGACGGTGACGGCCTGCCGACGCTTGCGGTCGATGCGTACGCCGACCGTGTCGCGCTTGTCGATGTCAAACTCCAGCCAGGCACCCCGACTCGGGATGACCTTGACGCTGGAGAGGTCGCGGTCGGAGGTCTTGTCCGGCTGCTTGTCGAAGTACACGCCCGGGGACCGGACGAGCTGGCTGACCACGACGCGCTCGGTGCCGTTGATGACGAAGGTGCCCTTGGGCGTCATCATCGGGAAGTCACCCATGAACACCGTCTGGCTCTTGATCTCGCCAGTGGTGTTGTTGGTGAACTCCGCGGTCACGAAGAGCGGAGCGCAGTAGGTCAGGTCCTTCTCCTTGCACTCCTCGATCGAGGCCTTGACCTCGTCGAAGCGCGGCGCCGAGAAGGAGAGCGACATGGTGCCGGAGAAGTCCTCAATGGGACTGATCTCTTCAAGGATCTCCGCGAGACCCGAGCGTGCGTGCGGGTCGTCCGCCGACCGGCCCTGCCAAGCCTCGTTGCCCACGAGCCAGTCGAAGGACTCGTTCTGGATGGCAAGGAGGTTGGGGACCTCGAGGTGTTCGGTGATCCTGCCGAATGAAACTCGGCGGGGAGCGAATGCGCTCGACGTACGACTGGTCTTCGCAGGGCGGGAAGCTGCCAAGATGCGTCCTTCCGAGGACCGGTGCTGCAGAACGGCTGGTACGCGTGCACTCCAATGACCCCACCAGAACTATCCGTAAACGGACATTTCCAAGCAGGGGTCAAGTCGGAAGGCAGCGCAAACTAGCAGTGTAGCCGAGAGGCTAACCGCTGTCCAGCCCACCCCGCAGGTCGTTTGCGGAACGCGCCTCGGCCCCCGTGAACCGGGTCTGCCGGGCCGCTCAGAACGCAACGTCCCCACTGGGCCGCTCAGGTCGACACGGCTGATGGTGCTGCCGCTGTCATACCCACGTCGTGGCCGTCGCAAGCGCGGTGTCTTGCTGGTGCCAGCGTGCCTGGCAGTCCGGGGCCGCGTCAAGGGCCGGTATCCGGGTCGGCCCTTCTTTCCCACCGCAGGGCGACCCGCCGAACACGTTCGGATCGGCCGACGCGACCTTCCCCGCCCAGCTCAGGGGCAGATCGGCGCCGGAACCACGAACACGGCGGGCGGTGATCCGTGTCGGATCACCGCCCGCCGCGACGCGATCGTGTCCCGACTCACGAGCCGGGTACGCGCTGGTGGAGCTCAGGTCACTTGAGGGTGACCTTGGCGCCCTCACCCTCGAGCTTGGCCTTCGCCTTCTCGGCGGTCTCCTTGTTGACCTTCTCCAGGATGGCCTTCGGCGCGGACTCGACCGCGTCCTTGGCCTCCTTGAGGCCCAGGCCGGTCAGCTCACGCACGACCTTGATGACCTGGATCTTCTTGCCGCCGTCAGCCTCGAGGATGACGTCGAACTCGTCCTTCTCCTCCTCGGCCGGGGCCGCAGCGGCGCCGCCGCCGCCGCCACCCTGGGCGATCGCGACCGGAGCCGCGGCGGTGACCTCGAAGGTCGTCTCGAACTGCTTCACGAACTCGGAGAGCTCGATCAGCGTCATCTCCTTGAACGCGTCGAGCAGCTCGTCGGTGCTGAGCTTCGCCATGTCTGGCGTCCTTTCCTAATGCTGATAAGTAAGAACTGGTGCGCCGTGGGGGCCTCAGGCCGCCTCGGCGCCCTCCTTCTCGCGCTTGTCCTGCAGTGCAGCCGCCAGACGGGCGGTCTTCGACAGCGGGGCCTGGAACAGGGCCGCGGCCTTGCTCAGGTTGCCCTTCATCGCGCCGGCCAGCTTGGCCAGCAGCACCTCGCGGGACTCCAGGTCGGCGAGCTTCGTGACCTCGGCCGCGGAAATGGCCTTGCCCTCGAAGACACCGCCCTTGATGACGAGCTTCGGGTTGGCCTTCGCGAAGTCGCGAAGACCCTTCGCCGCCTCGACGACGTCGCCCGAAACGAAAGTCAGCGCGGTAGGACCGGTGAACAGCTCGTCGAGGCCGGTGATGCCCGCGTCCGTCGCAGCACGCTTCGCGAGCGTGTTCTTCGCGACCATGTAGCTGGTGTCGGCGCCGAGCGAGCGCCGAAGCTGGGTGAGCTGGGAAACCGTCAGACCGCGGTACTCGGTCAGCACGGTGGCGCCCGAGCTGCGGAAGCTCTCGGTCAGCTCAGCGACGGCCGTGGCCTTGTCGGCCCGGATCGGCTTGTCCGCCATGTCCCTCCTCTCTCGTTACTCGAGGCTGGTCCCCGTCACAGCCGAAGCCGGAACGGGGGCGGAGGCAGCACGACAACGAAAAAGCCCCGGCGCAGGGCGCACGGGGCGAGGGCCGGCAGATCAACACAGTCGGCGGACCATGTTCACTGCCGAGTTACGCTTGCCGCCCTACGCGGGTCGCCCGTTGTCGCGGGACCTTCGACCGTGCCGAAGCACGGTGACCAGCGGTCTCTGGGTGGTTCCTCATCCATGGAAACACGGATGACTGTGTGAAGACTACGCGCCCCCGTCACCAGCGCCAAATCGCCCCCGGTGAGCCGCCCCACAGTCGCCGGTGTCGCTCAGGCGTTGGCCCGCCGCCGCCACAGGTAGCCACCGACGACCGCGGCGCTCCAGGCCAGCGCCCACCCGGACAGCCCCAGCAGGGTGAGCGCCGCCGCGTCACCGCCGACGGTGCGGGCGGCGGCCATGATCGGCGGTGCCAGCCAGGGCGCCACCGAACCGCTCAGGCCGAGCACCACCGCGCCGACCCCGCCGAGGGCCAGCACCGCGACGCCGTACGCGGCACCGCCCACCGACGCCCGGCTGGCCAGCGCGCCGAGGGCAACCGCGGCGGGTACGGCGAGCAGGTGCGCCCACAACCCCAGTGCGAGCCCGACCGGGATGGACCGGTCCCCCGGCTCCACCGGGCCGGTGACCCCGCCGACCAGCCACGGAAAGAGCAGCGCGACGGCCACCGTCGCCAACGCCGCCACTATCGCGGCGAGGAGCCCGGCGAGCCGCTCGCGGGCCGCCCCGACGGTCACCTGGGCCAGTCGACGCTGAACGTCCGGCTCGACGTCGAGCAGGATCTTGGTCTGCCAGGCGAGCACCGGGAAGAGCACCACTGCCGAGACGCCGTACGCCTCGGCCGGTTGGGACCGTCCGCCGCCGTAGAGCGTGCCGAGCACGACGAGGCCGGCGAGCAGCGGTGCCAGTGCCCGACCGGTCCGCAGGAGACCGGCCAGCCGCATCCGGACCAGGGCGCTCACCGGGCCTCCTCCGCTGCCTGGCCGACGGTGTGCACGTCCTCGGCGGCCTCGGGCTGTCCGGGTGCCCGCTCACCGTCCGGCCGGGCCGGGGAGGTCGATGCGGGGTGGGCCGGCGGTGCGGTGGGGCGGGCGTCGGCGCGTACCCGAAGAATGTGGTGGCCCTCGGCGCGCAACCGGGCCACGGTGTCGGCGACCCGCGCGGTCGGGACCGCGACCTCGACCACCGCGAACGCCTCCTCGGCCGACGGAGTCTCCTCGGTCAGCGCGCCGTCGGCCACCGACCAGCGGCGGGCGGTCGGCAGCCGGACCGTCTCCCCGCGGTGGTCACTGACCAGCACGGCACCGTCGGCGGCGAGCACCTCGGCGATCAGCTCGGGAACCAGCTCGCGGGTGGCGGCGTCCAGTCCCTCCCACGGCTCGTCGAGCACCAGCAGGCCCGGTGTCCGCAGCATCGCCTGGGCAAGGCCCACCTTCTGGGCGGTGCCCTTGGACAGCTCCGGCAGCCGCACGGAGTGGAAGGCGGACAACCCGAGCCGGTCGATCCAGGAGGCGACCGCGTCGTCGGCCGCCGTCGCCCTCAACCCCGCCATCCGGGCCATCCCGGTCAGGTAGTGGGCCACGGTGAACGGCTGGTCGGTGCTGAAGGTCTACGCGGCCCGCCTGCTCGACGACGACCAACCGCAGGCGCTGGAACACTCCGCGCTGCGCTGGTTGACGGCCGACGAA
>NZ_JBEZFA010000052.1:0-47543 GCF_040649215.1 Micromonospora sp. NPDC049044 | reverse complement strand
CACCAGCCGGATACCTCATGCCTCCGGCCTACCGAAACCATCGACGCAGATCACGCAGACACGCCGACGACCGTCAGCCTTTCAACCTCTGTAGCAGGCGGCCCGGGAACGGATGACCGCGCTGCTGCGGGAGGCCATCGGGCACTACTGCGCGTCTGGCTGCGGGCAGGCAGGGGCGAAGCAGCGGGAGCAGGCCGGGCGGTGCCGGAACGCGGGCGGGCCAGCCGGCCGATGCGCTGGCGACGATGCCGGGTTGATGCGCCGTCGCTGCGGGGGAGTGGTCGGCCCTCAGGTCGGGGCAAGCTCCGGGATGCCGTAGTGCCTGTCGAGGATCTGCATGGCGGCGCCGGCGGCGATGGCGTCCGCGCCGAGGCCGGACAGGGTCACCTTCGTGGTGAGCCAGTGCACGCGTCGCGCGTCCGCCTGGACGGCCTCGGTGACGGCCGCGAGATAGGTGTCCGGGTGCCGCAGGAGATCCGCGCCCGCCAACACCACGTGCGCGAGGTCGAGGGTCTGGAGCAGGTTGACCACACCCACCGCCACCACCCGGGCGGCCCGGTCGATGTCGCCGGCCTCGATGGCGTGCTGGTGCACGATCTCCAGGCAGCCGTGCCGGCCGCAGACGCAGCGGGGACCGTTCAGGTCGACCACCGTGTGGCCGAACTCTCCCGCGTTGGTGTGCGCGCCCCGGTGCGCCGCGCCGCCCAGCCAGAAACCCCCGCCGATGCCGGACTCGATCATGATCAGCGCCGCGTCGCCGAACGTCGCGCCGTGTCGCCAGGCCTCGGCGGTTATCCCGGCGGTGACGTCCTTGTCGAGGTGGACGGGCAGTCCCAGGTGTTTCTCGGCGATCTCGCGCAGCGGCACGTCGTGCCAGTGCCGCAGCCCGTGGGCGCCGCGAACCAACCCGTGGGCGTGGTCAAGTGGGCCGATCATGCCGATGCCCACGCCGGTGAGCCGACCACTGACGTCGCTGCTGCCGGTGATCGCCGTGATGCCGGCGGCCAGGGCGTCGAGAAGTTGCTGCGGGGTGAAGTCACCGGGGAGCGGGCTGACCGCCGAGTGGCGCACGGTGCCGGCGAGGTCGACAAGGACCAGCCGTAGCGTGCGGCGGGCGACGTGGGCGCCGATGGCGTACCGGCTGTCGGGAACGAGTTCGTAGACGACAGCGGGCTTGCCGACGCCCGGCCGGCGGACACCTGTGGCACGGATCAGGCCGTCGGCGCTGAGGCGGGCGATGACCTTGGAGACCGCCTGGGGGGTCAGGCCGGTGGCCTGGACCACTGTCGACCGCTCGAACCGCCGGGCGGTGCGACCCACGCCCATCACCAGCGCCTGGTTGTACCCGCGCAGGAACCTGACGTCGGCAGTGATGCGAGTCATCTCGACACTCTATTACGCAACGCTGTTGCTAAATTTTCTCGGTGATCGAGTTGAGCAGCGGACGACGGATGGCGGCGCTTGTCGCCCTGGCACTTGGTGGCGTCGCGATCGGCCTCACCGAGTTCGTGGCGATGGGCCTGCTGCCCGACATGGCCCGCGATCTGCTCTCCCGGGAGTACGCCCGGTCGTCGTCGGACGCGGTCGCCCACGCGGGTTGGATGATCACCGCGTACGCGCTCGGCGTGGTCGTGGGCGCGCCCCTGATCGCCGCGCTGAGCGCGCGTCTGCCCCGCAAGAAGCTCGTCCTCGGACTGCTCGTGCTCTTCGCCGCCGGCACCGTCGCATCCGCGCTCGCCCCCACCTTCGACCTGGTGCTGGTGGCCCGGTTCGCGGCGGCGCTGCCGCACGGCGCGTACTTCGGCGCGGCCGGCCTCCTCGCCGCGACGCTGATGGGACCCGGCAACGAGGCCCGGGGTTTCGCCATCGTGCTCAGCGGCCTGACCGTGAGCAACGTGGTCGGCGTACCCCTCATCACCCGGCTCGGGCAGACGGCCGGCTGGCGTGCCGCGTACCTGGTCATCGCCGGTGTCTTCGTGCTCACCCTGCTGGCGGTACTGGCGGTCGTCCCGGAGGTGGCCGCGGCGGTCGACGGCTCACCGGCCGCCGAACTGCGGTCGCTGCGGACCTCGCAGGTCTGGCTGGTCGCCGCCACCGGCGCGGTCGGGTTCGCCGGGTTCTTCGCGGTGAACACCTACATCGCGCCGGTCACCACAGACGTCGCCGGATTCTCCGCCGCGACGGTGCCGTGGGCACTGGTCGCGGTCGGTCTCGGGATGACCGTCGGCAACGCCCTGGGCGGCTGGTTCGCGGACCGCGACCTACGCCGCAGCATGATCATCGGGTTCGTCGCGATGATCGTGAGCATCGCCGCGTTCAGCCTCGTCGCCGCGACCCCGGTCGGCCTGTTCGTTGGCGCGTTCCTGGTCGGCGCGACAAGCCTCTACCTCGGCCCGGTGCTACAGGCACGCCTGATCACCGTCGCCCCGGGAGCGCAGCTGATGGGGGCGGCGGTCAACCAGTCGGCCATGAACATCGCGAACAGCCTGGGCGCCGCCCTGGGCAGCGTCGCCATCGCCGCCGGGCTCGGTTACCTCGCACCCGCCCGGGTGGGCGTGGTCCTGGGGATCCTCGGGCTGGCCCTGGGGCTTGTCAGCTTCTCCGTCGGTCGGCGGACCCGCGAGCGGGTCCCGGCCACCGTCGCGAGCTGAGCTGGCCGGAGACCCACGGCGGGCTGCTCAGAAGTCGTCGATGGTGACCGTCACCCGATGGGCGCTCGATCTCCAGTTGGGCACGTTGACGAACTCGTAACCACCACCGCGCTGACCCACGGTGATCCCGACGAGGCCGAGGTGCGCAGGGGTGGCCGGGATGAACACGTCCACGCCGGTCATGAAGGTCTGGCTGAAGAACTCCGGCAACGGAGCTGTCAGCTCGGTCACGCCGTCGCTGCCGTCGTCGAAGGCGAAGATGGCGATCGTCCGCTTGACGCGTGGCGTGTTCGCCGCGTTCAGGACATCCCTGCCGTTGATCCAGAGATTGTCGCCGGTGTCGCCCTGGTCGCCCCACCACTCCTTCTGGCGCTGGATCGTCAGCGCGGTGTGCCGGTCGCTGGTGTCGACGAGCGCGCTGAGGCCCTCGCCCGGCACGCTTGTCGGCAGGCGCAGGAACGAGTCCGAGCGTCGGAACGGCTGGAAGTAGAAGTGGTGCGTCGCCGCGCCGGCGCGCACGATCGCGAACTCGTAGCGGGCCGCGGCGAGCACCGGGAACGGGCCGAACGAGCCGTCGCCGCTCAGCGGCGCCCGGTGCGCGGGTCGCTGCGACAGCCGACCGCCGGTAAGCGGGTCGACAGGGTAGACCTCCAGGAACGCGTCGGTGACACCGACGTTGCTCGGGAAGAGCACCGCGCGGCCGGAGACCCGGGCCGTGCCGAAAAGCTGGGGCACGATCCGCGTCGTGTGCGGCGCACGACCACGGAAGAACCGGTAGAACTCCTCGAACGACTCCGGCGACGACACGGTCTGGGTGTGCGACTGGTCGGGGAGGTGCACGTTTGTCGCGCCGACGACGGCGCGGGCCGGGTCACCCTCACCCCAGATCGCGAGGGTGGGAACACCGCCGGGCAGGCTCGTCGCGGTGCGTCCGTCCAGGTTGACGTAGTGCGCCACCCGGGCGGCGCGTGCCGGTGAGCTGTTGAGATAGCCCTGCATGACGAAGGTGCCCAGGGAGTGCGCGAGCAGGTCGACCCGGTCCGCGCCGGTCGCCGTCAGCAGGCGGGAGATCCGTGCGTCGAGCCCCGCGTACACCTGGGGCAGGATCGTGGCGATGTTCGGCGAGTCGTACTCGTGGGCCTCGATGATGTCGATCGGGTAACCGTTGCTGGCCAGACGCTTGGCCTGGGACTGGAACTGCGCGGCCGATCCCGCGCTGCCGTGTACGAAGACCACCGGACGGTACGACGGCGGTGCTGCCGCCTCGGCGGCACGCGGGACCGGGGCGACGGACAGGCTGGCGGCGAGCGCGACCCCGGCCAGCGTGGAGAGCAACCTCCGGCGAGACGTGTGCATCGATCCTCCACCGTGCGAGACGAAGTATTTGCACTGCTAGCGCAAGTATCGTGTCAGGGTGCGGGTCCGTGGTCCATACCTGCTGGCCCGCGTCAGGCGACCTCTCTGGCGAGCAGGTCGCCGACCGCGGCGCGGACCGGATCAGGATTCGCCCAGCTCCAGTTGGGGTGCGCCCGGTTGGTGAGCAGGGCGAGGACGAGTTTGCGGTCGGGGTCGACCAGCAGCGAGGGGCCGGCGAAGCCGGTGTGGCCGAAGGTCCGGGGCGAGGCGAGCCGGCCCATGAACCAGCTCTGGTTGAGGACGACCCCGAGGCCGTGGGCGGCCGTCCGGTTGGGCCGCTCCGGGTCGACAGCGGGCTTCCCGGCGTTGTGGTTGGTCAGCATCCGGCGCACGGTGGCCGCGGCGAGGATGCGCCGGCCGTCATGGGTCCCCCCGTTGAGCAGCAGTTGCCCGATGACCGCGAGGTCGGTGGCGGTGGCGAAGACGCCGGCGTGACCGGCGACGCCGCCGAGGTGGTTGGCGACGTCGTCGTGCACTGTGCCACGGAGCAGACCCCGAGACGAGCGGGCGTCCGTGGCGACCAGGCGGCTGGCCCTCGCGTTGCTCGACAGCCAACCGTTGGGGTTGAAACCGGTGTCGCGCAAACCCAGTGGGGCGGTGAGGTTGGTCTTGAGGGCCTGGTCGAGCCGCTGGCCGGTGACCTTCTCGACGATCTTGCCGGCGGCCATCAGGCCGACGCTGGAATAGCGGAACGTGTCCCCGGGTACCGCGCCGGAGACCAGCGCGGTGCCGAGCACGGCGTTCCAGCGGGCCGCGTTGTCGCTCCGGCCGGTGACCGTGGCGCCGACGGGGAGGCCGCTGGTGTGGGTGAGCAGCATCTCGACGGTGACGCGTTCCTTGCCGGTCCCGGTGAAGGCCGGCAGGTAGTCGCGGACCGGGGCGGCCAGGTCGACGCGGCCCTTGTCGACCTGCTGGAGCAGCAGGATGGCCGTGTAGACCTTCGTCACCGAGGCGAGGTCGAAGATGGAGTCGGGACGCATCGCGACGCGCTGGTTCGCGGGGAGGAGCCTCGGGCCCGCCCCGTAGCGCAGCGCCTCCCCGACCGCTGTGTGCACAGTCGTCTTGCCGTCGACCAGGACGACGGCGACCGCGCCGGGGAAGCCCTTGTGCACGACGGTCTGCGCGGTGGCGGGGAGGTGCTTGCGAAGCAGTGCCGTCACGTTCGGCGCGTACCGGGCCTGGCCGGCCGCCGCCCCGGTGGCCTTCGGCGGGTCCGGCGGCGCGGTGCTCGTGCCGGCCGATCCGAAGCCCACCCGGTTGCCGGCGGCGTCGGTCGCGGTCACCGCGTCACCGGGTTGGCCAGGGCCGGGCTTCGACGCGCCGTCGTCGCCGCAGCCGGCGAGGGTGCAGGTCGCGGCGGCCAGGCCGGTCCCGAGGAGGGTACGACGCGTAACGGGCATGCGGGGAATCGTGACAGTTGACATCGACGCACGCCAACCGGGTCGCCCGATCAACAACCAGTCACCTTGCAGACACGTACGGTGACCAGGTGGATGGTTGTGCGACGATCTGCGAGCGTCATACCAATCGATCGTCCACACCCCTTGGAGAGCACGATGTCCCACTCCCGCGCGCGGATCTTCGCCGCACTGAACGCGGTGCGGCCTCCCGGTCAGCCGTCCCCGGTGCTGGGCCGGGCGGTCGTGGTCGGCGGCAGCGTCGCCGGCCTGCTGGCCGCCCGGGTGCTCTCCGACTACGCCGACAGCGTCATCATCATCGACCGGGACGATCCGCAGGTCACCGGGGCGCGTCCCGGCGTACCCCAGGGGACGCAGCTGCACGCGCTGCTGCCCGGCGGCTTCCTCCAGTTCGAGCGGCTGTTTCCGGGCTTCCGCGCGGAGGCCCTGGCGCGCGGAGCGGTCGAGGCGCCGCCCGCGGCCCGGCGCAACTACCTCGACGGCCGCCTGCGGGTCGTCGTCCCCGACGACGCCGACAGCCTCGCCGCCAGCCGACCACTGCTGGAGGGGCTGATCCGCCAACAGGTGCTGCGACTGCCAAACGTCAAGACGGTCACCGCCCGGGCCGTGGGTCTCGTGTTCGACGGCAGCGTGGTCGCCGGCGTGCACTGCGAAGTCGGTGGGGTCCCCGGCGTGGAGCGCGGTGACCTGGTGGTCGACGCCATGGGGCGGTCGAGCAAGCTGTCGGCCTGGCTGGAACAGGCCGGCTGGAACCCGCCGGTCACCCGGCGGATGACAGTGCACCTCAACTACGCGACGGCCCTGTTCCGGCGCCCGGACGCGACTACGGCCCCGACGGTCGCCCTGGCACTGCACACCCCGAAGCTCGCCTCGGACGTGGCCGGCGCCGCGTTCTTCGCCATCGAGGATGGCCGTTGGATGGCCATGATGGCCGGCTACGGGGACAACCGCCCCGGTCGGACGGCAGCGGATTTCGTCCGCCGACTACGCGAACAGTTTCCACCCGAGTTCGGCGACGTCGCCGACCAGGAGATGATCGGCGACGTCCAGACCTACCACCATGCCGACAGCCGACGGCGGGACTTTCACGCGCTGCGGCGGTTCCCGGGCGGGCTGGTCAGCGTGGGCGACGCCGTGGCGTCGTTCAACCCCGTGTACGGGCAGGGCATGACGGCGGCGGCCCTGCACGCGGCCTGCCTGTCGACGTACCTGCGTGGCGGTCCGGACCTGAGCGCCCCCGCCCGCGAGTACCTCGCGTTGCAGAAGATCGTGGTCGACGCCGCGTGGTCGACGTCCACCTCGGCCGACCTGGCGCTGCCGCATGTCGACGGGCCCTATCCGCGCGGACACCGGATCACGAGCTGGGCCAGCAGTCAGATCATCGCCGCGACCGTCACCGACGTGGCGATTGCTCGCCGGTTCAACGAGGTCGTCTCCATGCGGGAACACCCACTCACGCTGGCCAGGCCCGGCGTGCTCCTCGGCGCCCTGCGCGCCAACCGGCGCGCACGCTGACCAGTGGCCGCCCTAACGGGAGTGCTTGCGCAGGATGTCGACGACGAATCGGTGGTCGTCCAGCTGCGGAAGCCCGGAGACACCGACCCAGCCCACCACGCCGGTGCCGCGTACGCGCAGCGGCACCGCACCGCCGGCCGCCGCGTACCGGGAGGCCGGCAAGCCGAAGCGCTCGGCAAGCGTCACCTGCTTGTCCTGGCACAACCGGGCCATGTAGAGCGACGAGTGCTCGAACCGCATCACCACCCGCCCCTTGCGGCGCAACCAGCCGTCGTTGTCCGCCGTCGACCCGGGCAGGCCACAGTGGAACAACTGACGACCGGCCCGCCACACACCCACCGAGACCGGCAACCGCTGTTCCCGGGCGGCGGCGACGGCGAGCTGCCCCAACTCGTACGCGTCGGTCTCGGACAGGCCCGCGAGCTCCAGCTCTGCCTCCTCGCGCAGCAGCTCGTCAAGCGTCGGCCACGATTCACGTTCAGTTGCCATGACTCTTCTCCTCGTCGTGCCGGTTGATCACCAGGCGCAGGGCGCGTAGTCCTTCAGGAAACAGCCGTACAGGTCCTCGCCCAGCTCGCCACGGACGATCGGGTCGTACACCCGGGCGGCCCCGTCCACCAGGTCCAACGGGGCGTGGAAGCCCTCGTCCGCCAGCCGCATCTTCGTCGGGTGCGGGCGTTCGTCGGTGATCCAGCCGGTGTCGACGCTCGTCATCAGGATGCCGTCGGTGAGCATCTCCTGTGCGCTGGTGCGGGTGAGCATGTTCAGCGCGGCCTTGGCCATGTTGGTGTGTGGGTGCCCCGGCCCCTTGTAACCCCGGCCGAACTGGCCCTCCATCGCCGACACGTTCACCACGTACTTCCGCCGGGCCGGCGCGGCGGCCATCGCCGCTCGGAGTCGGCTGACCAGCACGAACGGCGCGGTGACGTTGCACAGTTGCACTTCGAGCAGCTCGACCGGGTCCACCTCCTGCACCCGCTGGACCCAGCTGTTCACCGAGTCGAGGTCGGGCACCAGACCGCCGGCGTCGATGGCGGTGGACGCGGCGATCCGCTCCGGCGAGGCGGAGCCGCTGGTGAGTGCCAGCGCGGTGAGCGCGTGCGGGGTGAGCCCGGCGGTGAGACTGCCGGCCGGGGTGCCCGGCCCAGCCGACTTCGCGAACGTGATCAGCTCCGGCAGCGGGCCGTCCGGCAGGGCCGCGGCCTCGGCGGCGATGAGTTGCGCGTACGCACCGGGGGAGCGGCGGACGGTCTGCGCCGCGTTGTTGATCAGGATGTCGAGCGGGCCCTGGCTGCTCACCGAGTCGGCGAGGGCGATCACCTGGGCCGGGTCACGCAGGTCGATGCCGACGATGCGCAGCCGGTGCAGCCAGTCCCCGCTGTCCGGCATGGCGGCGAACCGGCGCACCGCGTCGTGCGGGAACCGGGTGGTCACCGTCGTGTGCGCGCCGTCGCGCAGCAGCCGCAACGCGATGTACATGCCGATCTTGGCCCGGCCGCCGGTGAGCAGCGCACGCCGACCGGTCAGGTCGGTACGGGCGTCGCGGCGCTCCCGGTTGAGCGCCGCGCAGGACGGGCAGAGCTGGTGGTAGAAGGCGTCCACCTCGCGGTAGCGCTGCTTGCAGACGTAGCAGCCACGGGGGTTGTGCAGGAAGCCCGCCGTCTCGCCCGCGGCGGAGGACGCGAGCGGGATGCCCTGGGTCTCGTCGTCGATCCGCCCGGGAGCGCCGGTGGCGGTGGCCTCCGTCACCGCCCGGTCGGCAGCGAGGACGGCGTCTCGCCGTTCCTCGCGTCGCCGCTGCTTGACCACCTTGTAGAGCCGGGCGGTGGCCCGCTGCACCCGCACCACGTCCGGATGGTCGGAGGGCAACGCCTCCAACGCCTCGAAGACGCTGAGGCAGGTCTCCAACCGCGCGCGGTCAATGCCCGGCTTACCGTTTTCGGAAATGTTGTCCACCGTCATGCGTCGTCGTCACGTCCCGTATCCCGTGCCGGATCACCCCGGCTCGCCCACATCCGACCCGAAACTGTACGCACCGCGAGAGCACCGACGCACCTCGCTGCCGTTCCGGCCCCCGCCGCGCGTTCGCCGCGGTCAGCTGCCGTCGGCGCGCCCGAGACGCCAGTAACCCATGAAGGCCACCGCTCGGCGGTCCAGGCCCCGCTCGGTGACCAGGTGCCGGCGCAGGGTACGGATCACGCCGGCCTCCCCGGCCAGCCACGCGTACAGCGGTGTCGTGGTCACCTCGCCGGGCACCTCCCAGAGGATGTCGGTGTCCACGTCCACGTCGGGGACCGGTTGGGCCGCCCTCGCCGCGCCCGGGACCAGCAGTTCTCCGGCCGCCACGGCGACGGCGGGCAGCAGCCGGCTGCCGTGGGCGTCGGCGCCTCGGGGCATCCAGCGCACCTCGACCCCCGGCGGCGCCGCCAACGGCAGCACGTCGTCGACATCGGGCACCTCCAGCACGACGATGCCCCGGGAATCGCTGGGGAGCCGCTCGCAGATGCCGGCGATCGCCGGCACGGCGGTCTCGTCCCCGGCCAACAGCAGGACCGTCCCGGCCGCCGGCCGGAACTCGATCCCGCCGTGGTCCCCGACGTAGCCGGCATCCGGCCCGACCAGCGCGATCTCGTCACCGGCGCGGACCCGGCGCGCCCAGCGCGTCGCCGGTCCGCCGTCGCCGTGCCGCACCAGGTCGACATCGACCTCGGCCAGGTGCTGTCGGACCGCCCGCACCGTGTAGGTACGGATCGGGTGGCGCCGGTGCTCGGGCAGGGCTCGCCACTTGGCGTACCAGTCCGGTACCGCCGGAAGTTGCACCCCGCGCTCGCCGGGCAGGGGCAGTGCCAGCTTGATCCGCTGGTCGTAGCCGTTGTCGGCGAACCGGTCGAGGTCCGCCCCGGTGAAGGTCACCCGGGTGAACGATGGGCTGAGTCGACGTACCGCGCGCACGCTGACGGTGAACACCCGCCACGGCGCGATGGGCAGGGTCTCGGTCATGATGTCTCTCCGGGATCGGGCCGGCAGCTACCGGGGGTTGTTCGCCACGGCGCGGGAGCGCCACAGCAGCCAGACGAAGTAGGGAGCGCCGATCATGGCGGTGACCAGGCCGGCGGGGATCTGGGCCGGCGCGATGACCGTCCGGCCGAGGGTGTCGGCGATGCTCACCAGCGCCGCGCCGAGCAGGGCCGCCACGGGAAGCACCCGGGAGTGCCGCCCACCGACGAGCGCCCGCGCGGCGTGCGGGGCGACCAGCCCGACGAAGCCGATCACCCCGACGGCCGAGACAGCTGTGGAGGTGAGCAGCGCTGCCGCGCCGAGCGCCACCAACCGGGTGCGCTCCAGCCGGACGCCGAGCACCCGGGGGGTGTCGTCGTCAAGGGCCAGCAGGTCGAGGTCGCGCCGGGCGGCGACCACGGCCGGGGTGAGCACCAGCAGGGCGATCAGCACCGGCAGCACCTGGGTCGGCAGCCGTCCGTAGGTGGAGCCGGACAGCCAGGTCAACGCCTTCCCGGTGTTCCACGGGTCGAAGGCGACGACCAGGTAGGTGATCACCGCCATGCCGCCCTGCCAGGCGCCGAACCCGATCAGCACCAGTCGGTCGGAGCTGAGTCCGCCGCGCCAGGCCAGCCCGTAGACCAGGGCGAAGGCCAGCATCGCGCCGAGGCCGGCGACGCCGGAGACGGCCCATACCCCGGCCAGCGGCACGAAGGTCAGCAGGGCGACGGCACCGAGTCCGGCGCCGGCGGTGATGCCGAGGATGCCCGGTTCGGCGAGTGGGTTGCGGCAGACCGCCTGCACTGTGGTGCCGGCGACCGCGAGCGCCGCCCCGGCCAGGACCGCCGCCGCGACGCGCGGCCACCGCTGGTCCAGCACGAAGGTGTACGCCGGCCCGGTGCTGCCGTTTACCCAGTTGACGATGTCCCCGAGCAGCACCCAGGTGTCACCGGCCAGCATGCCGACCGCCACGGCGCAGACGGTCACCACTGCGGTGACGGCGACGACGCCGCTGTGGAACGCGGCGGAGCGCACGGCGGCGTGCCCGCCGGGCGGGCGGCGGGTGGGGCCCGCGTCGCGGTGCCGGCGGGCCAGCCAGATGAGGATCGCCGCGCCGAACAGGGTGGTGACCACGCCGGTGGGGATGTCGACCCCGGCCTGCCCGCCCATGACGGCGCGCAGCAGCACGTCGGAGCCGAGCACGATGATGACCCCGGCGATGCCCGACAGGGGCAGCAGGACGCGGTGCCGGTGCACCCCGGGCACCACGGGGGCGAGCAGCCGGACGATCACCGGGGCGCACAGGCCGACGAAACCGACCGGGCCGGTGAGGGTGACGGCGGCGGCGGAGAGCAGTACGGCCAGCACCATCACGGTGAGTCGGGTGCGCCGCACGTCGAGGCCGAGCACGGTGGCGGTGTCGTCGCCGAGGGCGAGGATGTCGAGGCGGTGCCCGAGCAGCATCAGCACGACGGCGGCGCCGACGATCACCGGTGCCAGTTGGGTCAGCGCGGCCAGGTCGCTCTGCACCAGCGAACCGTTTCCCCAGGCGAACAGCCCGATGGTGGCCTGTTCGAACAGGAGCAGCAACAGGGTGGTCACCGAGCCGAGCGCCAGCGCGGTCGCCGAGCCGGCGAGGATGAGCCGGGTGGTGCCGGCCTGCCCGCCGGAGGACATCGCCAGCACCAGACCGGCGGCGGCCAACCCGCCGCAGAAGGCGAGGCCGCCGGCGGGCAGCGCGGGCAGCGAGACGCCGAACGCGGCCACGGCGGCGATCGCCAGGTGGGCGCCCGCGTTGACCGCGAGAGTGTCGGGGGAGGCGAGCGGGTTGCGGGCGATCGACTGCAACGCCGCACCGGCGAACCCGAGCGCCACGCCGATGGCCAGTCCGGCGAGCAGCCGGGGCAGCCGGGCGGCGATCAGCACGCGGGCCGCCTCGTCGTCGTTGCCGGTGACGAGTCGCAGCAGGTCGAGAGCGCCGACGCTCGAGGTGCCCTGGGTGAGGTGCACAGCGCCGACGACGAGCAGCAGCAGGATCGCCGCGACGAAGACACCGACGATGCGGGGTCCGGCCGGGCGCCCGCCCGGAGCCGGCCGGGTGGCCGGCTCCGGGCGCGCAGGTGCGTTCAGCACGCTCACACCGCGTACGTCTTGACGAGTTCGTCGATGTACTGCTTGCCGGAGAGCGGTCCGCCGAAGGTCCAGATGCCGTTGGGCATCCTGTGCAGGTTGCCCTGCTGCACGAAGGGCAGCGACTTCCAGATGGCGTTGCCGGCGAGACCGTCGGCGAACACGTCGTCGCCGTCGGAGGCGTTGTAGAAGAGGTGCGTGTTCGGGTCCTTGAGGACCGTCATGCCCTCGACGTCGGTCTGGCCGAGGCCCCACACCTCGTCGACCTTGCCGGTCCAGGCGTTGGTGAGGCCGAGCTGGATGCCGATCTGGGAGACCAGCGCGCCCTTGCCGAACATCCGGATGCTGACGGTGCTGCCCTCCTTCCAGCCGTCGGCGATGGCGAACGGCCGGCCGGCGGCACCGGCGTCGGCGATCTTCTTCTTGCCGTCGGCGATCGCCGCGTCGAAGTCGGCGAGCAGTTTCTGCGCCTCGGCGGTCTTGCCGACCGCCTTGGCGATCATGGTGAGGTCCGTACGCATCCGGCCGAGGTTGTCGGTGGCGTCGCTGCCCTTGGCCACCACGACGGGGGCGTACTTCTCCAGCTGACTGACCATGTTCGCGCCCCGGTCGTCCTCCATCACGATGAGGTCGGGCTGGAGGGCGACTATCGAGTCGACGCTGGGCTCGCCCCGGGTGCCGACGTCCTTGACGCCGGGGTCGAGCTTCGCCGAGGTGACCCAGGTGCCGTAGCCCTTCGGGTCGGCCACACCGACCGGCATGACGCCCAGGCTGACAAGCATCTCGACCTCACCCCACTCGAGCCCGACGACAGTGGTCGCCGGGGCCTTGAGGGTGATCTCCTTGCCCCGGCTGTCGGTGATGGTGACCGGGCCGCCGGCCGACGAGGCGGACGTCTCGGGCGCGGCGGCCTTCTCGGTGGTGCCGCAGGCGCCGAGGGTCAGGGCGGCCGCGACGGCGATGAGGGCGGTGAAACGGGTACGGGTCATGACGGTCTTTCTCTGCTGTGGATGAGGGGTGTTTCAGACCAGGGCGCGAATCGGGTGCCGCCCGACGGGGCGGGTGGTGACCAGCCCGCTGATCGGATCGGTCGTCACCTCGATCCGGATTCCATAGGTCTCGGTGAGGGCGTCCTCGGTGAACACGGTGGCCGGGGCGCCGGTGGCGCGGACCCGACCCTGCTGCAGCAGGACGACCTCGTCCGCCACGGCGGCGGCCTGGTTGAGGTCGTGCAGGACGACGCCGACGGCGACGCCGTGGTCGTCGGCGAGGTCCCGAACCAGGTCCAGGATCTCCACCTGGTAGCGCAGGTCGAGGAACGTGGTGGGCTCGTCGAGCAGGAGAACAGGGGTGTCCTGGGCCAGGCAGGTGGCCAGCCACACCCGCTGCAACTCGCCGCCGGAGAGTTCGTCGACCGGACGCTCGGCCATCGCGGCGACGCCGGTGACGTCCATGGCGCGGGCGATGGCGGCGGGACCGTCCGGGTCCTCGGTGCGCCAGCGTCCCCGGTAGGGGTGGCGGCCGTAGCCCACGACGTCGCGCACTGTGACGCCGCTGGGCACCGGCCGGCTCTGCGCCAGCAGGGTGACCCGACGGGCGAACTCTCGGGCCGGGAGGCTGGCGGCCGTGACACCGTCGGCGAGGTGCACGATCCCGGCCTCGATCGGGTGCAGCCGGGCCAGGGCCCGCAGCAGCGTGGACTTGCCGCTGCCGTTCGGCCCCACCAGCGCGGTCACCGCACCCGGCCGGAGGTTGATCACGGCACCGTGCACCACCGGCACACCGTGATAGCCCAGACGGAGGTCGACGCCGGACAGGCTGCGCCCCCCGTTGGCCGACGCCAACTCGTTCTGCATGAGGTTAGGCTAACCTAACCAAACGGCGGCCTGTCAAGCCGGTGGCGGGGCCGCGCTGATCCGCACGGACCGGCGGTCGTCCCTCACGCGCACGCGTGAGGGATGCTGGGTCCGTGCAGATCACCACCCTCGGCCCGTTCGCTGTCGACGGTCAGCCCGTTCGGGGTGAACGGCTCGCGGCGGTGGTCCGCGCGCTCGTCGACGCACGCGGGCGGGCGGTCTCCACAAGCCTGCTGGTGGACGCCGTGTGGGACGGCGCGCCCCCCGACGACGCGACGGGCGCGGTGCAGGCGCTGATGTCCCGGGTACGCAGACTGGGGTTGCCCGTGCTCGCGGTGCCGGGTGGATACCGGTTGCCCGCCGAGGAGATCGTCATCGACGCGGTCGAGGCGCGGGCGCTCGTCGACCGGGCACGCACGGTCCTCGACAGCGGCGACGTGCCAGCCGCCCGCATCCTGGCCGACCGGGCGCGTGCCCTGTTCCCCGAGGTGCCGGAGCTGGTCACCGCCGAGGACACCCGGCTGTTCGCGGACGTCGCCGCGCTGCGCGCGCAGGCGGCCCTCGCCGGCGCCGGGCCGTTCGACGAGGCCGACCTGGGTCGGCTCGTCGCGCGTACACCGCCGGACGAGCCCTCTGCCGCCCTGCTCGTCCGGGTCCTGGCCGCCCAGGGACGGGAGGCGGAGGCGCTGGAGGTGGTGCAGCGGCTCCGGGCCGACCTGGTCGACCGGTACGGCACCGACCCGTCGCCGGTGATCACACAGGTCCATCTGGCACTGTTGCGCGGCGAACTGACCACAGCGGTCGTCGAGGCGACCCCCCGGCAGCCGACGCGGATCGCCCTGCCCGCCGCCTGGCGGCGGCCGATGACCGCCCTCGTCGGCCGGGAACGCGACGTCGACGCCGTGGTGACGGCACTCGCCGACGCGACCCCGGTGACGATCGTGGCGTCCGGAGGCGCGGGGAAGACCCGCCTCGCCGCCGAGGTGACCCGCCGGGCGGCGGCGGCCGGCCAGTCGGTACGCGTGATCGAACTCGCCGGCCTGCGCTCGCCCGACGAGGTGCTGCCCACGGTGCTCGCGGCCCTCGGCGGCGCGGACACCTCGGCGACCGGCGGCAACCTGGGCCTGGAACGGCGGGTGCTCAGCCCCGAGGAACGCCTGCGCGCCGTGGCACCCGACCTCGACGGGTTGGTAGTGCTCGACAACTGCGAACACGTCCTCGACGCGGTGGCCACCGTCGTCGCGGACCTGGTCGCGGTGACCGCACCGGAGGTCACAGTGCTCGCCACCAGCCGGGCCCCGCTGGGTCTCGCCAGCGAACGGGTCCACCGGTTGACCGCGTTGCCGGACCACGACGCGCTCGCCCTGATCGAGTCCCGGGCGAGAGCCGGGGGCGCGGTGCCGACCTGGGACACCGCGCGGGCGCTCGCACTGTGTCACCGGCTCGACAATCTGCCCCTGGCCCTCGAACTCGCCGCCGCCCGGCTGCGGCACATGCCGATCGACGACGTCCTCGCCGGACTGAGCGACAGGTTCGCGCTGCTCGACGACGCCCTGCGCGGCCTACCGGAGCGGCACGCGAGCCTGTGGGCGATGGTCGACTGGAGCAGGGAACTGCTCGCCGAGGACGACCGGGAGTTGCTCCAGCGGGTCGCCGTCATCCCCGCGCCGTTCACCGCCGACCTCGCCGCCGCGGTCGCGCGGACCCCGGACGTCCGTCGCGGCCTGGCGAGACTCGTGGAACAGTCCCTGCTGACCCTGGTCGAGGGGGACGGTCCGCCACGCTACCGGATGCTCGAAACGGTCCGGGAGTACGGCGAGGCCCGCCTCGGCGCGGCCGGCGACCGGGGACCGGCCGTGAGCGGGTTGGTCGAGTGGGCGCGCGAGCAGGCCGTCGCGCTCGCCGACCGCTTCATCGGCCCCGAACAGATCGACGCGTTCGCCCGCTGCGCCGACGAGCAGGACAACCTCGTCGCGGGTCTGCGGTGGGCGCTGGGCGTGGACGACGAGCCCGCCGCCGTCGAGATCGCCACCGCCCTGTTCCACCTCTGGGTGGTGCGGGGACTGCACCTGGAGGTGTCCGGCTGGGCGGCGGGTCTGCTGCACGTAGAAGACCCGAAGCGACGGGTCCACTCCGCGCTCCTGCACGGCCGGCGCACCGGCCGAGAACTGCCCGACGCCGACCGGCTCGCCTGGATGTGCCTGGTGGTCGGGGTCAACGCCGGCATCAGCGGCGATCTCCGGCTCGCCGTGCTCGCCCGGCGGGCACTTCGGCGGGTCCTCGCCGAGCGGCCCGACGAGGTGTCGTCCCGGATGGCGGTGCTCGCTTCGGCGCTACCCACGTTCGACGCGTCCGACCCCGACGAGAGCATTCGCGGCACCGTCGTGATGGTCGAGCACCCCGACCCGTACGTGCAGGGGCTCGGCCTGTTCGCCCGCGCCGCGGTCCGGGAGAACAACGGCATGCACACGGCGTCGGTCGAGGACGCCCAGCAGGCCTATCGCCGCTTCGAGATCGCCGGTGACCACTGGGGCATGGCGATGGCGGCCGGGGCCGTCGGGCAGTTCCTGGTGCCGGGCGAGGCTTCCCCGTCGGCCGAGTGGCTGGCGCGCAGCGTCCGACACATGGAGTTGATCGGGGCCACCCAGGACGCCCGCTCGATCCGGGTTCGGCTGGACGTGCAACTGGCCCTGGCCGGCGACCGGGAGGCCGAGCGGCGACTGTCCGAGACCGCCGCGCCGGGCGAAGCCGAGGCGGTGGACGCCGCCGTCGCGTGTCTCGGGCTGGCGCACCTGGCCTGGCAGCGCGAGCGGTACGACGAGGCCGAGGCGTACGGCGACGGCGTCGTCCGGATCCTGGCCGGCTGGACCGGCCCACCGCCGCAGGCCCGTGCCATGCTGCGGGTCGCGGAGGCGGTGTTGCGGCTACGGGTGGCGCAGGTGCGCCCGGTGCCGGCGGAGAACGCCGACGCCCGCGCGGTCGCCGCGCTGATCGTCGCCCGCGACGAGGCGCTCTCCTCCAACGACCTGCCGGTGATCGGGGCGTGGGCCCAGGGCGGCGCCGAACTGGCGGCGCACCGCAACGACGTGACGACCGCCCGCGAACTGTTCGCCCTCGCGACGCGGACCGGCACCCACGCCGGGACGTTCTTCCCACCCGGAGACCCCGAACGGCTCAACGCCGCCCTCGGCGACGAGGAGCAGCGTGAGCCGTTGCTGGCCGTGTGGCGCGGGCGGCCGGTCGCCGCCGCCGTCGCCCGGATCCGCGAGCTGATGGACGACCTGCTCGCCTAGCTGCGGCAATCGCGCTGATGAGGATCTGTTTCGTCCCGGCGTGTCGTATCGCGCCCGGAGACGGTGGGCGTGTCCGGACACGAGCGGCTGTCGTACCGGGATTGGGCGCGGCCGTTGGTCTATGGTGAGTCGGCATTGCCGGGACGCCTGCCGATGCCTGGCGGGTCCGCCCTCCGGCCGAGCCACACACTCATCGGGAGCAGGGCATGGGTCTGATCCACATCGAACTGTTCGCCACCCTCGACCTGGTCGGGCAGTCACCCGGCGGCCCCGAGGAGGACCCGGAGGGTTTCGCGTTCGGTGGTTGGCAGGCGCCGCTGCTCGACGAGGTCGCCGGGGCGCAGGTCGCCGCCGCGTACGAGGGCACTGACGCCCTGCTGCTCGGCCGGCGGACCTACGACATCTTCGCCGCCTACTGGCCCCACCAGGAGGGCGGCGAGGACAACGCCATCGCCACGCTCTTCAACAGCATCCCGAAGTACGTGGCCTCCCGGGCTACGCCCGACCTTTCCTGGGCCGGGTCCACGCAGCTCGGCCCGGATCTGGCCGGCGCGGTGCGCGAGATCCGTGACCGGCACCAGCACGTCAAGGTCGTCGGGAGCTTGAACCTGGTGCAGACCCTCCTGCGCGAACACCTCTTCGACCGACTCGACCTCTGGGTGCACCCGATCGTGCTCGGCGTCGGCAAGAAGGTGTTCGACGGAGGGGCGGTGCCCACGAACGTCACGCTCCTCGAACCGCCGGTGGCCAGTTCGAAGGGCACCGTCTACCTGCGGTACGGGATTGCCGACGGCACGCCCAGCACGGGAGACATGGCCGCGCCCGACCGAGGTGTCGGGCGCGACGACTGAACGCGGCCTGCGCCACGGGCCCGGCCCGTCGGCGGCTCATCCTCCGGACCGCCATTCGGCCACGGCGTCGGCAGGTCGAGGTGCCGACGCCGTGACCAGGTCAGATCTTCTTGCGGTACGCGCGCAGCGCCAGCGGCATGAACACCGCCACGAAGCCGGCGCACCAGGCGAGGGTCCACCAGACGTGGTTACCGAGTGGGGTGCCCAGGAACAGCCCGCGTACCGACGCCACCAGGTGGGTCATCGGGTTGACGTCCACGAACGCCTGCATCCAGCCCGGCAGGGTGTCGGCGCCGACGAACACGTTGGACGCGAAGCTCAGCGGCATGATCAGCGCGAACATCACACCCTGCACGGCGCCCGCGGTGCGCACCTTCATCGACACGAGCACCGGCAGCCAGCTCAGGCAGAGCGCGAACAGCACCGCGAGCAGACACCCGGCGATCGCCCGGAACGGGTCGGTGTCGATCCGGAAACCCAGCACGTAGCCGATCGCGAGGGTCGACACGGTGACGATCACGTACCGGACGACGTCGCCGAGGACCGCGCCGACAAGTGGTGCCGAGCGGGGGATCGGCAACGACCGGAACCGGTCGAAGATGCCCTTGGCGATGTCGGTGTTGAGGTTGACACCGATCGCGATGGCGCCGGTCGCGATCGTCTGCGCCAGGATGCCGGGCAGCAGGAACTGCAGGTAGTCGTGAGTCGATCCGGCGACGGCGCCGCCGAAGACGTACACGAAGATGATGAGGAAGAGCACCGGCTGCAGGGTGACGTCGATGAGCGCCTCGGGCGTACGCCAGGTCTTGATGAGGCTGCGCTTGGCGAGCGCCAACGAGTGCCGGACCAGCCGGAACGGCCGGGGGTTCGGCGCGGAGTTCGAGAGCGCGCGACTTCTCGTGGGTGCTGTGTCGGTCAGAGTGCTCATACCGCGACCTCCGTGGGGCGGGTGGTGTCGTCGTCGGATGCCGTACGCCCGGTGAGGGTGAAGAACACCTCGTCGAGGCTCGGCAGGTGCAGGGACAGTTCGGTGATCGAGATGCCGGCCGCGGCGAACCGCGCGACGCTCTCGGTCAGGGCCGCGTCGTCGGTGACCGGCACCGCGAGCACGCCCTTGCGGATCTCGTCGGCCTGCCCGCCGGAGCCGACCTGGGTCAGGATCTCCGCGGTACGGGGCAGCTGCGCCGGGTCGGAGGGGCGGACCTCCAGGGTCTGCCCGCCGACCACCCGCTTGAGCCCTTCGGGGGTGTCGTGCGCGATCACCCGGCCGTGGTCGATCACCGTGATCGCGTCGGCGAGCGCGTCGGCCTCCTCCAGGTACTGCGTGGTGAGCAGCACCGTCGAGCCGTTGTCGACAAGCGAACGGACCACGTCCCACATGTCCTCACGCTTGGCCGGGTCGAGCCCGGTCGTCGGCTCGTCCAGGAAGATCACGTCGGGGGAGCCGACGAGGCTGGCGGCCAGGTCCAGCCGTCGCCGCATGCCACCGGAGTAGGTCTTGGCCGGCCGGTTCGCGGCGTTGGTCAGATCGAACCAGTCGAGCAGTTCGGCGGCCCGTCGCCGGGCACCGGTGCGCCCCAACTCCAGCAGCGTGCCGAACAGCTCCAGGTTCTGCCGTCCGGTCAGATCCTCGTCGACCGAGGCGTACTGGCCGGTGAGGCCGATGCTCTGCCGAACGCGCTCGGCGTCCCGGACCACGTCGAAACCGGCGATCCGGGCGGTTCCGCCGTCCGGAACCAGCAGGGTGGAGAGGATGCGGACGGCGGTGGTCTTGCCGGCGCCGTTGGGGCCGAGCACCCCGAGCACCGTCCCCCGGGGCACCGCGAGGTCCACGCCCTGCAGCGCCCTCGTCTTCCCGAATGTCTTCACGAGGCCCTCGGCCTCGATCACCAGGTCAGCTGTCATGCGGACAGCATGCGTGGGCCCGCTGACACCGTCCCGACACGCCACCGACACCGGCTGACACGGTCGGCCGGCCACGGTGTCCGCTGCGCTGCCCGTCAGATCCGACTGTCGGTGCCCGGCGCGAAGATGGGTGCGGCAGGAGCCGGGGTGTCGGATGGGTCGCCCCGCGATGCCCGACTGGGCCGGGCACGGCTGCTGACGAGAAGCAGCGGCCCGATCGACAGTGACCCGGCAACGAACGATGAGGGGGACACGATGGGCCGCACCGTGGTGAGCATGAGCGTGTCGTTGGACGGCTTCGCCGCCGGGCCTGACGTCAGCAGGGAGCACCCGATGGGCGTGGGCGGCGAGCGGTTGCACGAGTGGCTGTTCCGCTCCGGCGAGGACCGCGCCGTGGCGGCCGACGGGGTCACCCCGGCCGGCGTCGACGCCGCCCAGGCACGAGAGCTGCACGCGACGACGGGCGCCGTGGTGATCGGCAAACGGACGTTCGACGTCGGCGTGGACCTGTGGGAGGACACCCCGTTCCCGGTGCCGTGCTTCGTGGTCACCCATCAGTCACGCCAACCGTTGACGATGAAGAGCGACGTCTTCACGTTCGTCGACGACGGCTTGCACAGCGCGCTGCGCCAGGCGCGTCATGTGGCCGGCGACCGCAACGTCCTGATCATGGGCGGGCCCACCACCGTTGGACAGTTCGTCAAGGCCGGGCTGGTGGACGAGATCCGCATCCAACTCGTACCGGTGTTCCTCGGCACCGGCACGCGCCCGTTCGACGATCTCGGCACCGACCACATCGAACTCCAGCGAACCGCGGTGATCGAATCACCACACGTCACCCACCTGCGCTTCCACGTTCCGAAGTGACCACCTGCCGTCCGCCCGGCGCGCACACGGCCGCGCCGGGCGCCGCGGTCGCGATATGCTGGGCCCTGGCAGAGCGCCTGCCTGCGCCCGATGCGGTGGCCCACGCCTGACCGCATGCTGGGCCAAGAGTCTCCGACTCGGCGCGGTTGTGTCGACTCCCGGCGTGCGGTCACGCCGCCTGTTCGGTGGAGTGCGTGGGGCTGCACCGGAGGCATCATGTCTGATCACCACGCACGGCGAACCCCGCACCCCGGTCGGGCCCGCAAGCGCGCCATCCGGGAGTACGCGACCCAGGCCGGCGTCGCCTACTCGGTGGCTGCCCGGCACCTCGATTCGGTCGGGCTGCGCCCCGGCGAAACCCTCTGCGCGTACGGGCGGACGATCTACCCCATCGGATTCGACAGCCACCGTCAGCTGCTCGTCGAACGCCGCGAGCGGCGGTCGTTCGAGCAGCGGGTGTCGGACACGAGGCGAGCGGCGCTTCTGCCCCATGGCCGTGCCCGGCACCTCGTCGAGCGTTTCCCGCCGAGCCGTGGGCGGGCGGGCAGTGGGGTGGGCGCGCTCTACCACGGCAACGGCCGGGAGGAACTGCTCACGATGGTGTACCTCGTGGTCGCGACAGAGTCGCCGGGGCTGCTGCCCGAGGCGGGAGACCTCGCCTGGATCGCGGAGCTGGGCGAGGAGACCGCCCTCGACACGGCCTGCGCCGATGTGGACCGCGAGGCCCGCCGGCTGGTCGAGCAGGAGACGGTGCAGGTCTGGTCGGGCATCGAGAAGACGCTCGGCATCGCGGCACGCAGCGCGGACGGGCAGGTCCGCCAGGAGGCCGCTCGGCAGGCCGCGCTCCTGCGCACGATGATGACGCCGCGCCTGGGATACGCGGGCGAACCGTACGTGGAGGGGCTGCCGATCGTCGGTGCTCGGCAGATCCTCGACGCGCTGCTCATCGTCGCCGACGACGGCCACGCGCCGGGCACCCGGGTGCGCCTGTGTGCCCAGCCGGACAACGCCAGCTCAGCCACGATCGTCGGTGCCAGGTGGGGGTCGTCCGGTCCGCCGGTGGAGTACCTCGTGTGGCTCGACGGAGCGACAGCGCCGCTGGCCGCCCGTCCCGCCGACCTGATCGTCCTGGCTGGCCAGGAAACGGTCCCACGCTGACCCGCGCAGACCGGCCGGGCTCCGCACGGGGAGCCCGGCCGGTGCTCCGTAGAGCTGTCCGGCTCGGCGGGAGAGCTACGGGACAGTTCTCCGTGCGATCGTCTACCTGCTGTCAGCTTGGCAGGCGGCCCCGGGTGGAGACGAAGTGGTACGACATGACGGCGAACCCGGGGTCACGCACCAGCCGCCGGAAGGCGTTCAGTTGCTGGGGTGACAGCCCGGCGGCGAGCAGCTCCGGTTCCAACTGCCGGGAGTTCGTCTCGTAGAGCGACGTTCCGGTCGAACCGCCGGCCCAGCTCTGCGAGTGGGTGATGGTGTCCAGGTCGGTCAGGCCGGCCAGGGCCATCTCGGTGTGCACGTCCTGCGCCCAGCCCAGGTCGGCGCCGTGGTCCTCCAGGACACCCATCATGGCGTCCATCACCTGCGCGAAGAGCTTCGCGGCGTCGTCGGTAGGTGCGGTGAGCACCCGCTGTGGCACTGTGCAGTCGAACTCCTCGACCACCAGCCACCCGCCGGGAGCCAGCGCGCCGGTGAGCGTCCGCAGGACCCGTCGCCGATCGGGAAGGTGCAGCAGCACCAGCCGGGCGTGGACCAGGTCGAACGCGTCCCCGGGCGGCGGTTCGGTCCGCACGTCGTGCCGGCGTACGTGCAGGTTGTCGTCGGCCACGAGGTGGGTGGGGTCGATGTCGGTGGCCAGCACGTGCCCGTGGTCGCCGACCGCGCGGGCGATCCGCCGGGCCATCGAGCCGCCCCCCGCCCCGACCTCCCAGCAGGTCGCACCGGGTCGCAGCACCGGCCGGGCCAGCCGACGTGTGGTGATCGGATCCAGGAAGGACTCCAGGGCGTGCATCTGGGCAACGGCGTCGGGTGCGCCGTTGTCGAACGTGTACGCGCCATCGCTCGTCACGGTTGTCATCGGTGTCTACCTCTCCGAGGGATCAGGTGACTACGGGGTGTCGGCCCAGAGCCGAGGGGCCGCCCGGTTGGGCGGGGGTGGCGGGGTGGCGGCGACGCTCAACATCGCCGCCAGCGGTGCGGGGTCGACGCGGGCCTCGGCCGTCGGTCGGTCGTAGACCACCCGGCCGTACTCCAGCACCGCCACCCGGTCCGCGATCTCGATCGCGTGCTGGAGTTGCTGTTCCACGAGCAGCACCGTCAAGCCGTCGGCGGCGAGACCGTTGACGAGTTCGCGGACCCGCGCCGCCAGGTCGGGCGAGAGGCCCTCACACGGTTCGTCGAGCAGCAGCACCCGCGGTTGGCCGAGCAGCGCGCGGGCTATCGCCAGCATCTGTTGCTCGCCGCCGGAGAGCTCACCACCGCGGTGGCGCAGCCGCACCGCCAACCTCGGCAGCAGGTCGAGGGTGCGGGCCACCGTCCAGCCCTCGCCGCCGGAGGTGCGGGCCCGCCACGGCGCCGCCGCCAGGTGCAGGTGCTCGGCCACTGTCAGCCGGGAGAAGACCCGGCGGCCCTGCGGGACGAGACCGACGCCGGACTGGGCGACGCGGTGTGGTTGCCGGCCGGCCACGTGCACCCCGCCGACCTCGACGTGACCGCTTGAGGCGCGCACCAGCCCGGCGATCGTGTGCACGAGGGTGCTCTTGCCCGCCCCGTTACGGCCCACCACGGCCTGGATGCTGCCGGCCCGCACCCGCAGGCTGACCTCGTGCAACACGGTCCCGCCGCCGTAGCCGGCGCTCAGGCGATCCACTGACAACATCAGGCCACCCCGTCGGCGTAGGCGCGCCGCACCAGCGGCGAGGAACGGATCTCGTCAGGCGTCCCGGCGGCCAGCGTCCGACCGTCGCGCAGCACGGTCACCGTGTCGGACAGGGCGTACACCAGGTCCAGCCGATGGTCGACAAGGAGCACTGCGACCTCCCGGGGCAGCGCCCGGAGCAGCTCGACCAGCCGGCCGACCTCGGCGGCGGACAACCCGGCCGCCGGTTCGTCGAGGAGCAGCAGGCGGGGACGACCAGCAAGGGCCATCGCGATCTCCAACTGGCGTCGCTGCCCGTGGGCGAGGTGCCCGGCGGGCACCGCCGCGACGTCGGCGAGGCCCAGCTGGCCCAGCAGTGTGCCCGCCCGGTGGTGCGCGACGCGGCGACGTCCGTCCGCCCACCAGCGGCGCTTCGCGATGACCCGCGGCAACGCCGCGACCACGACATTCTCCGTGGCGGTCAGTGTCGCGAAGACCGCCGGACGTTGGTGGATGCGGTTGATGCCTCGTCGGGCGCGGGCCGCCGGCCCGAGCCGACCGACGTCCTGCCCGGCGAAACGCACGGTGCCGTGCTGCGGTCTCGTGGACCCGCCGATCACGTTGAGCAGGGTTGTCTTGCCGGCACCGTTCGGGCCGATCAGGGCGTGCCGCTGGCCGTCGTGGACGCACAGGTCCACGCCGTCCAGCGCGGCGAGCGATCCGTACCGCACGCTGATGCCTTCGGCGCTGAGCAGGCAGGTCATCGGCGCAGCTCCGGTACGGCGGCCCGCTCGGCGGCGGCAGGCTGGTGCGACCGGACCGCCGGCGGACGCAGCCGACCCCGGGCCCGGTTGACACCGCTGGGCAGCAGGTAGACCGTCGCTATGAACAGCAGTCCCAACACCAGCGGCGCGTGCCCCGGCAGCACCCCGAACAACCAGTCCCGCACGGCGATCACCAGCGCCGCGCCGACCAGGGCGCCACCGACCGAGGAGGTGCCACCGATGACGACGCCGAGCAGCAGCAGCGCTGAGGTGTCGAAACCGAAGTCGGCGGGGGAGATGTACTGCTGGGCGACGACCAGGAGCGAACCGGCCGCCCCGGCGATCGCCCCCGCGGCGATGTGCGCCCCGGAGACGTGCAGCGGCATCCGGTGGCCGCTGGCCCGCAACCGCGTCTCGTCGTCCCGGCCGGCGCGCAGCAGCAGCCCGGCCCGGGTACGCAGCAGCACCAGCAGCGCACCGACAAGCGTCGCCACGACGACCAGGGCGTACAGGTAACGCGCCTGGTCGCTGGCGAGCGGCGGGAGCCCCCAGAACGGGCGGATCGCGGAGCTGCCGGCCAACCCGTCAGTGCCGCCGGTCACCGACCGCCAGCGACCGAGGACTGTGACGACAAGTTCACCGATGGCCAGGGTGATCATCAGGACGATCACCCCCCGGGCGTGCACGACCAGGGGCACGGTGAGTGCGGCCAGCGCCGCCCCGGCGGCCGCCGCGACGGCGAGCTGCACGACGCCGACGTCGGAGATCCGGCTGCCGAGCACGGCGCAGGCGTAGGCGCCCGCCGCGTACGGCGCGGTCTGCCCGAGCGTCGGCAGCCCGGCGACACCGGTGAGCACTGCCACGCTCACCCCGACCAGGGCCAACGCCAACGTCCGGGCGAGGAGCGCGGTGGTGTAGTCGTCGACCGCCCAGGGCGCCACGACTAGGCCGGCCAGGACGAGCGCCGCGACCGCGCCGCGCGCCCGCCGAACCACCTCGTCCCTCATGCCGCCCGCCAGCGGCCGGCGATGCCTCGGGCCCGCACGGCAAGCACCGCCGCCATCGCCGCGAACAGCAGAAACGGCGCGGTGGACGGCAGCAGCGCCACGCCCAGCGTCTGGATCTCGCCGATCGCGAGCGCCGCCAGCAGGGTGCCTCCCATGGACCCGAGACCACCCAGGACGACCACGACCAGGGACAACAGCAGCACGGTGTCGGCGCTGTCCGTGCCGGGGCCGATGATGGGCGCGCCCAGGACCCCGGCCGCGCCGGCCAGCGCGCCGGCGGCGGCGAGCACCCCGGCGCGGATCCGCGCCGGGCTCACCCCCAGGCAGGCGACCATCTCCGGGTCGTCGACGGCCGCGCGGACGAGCATCCCGGCCCTGGTCCGCCGCACCACGAGGTGGAGCACGGCCGCGAGCACCGCCGCGACGACGATGAACACCAGCCGGTACGCGGCGTAGCGGTGCCCGGCGACCACCACCGACCCCTCCAGGACGGCCGGCACCCGAACCTGCGGATCGTCGGCGCCGAAACCGGCGACGAGCAGGCTGCCGCCGGCCAGTGCCACACCGAACGTCAACAGCGCCTGACCGAGGTGGTTGCCGGTGGCGACCGGGGTGAGCAGGCCGGCCAGCAGCGCACCCGCCGCGGCGGCGGCCAGCACACCGACGACAAGCGCCAACGCCAGGCTGGCCCAGCCACCGTCGAGGACCGCCGCGGCGGTGTAGCCGCCGATCGCGTAGAGCAGGCCGTGCGCCAGATTGAGGATGTTGGCGACGCCGAAGCAGAACACCAGGCCCGCCGCGGCGACGAACACGAGCAGCCCGTAGGCGACCCCGTCCAGCGCCGGGATCAGGTACGGGTCGATCCGGTTCAGGCCGGCCGCCACAGCGGTCACCGGCCGACGGTCGCGAGGTCACCCACGACGGTGTTGGACAGCGCGCGACCGTCCTGGCGGACCTGCCGCAGATACCACTTCTGCACCGGGGAGTGCGTGGTGGTGGAGAACTGCCAGGTGCCACGCGGACTGGCGATCTGGCCCAGCTGACCGATCGCCGTGTTGATGGCCTCCGGAGTCGGGTTGCTGCCGGCGGCGCCGACCGCCCGGTCCAGCACGGCCGCCGCGTCGTACGAGGCGAGCGCGTAGGTCGTCGGGGACCCGTCGTGCTTGGCCTTCCACGCCGCCACGAAGGCACGGTTCTCCGCGTTGTCCAGGTCGGACGAGTAGTTGAGCACCGAGTAGATGTCCCGGGCCGCCTCGCCCTGCGCGTTGAGCACGCCGCCCTCGGTGAGGAACCCGGCCGCGTACAACGGGACGTCCTTGATCTCGGACTGCGCGTACTGCTTGACGAAGTCGACGGCGGCGCTGCCGGCGTAGAACGTGTAGACGGCCGCCGCGCCGGAGGCCTTGATCCGGGCGAAGTACGGGGTGAAGTTGGTGGTGGCCGGGAACGGGGTGAAGGTGGTCTTGCCGTCGGCGTTCGCGAGTTTTCCGCCGATCTTGCCGAACGCGTCGGTGAACCCTCGCAGCTCGTCCCAGCCACCCTGGTAGTCCGGGCCGATCGCGTACACCGAGCCCCGCACGTTGTCGCGCACGTGTTGGGCGATCGCCGCCCCGGGTTCGTCGGA
Organism: Micromonospora sp. NPDC049044; assembly: GCF_040649215.1. Taxonomy (NCBI): domain Bacteria; kingdom Bacillati; phylum Actinomycetota; class Actinomycetes; order Micromonosporales; family Micromonosporaceae; genus Micromonospora; species Micromonospora sp. NPDC049044. Next base: position 20,395 of record NZ_JBEZFA010000052.1, on the reverse strand, counting down.
GAGGTACGAGGTGTGCCAGACCCGGGAGACGTCCTTGAGTTCCGGTCGCCCGTTCGAACCGACGAGCGGCACCTTGGTCTCCGCCAGCAGCGGGGTGACCCCGGCGACGGAACCACCACCGACGATGCCGGTGAGCGCGGACACCCGGTCCTGCTTGAGCAGTTTCGTCGCCGCCGGGACCGCGGTCTGGGCGCCGTTGCCCTCGTCGGCGATGACGAGGTCGACCTGCCGACCGCCGAGTTTGCCGTCGTGGGTGTCCAGGTAGAGCTGGAAGCCGTCGCGGATCTCCGTACCGACCGCCTGGTACGTCCCGGACAGCGAGGCGAGCAGGCCGATCTTTATCGAGCCGCTGGCGCTCGGGCCCGGCGCGTCGTCGCCACAGGCCGCGCTGGCGGTGAGGACGACAGCCAGCAGGGTGGCGGTGAGGGCATGGCTGCGCCCAGGGGTGAGGTGAGGCATGTCTGAACTCCAGGGGAAGTGGGTCTCCGGCGTGGGGGCGCCGGAGTGGTCAGCGGCTGCGGGCGAGTGCCGCCCGGGCCGCGGGGGTGAGAGCGTCTCCGATGCGGTTGGCCAGCTCGGTCATCTCGTAGGAGACCTTGCCCACGTCGCACTCGGGTGCGGCGAGCACCAGCAGCGAGGCGCCGTCGTTGAAGGCCATCGAGAACATGAACCCGCCCTCGAGCTGCGTGACGTTCGAGATCACCGCGCCGGCGTCGAAGAAGGCCGCCGCTCCGCGCAGCAGGCTGACCAGTCCGCTGCCCGTCGCGGCCAACTGGTCGGCCCGGTCCGGGGGCAGGTCCCGGGTGGCGGCCACCATCAGGCCGTCACTGGAGATGGCGATCGCATGGCTGACCTCGGTCGCCCGCGCGGCGAAGCTGTCCAGCAGCCAGCCGAGGTCCTGTTGGTCGCTCACGTGCGCTCCTGTCGCGTCATTTGTTGCCGAGGTTGATCGGGGTACGCCGCCGGTTCGCCACCCCCCGCGCGTACGCGGCCATCGCCGTCGCCACCTGGGCCGGGTCGCGGTACTCGGACCGCTGCTGCTGGCGGGGCACGCTCACGCCGCCGGGCACCAGATGCCGTTGCGGCTCCCGTTTGGGCAGGCCGGACGGGGTGGTCGTGGTGACGTCGGGGGTGTTCACCTGGGCGGCGGTGTGCCAGGCGTCGTCGGCGGGGCTGGCCCACTCCCGGTCGTCGGTGCCGTCGGCGGCGTCCGTCTGGAACCAGTGGTTGACCTGTTCGAAGATGAGCAACTCCTCGGTGGGCGCGTCACCCCGGTCCGGGGGTGGCGGAGTTGGCCGGAACACCGGCGCCGCCGGCAGGGTCCGTTCGGCCGGGGGACGGCCGGCGGTGGGCTCGGGACGCGGCTGGTACGACGGCGGCGGGCTGGCCGTGCGCGCCGCCCGGCGGGAGAGGCGGCCGGGTGCGAGCAGGTACTCCTCCGGCGGCAGCGACCGGATGATGGTCGCGGGCAGCGTCGCCTCGGCGAGGGTGCCGCGTCGGGGGCCGCGGCGCAGTTGGACGGTGGCCCCCAGCCGGGCCGCGAGCTGGCCCACGACGACGAGGCCCATCGCCCGGACGGCCGCCACGTCGGTGGCCGGAGGTTGGGCCAGGAGTTCGTTGAGCTGCTGCATCCGCTGCGGGGACAACCCCATGCCCTCGTCGCTGATCTGGACGATGACGCGGTCACCGAGGCTTCGACCGCTCACCCAGGTCTCGCTGCCGGGCGGCGAGTACGTGGTGGCGTTGTCCATGAGTTCGGCGAGCAGGTGCACGACCTCGTCGACGGTCTTCGCGGCCACCGCGACGTCCCCGTCGATCATGCCGAGCCGGATCCGCGAGTAGTGCTCGATCTGGGACAGCGCCGCCTGGAGCACCTGTTGCAGCGGGACGTCGCGCTGGCGTACCCGACCGACACCGACGCCGCCGAGCACGAGCAGGCTCGCGTTGATGCGTCCCATCCGGGTGGCCAGGTTGTCCAACGTGTACAGCTGGTGCAGCCGGTCGGGGTCGGTCTCGTCCCGTTCGACCAGGTCGACCTGGGCCAGTACGGCGTCGACGAGTCGCTGTTCGCGGCGGCTGAGGTGGATGAAGATGTCGGCGGTGTTGGCGCGCATGACGGCCTGCTCGGCGGCCGTCCGCACGGCGGCCTGGTGGACCGCGCTGAACGCCTGGCCCAGCTCGCCGATCTCGTCGTCGCTCGACGGTTCGAGGGCGGCGGAGGCCTGTTGGCGGGCCAACTGGTGCGGGTCGACGGCGGCGCTACCAGGCTGCTGGAGCTGGGCCACCACGGCGGGGAGCTGTTCGAACGCCACGGCGTTCGCCGCGTCCCGTAGCGCCCGCAGCCGCCGGGTGATCTGCCGGGCGACGGCCCAGGTCACCAGGGCGGTGAGCAGCAGTGCCAGCAGGACGCCGACCGCCTCGGCAACGGCCCGGCGGCGCTGGTCGGCGTGCGCCGCCCGGACGTCGTCACCGACCGCGGCGTCGACCCGGGCGCGCAGGTCGGCCAGGCGGGCGGCCCGCGCCTGGGTGGTGGACACCCAGCCGGCGGTCTCCAGGTGCAGTGGCGATCCGGGCTGGGCTCGCGACACCTCGTCCTGCATCCGTTGCAGGGCGAGCGCCTCCGGGCCGGTGCCGGCCTGTTCCCACCAGACGCTCCACGCGGGCGGAGCCAGTGCCAGGAACGACAGGCTCGACTCGGTGTAGCTGGTCCGGGCCGCGGTGATGTCCTGTTGCATGGCGGGGGTGAGTTCGCCGCCAGCGATCGCCCGCAGCACGGCGACCTGCTGTTGACCGATCGCCTCGGCCGTCTTCGACAGGGCCGCCGAGGCGCGGATCCCGTCGGCGAGTTCGGCGTCGACCACGCCGTGTGAGATGTTCTCCCGGAGGCTGATCAGGTCGGCGATCGCGATCCGGTAGCTGAAGGTCATCGCGGACACCGAGGCGTGCGCCGCCGTGCGTACCTGGGTGCGCAGCGGGGCGAGGCTGTCCAGGGCCGCGTCGATGCGGTGCAGGAGGTCGCGGTTGGTGCCGGCGTCGGGGGAGAGCCGGTCCCGCTGGGCGCGGTAGCGCGCCACGACGTCGTCGGTGGCCGCCAGCTCCACGCCGAAGGTGTCCTGCTGTTCCGCGGTGGGGTAGGTGAGCAGGTCGGCGGCGGCGATGCGTTCGCGTTGCAGCCGGTAGGCCAGGTCACCGGCCGCCGCACCGACCTGTGCCAGGGCCCGGAGGTCGCTGGCGCGCGCGGTCTGGCGGGCGCTCTCGGTGAGCGCGAGGCCAGCGAAGCCGATCACGGCCACGAGTGGTGCCGCGACGATGAGGCGCATCCGCCCGGCTATCTTCCAGCCGCGTCGGCGGGTCGGGTAGGGTCTGGCCGCGTGGGACCGGGTGCTCGACGCCAAGATTGACTCCCACGACTCGTCGATGACGGTCTATCCGCACGTTGCCGAATGCAAGTCCCATTCGGCCGGAAGCCGCGCTCGTAGACCAGACCTGGCCGTGGTACAAACTGCCCGTACCAGCATCTGTACCCAACGTCAGCGGCCGGTGACACCGCGAGACCGAGTTGGAGCGGTGTGATCAGCGCTGGTCGTCGAGGGGGTTGCTCCGTGGCTGTCGCCGCTGCGCGTCGTCCGGCTCGGGTGCACCGTTGAGCACCTGACCGATCAGCTCACGCAGCTCGTCGATGGCGTCCACCACGGCGCCCGGGTCACGCGCGTCGCGCCGGGCGCGCTGGCGCGGCACCGGCTGATCTCGCCGAACCGGTCCCGGGGCGCGGGGGCCGCGGCGGCCGTCGGCGGCCAACTGCTCGGCGGCCACCTGCGGCCACAGCTCCGCGAGCCGACCGCCGGTGCCGAGTACGTCGTCGCAGCGCAGCGCGAACTCGTGACTGCCGAACCGGCGACCCGACTCGACCGCTGCCACCGTCTCCCGGCTGAACCGCACCAGATCCGCGAGGGCCCGTTGGGTCAGGCCCCGGCGAACCCGGCAGGTGCGCAGTTCCCAGCGGAACCGTTCGCTGGCCGCAGTGGGAGCAGAACTCGACGGGGACGTGTGCTCCATGCGCTCACCTTCGTGGCTACGGGGAATCAGCAGCGGACGCCAGATCGAAATTCGCCGATGAGCCGAACATTCATAGAGGGCAATTCTTAACCCAGGACGCGATGGGTGTGAAGACGTTCACCGACATGAATCGTCGGGCGAAGCGGAAAGGTGCGTCCCGGGGTCGAGCGGCGCCGGGTGGGGCGGGCGGCGTCGCGTGGCCCGCACTCGTCCCGCGCGCCGGTGAACCTGCTGTCGCACGCGCACGCGCACGCTCAGGCGGCGGCCGCATCGGTGGCCGCCGCACCGCTCGTCGCCGACGCCTCGGCGGGCGCCACCGAATCGATTACCGCGAGCAGTGTGTCGTGGGCGCGAAACGCGACATTCGGCTTGTACGAGCGCTGTTGCGCAGTCGCCAGGCGCAGACCGGGAATGGCTTCGGTGAGTCTGGTTATGGTGATCTCGGCCTCCAGTCGCGCCAATCCCGCGCCGATGCAGAAATGTGGGCCGTGGCCGAACGACAGGTGGTTGCCCACGTCCGCCCGCCCGGGAGTGAACTGGTCCGGATGGGCGAAGACCGCGGGGTCGCGGTTCGCCGCCCCGATCAGCAGCAGGCAGCGTGCCCCGGCGGGAATCGTCACGGTGCCCACCGTGACGTCCCGGCTGGTCACCCGGAGCCAGCCGTCGATGGCGGGCGCGAACCGCAGGGTCTCGGCCACGAAGGCGCCCACGGCCCCCCGGTCGGCGGTGAGGGCCGACCAGTGCCGGGGGTTGGACAGCGCCTGGTCGAGGGCGTGCGCGAGCAGGCCGGCGGTGGTCTCGTGCCCGGCGACCAGGAGGTTGAAGGCCAGGCTCGCCACCTCGGGCACGCTCAGCACCGCGTCGTCGTCGTCCCGGTAGGTAAGGGCGCGGCCGATGAAGTCGTCGCCCGGTTGGCCGCCGTCGACGCGCTGATCGACCAGTTCCTCGCAGTAGTGCCAGAAGTCGAGCAGGCCCTGCGCGAGGCGTACCTGCTCGGCCGGGTCCGGCTGCCCCCAGACGAGGGCGATCTGGCCGTCCGCCCAGCTCCGGATCCGCGCGATGTCGGCGTCGGGCACGCCGAGGATGTCCAGGACCACCAGCAGGGGTAGCTCGGTGGCGAGCTCCGGGATCAGGTCGACCCGCTCGCCCCGACGGGCGGCGAGCCGGGAGACCAGCTGATCGACCCGCCGCCGGACGATCGCGCCGTACTCGGTCTCGACCCGCTCGGCGGTGTTCGCGAAGGTCGCCCGCAGGGCCCGGCGGGTGCGGTGGTGCACCGGTGGGTCCGCGGCAGCCGTCGTGGGTGGCGCGTCGAGCCGCATGAGCACGCTCATCGCCTCGGGGCACACCTGGTAGACCGGGGCGAGGGTGAGGGCGTTCGTGAACGTCGTGGCGTCGGCGAGGGCACGACGTACGTCGGCGTGCCTGCTGATCAACCACAGGCCCAGATCCTCGGCGTAGTGCACCTCGCCGGGGTCGTCGAGAATGTGTCGCCACGTGCGTGCTGGATCGGTGAGATAAACCCCGGCGAACGGATTCAACAGCATGGGACGCCTCCTGGTGAACGCGGCGCGAAAACCGGCAGCGCCTTCATTCGGCGATCCACGTCAGTCGGGCCGATAATGGCGCGCATCTGCCTCTGGCTCTTTACGGTGCGCTGACTGGCTGCGCAAGTCAAGATTGGCCGGCATCTATTTACCGACGGGTAATATCTGCGTGTTGCAATGCATGGTTGGGGTTGGCCGAATGCAACTTGCGGCTCGGTCCTTGCCACCGGTCAGGGCCGGTTGGCGGACCGTCCGGGATCGGCGGCAACGAGACGATCAGGGACGGCTGCCGCGCGGACAACCGACCACTACCGATGGTGCAACCGATTCGCCGCTCTCCCTCATGACCGGAGAAACGACCTCCGGGACGGCAGGTGACGCCGGTCTCGGGCCGCCGGCCCGTACGCCGTGCCGGTGGCCCGCGCGTCGCGGGAGGCGCTCAGCCAGGCCGGAGCCTCCCGCGACGTCCTACCGCGACCCGGTGGCCACGGCCGGGGTCAGGGCGCCCACGGGGCGGCGATCGCCCAGGTGCTGTCGGCGGCCCACCATGCCGGTGTGTTGTACGCGTCGCCGCCGGTGCCGTTGCTGAGCCAGATCTCCGAGTTGTAGTGCCGCAGGTACCTGCCCCGGAAGTTGTACGACTCCAGCGACACCCCGGTGCCGGTCAGTCCGACGCGCGCGCACCAGGTGGCGTCGGCGCGCAGCAGCGCCGAGCCGTCGTCCGGCGAGTTGCGCACCCGGGAGTTCTGGTGCCGCAGGTACTGCCCCGGGAAGTTGACCGACTCGAACGAGTAGCAACCGGCGTCGGCCAGCCCGGGCCGGATCGTGTACGTGGCGTCGGCCTTGAGCAGGCTGGAGCTCGCGGCGTCCACCACGTCGGTGTAGGCCAGGCTGTCCCGGTGGCGCAGGAACCGGTTGGTGTAGCCGGGTGTCGTCACCTGCAACGACCGTCGATTGTTCACCGGTAGGGCGACGGGAGCCGAACTGCCGATGGTCTTCGAGGCGTTGATCAGGGCGGTGTTGGCGGCCCGGACCCGCGCCTGATCCATCTTGGTCACCTGCCGGTCGTACGTGAGGAAGCCGTTCAGCTCGCCCTCCAGGTCGGTGATCTCGGTGTAGATCGAGGCGCTGAGCCCCTTGCCGAGCATCAGGTTCTGGCTGCCCTGCACCAGCCCCACGTACCGGTCGGTGAGCGCGTTCGAGCTGGTCTGCCACTCGTAGGCGAAGAAGCTGCCATTCGGGCTGTACTCGTGGCCCGGGGTGTGCAGGCCCAGGCCGCCGAACTCGCCGAGCACGGCGATCCGGGTGCTGGACGGCACGGGGGAGTCCGGCCCGAGGTAGACATGCCAGTCGTCGATGTCGCCGTTGCCGGGGTCGCCGAGGGACTGGCAGCAGTTGTGGCCGCTGTGCGGATTGACCAGGCGCGTCGGGTCCTGGTTCTTGATGTTCTGCGCGACCCGGCGGGTGTCGGTGAGGGACCGCTCGCCCCAGCCCTCGTTGTACGGCGTGTACGCGATCACGGCGGGGGAGCTGCGGTGCTCGTCGACGATCTCGCGTGCCTCGGCCTCGAACTGCGCCTGTTGGGCGTCGGTGGGGTTGACGTCCTGCGCGGTGAGCGACGGGATGTCCTGCCAGACCAGCAGGCCGAGGCGGTCCGCGTGGTAGAACCAGCGCTGCGGCTCGACCTTGATGTGCTTGCGCACCATGTTGAAGCCGAGGTCCTTGTGCTTCTGCAGGTCGAAGGCGAGGGCGGCGTCGGTCGGCGCGGTGTAGAGCCCGTCCGGCCAGAAGCCCTGGTCGAGGGTGCCGACCTGGAACACGAACTGTCCGTTGAGCTTGGGGCGCAACACACCGTCGACCAGGCCGGTGGTGATCTCCCGCATGCCGAAGTAGTGCGTCGTCCGGTCCACCGTGGCGCCCCCGGCGTTGCGCAGGGACACTCGCAGGTTGTAGAGGAACGGGTCGTCGGGCGACCAGCGGCGGGCGTTCGGGACCGGAACGCTGAACTCGGTGAAACCGCCGGTGGCCGAGCCGACCAGTGTGGTTCCGTCAAGCGCCTCGGCGAGCACGCGGTGGCCGCCCACGTCGCCGCGGGTGGACACCCGGACCCGCAGGGTGTTGGTGCTCAGGTTCGGAGAGACGTCCACCCTGCTGATCGAGGCGGCGGGGACTGGCTCCAACCACACCGTCTGCCAGATGCCGGAGCTGGGGGTGTAGAAGATCCCGCCCGGCGTCTTGGTCTGCTTGCCGATGGCGGGCAGGCTGCCGTTCTGCCGGGTGTCGGTGGGATCCCAGACCTTGACGACGATCTCGTTCAGCCCGGCGCGCAGCTGGGGTGTCACGTCGAAGGTGAAGGCGTCGTAGCCGCCGGTGTGCGCGCCGACCCGGACGCCGTTGACCCAGACGGTGCTCTGCCAGTCGACGGCGCCGAAGTGCAGCAGGGTCCGCCGTCCCGACCAGTTGGCCGGGACGGTGACGGTGCGCCGGTAGAACAGGTAGTTGCGGTTGTCGTTGGCGGCTCGCTGGATGCCGGAGAGCGCACTCTCCACCGGGAAGGGCACGTTTACCCGCTCGGGCAGGTTGGCGCCGAACTGCGGGGCGTCGTCGGTGGACGACTGGCGTAGCTGCCACTCGCCGTTGAGGTTGAGCCAGTCCGGTCGCGTCATCTGGGGGCGCGGGTACTCGGGCAGGGGTGTGCCGACCAGAGCCTGGCTGGTCCACGGGGTGGTCAGTGGCGGCGTCTTGGCCGGTGCGGCGTGCGCCGGCCGGGCTGGCGCGGCGAGCACGCCGACGACCAGGGCGAGGATGAGCAGCAGCGGCAGGGCGGGGCGGATGGGGACCTGACGTGTCATGCCGGCTCCGAGGGACGAGTCGCCGCGGGCGGTGCAGCCAGGCCCGAAGCGCGTGGGTGGGGGCATCGGGTGGTCACCGACGGATGTTTGAAATCGACGAACATCATTGCTTGTACAACGTTATAGAGCCCTGCTGGTCCTGCCGTCAACGCCTGCTCGCCGGCGGATCGGCGAACGAGCGGGCGACGCTCGGCGCGAGAGCCATAACTCCGGTGGTAGGACCCAGCGAGGATGACCCATCTAATCCATGTCGTTCAATACGATGACCGTTATCTCGATCGGGGTGCGCTCACGAGGCGTGCCTTCCTGATACGGAGGAATGCAATGCTTCGCTGGCGTACCCGCACTGGCCTGCTGGCCGCCGCACTGGCGGCGGTGGCCGCGGCCGGTCTCACCCTCTCCGCGCCGGCCGCCGCGGCCGACAACCCCATGACGCCGAACGTCGTCGGCGGCACCCGCGCCGCACAGGGCGAGTTCCCGTTCATGGTGCGGCTCTCGATGGGCTGCGGCGGGGCGCTGTACAGCCCCCGGCTGGTGCTCACCGCGGCGCACTGCGTGGGCTCCACCGGCACCAACACCAGCATCACCGCGACGCTCGGGACGGTCGACCTCCAGTCGTCCAGCCGGATCACCGTCCGGTCCAACTACGTCTACCGTGCCCCCGGCTACAACGGCGCCGGCCGCGACTGGGCGCTGATCCGGCTGGCCAGCCCCGTCACCGGGCTGAGCACCCTGCCGATCACCACCACCACCGCGTACGACAGCGGCACCTTCACCGTCGCCGGCTGGGGCGCCGCGCGTGAGGGCGGCGGCCAGCAGCGGTACCTGCTCAAGGCGACGGTGCCGTTCGTCAGCGACTCCGTCTGCAACGCCAACTACGGCGGGGACCTCATCCCCGCACAGGAGATCTGCGCCGGCTACGCCAGCGGCGGCACGGACACCTGCCAGGGTGACTCGGGTGGCCCGATGTTCCGCCGCGACGCCAACAACGCCTGGATCCAGGTCGGCATCGTCAGCTGGGGCAACGGCTGCGCCCGACCCAACTACCCAGGGGTCTACACCCAGGTGAGCTACTTCGCCTCGTCGATCGCCTCGGCAGCGGCCAGCCTCGGCGGCTGACCGTACACCCGCTCGGGCGGCCCGGACGGCACGGTCCGGGCCGCCCGCCCGTGCGCCCGGGTGGGTGGGCGGCGAGTGGGCCACCCGACAGAAACGGCGGGCCGTCCTGCGGCGCCGGCCGCAGCGGCGATGATGGGCCGGTGAAGATCCTGTCCATCCAGTCGTCGGTCGCCTACGGACACGTCGGCAACTCCGCGGCGGCCTTTCCCCTGCAACGCCTCGGCCACGAGGTCTGGCCGGTGCTGACCGTGCACTTCTCCAACCACACCGGTTACGGCGCCTGGCGTGGCCCGGTGATACCGGCGGCGGACGTGGCTGACGTGATCGCCGGCATCGGGGACCGTGGGGTCCTCGGCAGCGCCGACGCGGTGCTCTCCGGCTACCAGGGCGACCCGGCCGTGGGCGCGGTGATCCTGGACGCGGTGGCGACGGTGAAGGCGGCCAACCCGGCCGCTGTGTACTGCTGCGACCCGGTGATGGGCGACGCCGGTCGGGGCATGTTCGTCCGGCCCGGAATTCCGGAGTACCTCCGGGACACCGTGGTGCCGCGCGCGGACATCATCACGCCGAACCACTTCGAGCTGGACTTCCTCGCCGGCCGTACGACGAACTCGCTGGCCGAGGTGCTCGACGCGGTCGACGTGGTGCGCGCGACCGGACCCCGCCACGTGCTTGTGACAAGCGTGCTGCACGGCGATCTGCCGCCGGGCTCGCTGGAGGTGGTGGCGGTCTCCGACGAGGGCGCCTGGGCGGTGACCACACCGCTGCTGCCGATCAACCCGAACGGTGGGGGCGACGTCACCGCGGCGCTGTACCTCGCGCACCTGTGCACGACCGGCTCACCCGCGACAGCCCTGGAACGCACCATCGCCTCCGTCTACGCCGTGCTGGAGGCGACCCTCGCGGCGGGCACCCGGGAGATCCAGCTGATCGCGGCGCAGGACGTGATCGCCGACCCACCGGCCCGTTTCACCGCCCGCCGGCTGCGCTGACGGCGGGCGGCGGGACCGCCGACCGGCGGCGGTCAGCGGCCCTCGGGGACGGCCATCTCGCCGAGCAGCGACCAGTCCTCCTGCGGCACCGTGGCGTTCACGATCCGCGGCGTCTCGGCCAGGTGCGGCGGCAGGGTCTCCTGCGCCGCGCGGAAATGGGCGGACTGCACGTGGGCCGCACCGGCCTGGTCGTCGCGGAACGCCTCGACCAGCACGTACTCGGTCGGGTCGTCCACGCTGCGGGACCAGTCGAACCACAGGCAGCCCGGCTCCGCGCGGGTGGCCTCGGTGAACTCGGCGGCGATCTGCGGCCACCGGTCGGCGTGCTCGGCCAGGACCCGGAACTTCGCGGTAATGAAGATCATGGCCCCAGGCTACCCAGCCGGGCGGGCGCGGGCGACGACCTCCTCGGGAGTCAACGGCGCCTTGGGGTGGTGGGTCAGGCACAGCGGGGTGCGGACCTTGACGAACGAGAATCCCTCCCCGGCGGCGTAGAACTCACCGCTGTTGAGCAGGCCGATGTCCGGCAGCCGCCCACCCTTGGTCTCGGCGAGCTGTCGGGCCGCGTCGATCTGCGCCGGCGCGTTGAGCAACCCGAAGAACTGCGTCGTCGCGTTGCCGGAGATCTGGTTGTGCAGACCCTTGGGCGCCTGGGTGGCGAAGACCAGCCCGAGCCCGTACTTGCGCGCCTGTGCGGCCAGCGCGATCGAACTGGCGGTGCAGGCGGTGGTGCCGGTCGACGGCGCGAGCGTCTGCGCCTCGTCCATCACGAACAGCCCACCCAACGGTCGGTCACCAGCGGGGTGCCGCTTGATCCACGCGAACAGCGCCATCTGCAACTGGTTGACGAAACTCTGCCGCTCCTGGTCCGAGGTGAGACCGACGAAGCTGATCACCGACACCCGGGCCCGCCGCCCCGCCGACGGTGTCAGCAGCAGCCCCGGGTCGGCGGGCGCACCGACCCCACCGAAGAGCGGATCGGTGACCATCGCCGCCTTGAGCGCCTCGGCCAACTCCTCGGCGAGCTTCCCGGCGCGGGCCAGCCGGCTGACCCCCTCGGGCAGGTCGGTGAGGAACTCGGTGAAGCCGGGCAGGCCCACCATTCCGCTGCGTGCGTACGCCTGCAGGGCCTCGGTGAGGACGGCCTTGCCCTGCTGGGCGAGCCGGCTCGTCCGGTCGACGCCGGCCCGTGGCGCGAGCGCCTCCACGGCGGAGCGGACGGCCTGGTCGAACTCGTCGGGCCAGTCCCGCAGTGAGGTGAAGTCGGGCAGCGGCTGGAAGCTCAGCGGTCGACCGGCGGTGACCCGGGGCGTCCACACCACCACCTCGGTGTGCGCGAGGTAGTCGGCGGCGCGTTCGGCGTCGCCGGGACCCCAGCCGCTCGGTGGTTCGGGCCACGCGTCGCCGAGCCGGGCGAGGTCGTTGTTGGGGTCGAGCACGATCGCGGAGACACCCACGCGGGCGCACTCCTCGACCAGCCGGCGGATGAGCACTGTCTTGCCCGAACCCGAGCCGGCGAACACCACGGCGTGGCGGCGCAGCGACTCCAGGGGCACCGTGAACGGGTGGCCGCCGTCGACGGTGCGCCCCAGCCCGACGGCCGGACCGCCGGCGTCGACCACGAGGTCGGCCGGGTCAGCGGCTACCGGGCCGGCCGACGGCGCGTCTGCCACGTCGGCGACGGGCACGCTCGTCGGGTCGGGTTCCGGGTCGCCCGACGGTGGGTCGCCGTCAGGTGTCGCCGGCGGGATGCCGTCGCGCGTCCCGTCGGGCCCGGGCAGGACCGCGCGGAACAGTTCGGTGCCGCTGGCCGGTCGACGGGCCACCAGCCACTCCTGCAGGGCCGCGGACGGCTCGGTCGCCAACGACCGCAGCGCCGCGAAGACCCGTAGGTCCGCCTCCGACACGCCGCACCGCAGGCCGCCGGCCGCGTCGAAGCCGGCCAACACCTCGGTCGTACGCTTCCCGGTCGGCCACGGACCGTTGCGCAGCAGGATCAACCGCCGTTGGGGCAGGTCCCGATCCAACCCGGCGAGGGTGCAGGCGGCCTTGACCCGGGCGGTGACGGCGATGGCGTTGGGGTGCGCGACGGCCCGGAAGCACCAGTGCGCCTCGTTCTCGGTGGCCTCGTCGAGCACCTCGATCAGCCGCCCGTGCAAGGCGGGCTTGCGACCGGGCGGCGGATCGTACTTGTAGGTGGCGCCGGTCGGCGCCTGCTCGGCGATCCAGGCTGCCAGACCGGCGGCGAGCAGGCGCGGCATGTGTTCGTCCTCGCCCGCCGGGTCGACGGCGGCCGATACGTCAGCGGCCTCGACCAGCTCGGCGAACCGTGCGTCCAACTCGTGCAGGCGGCGCTCGTCCGTCGTCGGGTCACCGGAAACGGCGCGGACGGCGCTCACCGTCGGCGTCGATTCGGTGCCGTCGATGAGCCGGTCCAGCTCGACCACCTCGTCGCGGTCCCGGCACCAGGCGATGTGGCGGTCCACCCGGCGCAGCAGGGCGCGGGGCGTCAGGGTGGGGGCGTCGGCGAAGGCGGCGGGGGCGATCGGCCAGGTGGGGTGTGGTGGCCCGAAGTACATGCCCGCGAACGCGGCGGTGAGGCGCTTCGCCACGATCGCCTGCCCGATCTCCGGGGTGGGGATCCGGTCCGGCAGGGTCGACGTACGGAAGCGGTCGGCGACCGGGGTGGGCGCGGCGCGGGTCATCAGCACCCAGGTGTCCGGTAGGCAGGAGACGACGACCAGGGTGCGGCGGGTGATGTCGCGGAGCTTGAGCAGGCCGTCGGCGATCGGGCCGAGCACCTTGGCCTGGGCGTCCTCCAGCCCCTGATGATGGTTGAGCAGCGAGGTGCTGGTCTGGGCGAACAACGTGTCGAGCTGGTCCACGGCGATGACCGTCGGGTCCAGGGTCAGGGCCATCAGCCGGGAGATGTCCTGCACGACCTGCTGCGGGGTGCGGATCGCGGCGCTCAACCCCCACGCCGCCCGCGCCGCCGAGTCACCCGGTTCGGAGATCAGGTGGGCGTAACCGACGTCCTGTGCCTCGAAGTCGATGGCCCCGTGCAGGACGAGCGCCCGGGCGGTGTCCTGGGCGTCCCGCCCGACCTCCCGGTCGCGCTCGCGCAGCGCCCAGATGAAGGTGTCGAGCTGCGCGCGGGTCACCGGGCGGGCGCCGGCGACCGCGTCGCGGACCTCCACCGGCAGGCCGAGCTGCGGGGTGAGCCGACGCAGGAAGGTCTTCAGCTGGGTGCCCCAGCCAACGTGGGGGCGGCCCATCCCCTCCACCAGGGCCAACGCCACGCTCTCCCAGAAGGTCTTGCCGCTGACCATGTCGACCAGGAAGAAGTAGCCACCGTCGCGCTGGATCCGTTCGCGCACCGCCCCGAGCAGGTGCGTCTTGCCGGCGCCCGCGCGGCCCTGCATGGCCACCCCGAGCGGCATGCTGGTGTCGTCGGTGCGGGCTCGCGCCACCCCGCGCAGGATCTCCGCGGCCACCTTCTCGTGCAGCTCCGGCACGTTGTGCGGGCTCGGTCGCCAGACGTCGTCCGGGGTGACCGCCGGGTTGAGACTCACCGCTTCCAGGGCGGCCCGCTGGTCGTCCGAGATCATGCCGCGCCGATCGCCAGGGCGTGGTTGTCCTCGTTCCCGATGCGGACGGCGGCGGCCCGGTCCCGTGCGGTGAGGGACTTGGTGTTCGCCACCGGGATGATGCGGACGTCCTCCCGGCCGACCATCGCCCGCAACGCGGCGTCCAGGGAGGCCCGGTCGGTGTCGGCGAGTCGGTCCCGGACGTCGGCGAGGCCGACCCAGGCGCCCGGCGCGGTGGCCAGATCCCGGTACGCCGACCGAACCAGCGCCTCCACCGCCGCCGCCGACGCGGGTGCCGGCACCGATGCGGGTGCCGCCGCCGTCGTCGGTGCCGGTGCAGGTGCTTGGTGCGGTGACTCGCTGGTCGCCGGTGCCGCCTCATCGGTCTGCTTGAAGAAGTCGCCGTGGCTGACCCGGAGCCGGTCCAGCGAACGGTGCAGGTTGGACAACACGACGAACAGCGACCGGGTGGTCGACCCGCCCTGCTTCGGCGGCGCGGCCGTGTGCAGCCGACGGGCCACCCGCCAGCCCTCGTCGGTCAGCTCGTGGGCGAACGTGCGGCGGGACTTGTCGGTGTCAACCAGACCCAGGTCGACGAGCTTCTTGTTGTCCTTGCCGGTCAGCGTGAAGCCGGCCAGCTCCTTCAGCTCGACATTGGTGAGTCGGCGCGCCTCGACCATCAGCACCACGAGGGCGTTGATCTGGTTCGGCGTCAGGTGCGGGACGTCCGCCGGGCTCGTCATGGTGTCTCATCTCCGTGGGGGTACGTGCCGCCCGCGCGCCGCCGGGCCAGCAGTCGACGGATCCCGTCGACCACCGCCGGCGCGTCGGTGAGCACCTGCTCGTTGGTGAAGCGGAGCACGTCCAGCCCGAGGAGTTGCAACTGCACGTCCCTCCGCCGATCGTTGGCGAAAGCGATTCGCCCACGATGCTCCGGGCCGTCCACCTCGACCGCAAGACCCTCAGCGGGCCAAAAGAGATCCAGCCGGTACGCCACACCCAGCACGTGCCACTCGTAGGTGTGGTTCCACCGCCGGCCCCGCGCCCAGTCGTGTGGTGCGAGCGCGCGTTCCAGTGCCTGCTCGGCCGCGCTGTCACCACGGGGAACGCCAGCGAGCGGCGGCCAGGCCAGCACCGTCGGACCCGGCTGCGCGGGCGTGGCCGCCGGCTGATCGGTCGAGCTGGCCAGCTCGGCGAACCGCACCGGCACCAGCACCGGCACCGACCGCACCCGGTCGGCGTGGCGCAGCTGCCCGCCGGCCAGCCACACAGTGAAGCCGCCGTGGCGCACCAGCCACTCGGCGGCGGCCACAAGCGTCCGCTCCGCATCCGCGCCGAGGTCGGGCAGGGCGATGACGAGGAGGCAGCCCTCCCGGTGGTACGCCTCGGCGAGCACCCGGGCGAGCCCGGCGGCGCGTACCCCGGGGGCGAAGCGGGACCGGCCGACGGGCCGGCGCGGACCGCGCAGCCCACGCTCGGCGAGGTCGGCGAGGAACGGGCCGAAGTGCCGGGAGCGGGCCGCTGCCCGGGCCGCGAGGGCGCGTACCGCCGCCACGCCGAGTGTGCCCCCGCTCTCGAAACTGTCCGCGCCGGTAAGCCAACTGGGGAACATGGCGAGGGCCGCGGTGTCCAGCCCATCGAGCAGGTCGTCCACGAGGTCGCCGAGCGGACCCACCACAGTGGGCCGGTAGTGCACGACCGCCGGTGCCGCCGGCGGCAACGGGTCGAGTGCCACCCGCAGCACCTCGGGGTCGACGGCCGGCAGGTGACTCACCCGCCGCGTGGGCGGGGCGGCCCACCAGGCCCCGTCGGCGTGGACGGGTCGGGCCATGCCGGCACCCTACGACACCGGCGAACCCGGGTGGCGTCCCGTCGACGCCCGGCCCGGCGGCCGGAGCCGTGGCGGATCGCCGGTCAGCGCAGGCGGCCGGAGGCGCGGCGATCGGTGGTCGGCACACGCCGCCGGAGCCGTGGCGATCGCCGGTCAGCGCAGGCGGCGGATGTCGCCGAACGCCCGGTAGAACCCACCCCGGCTGGACTCGCGCACCTCGGTCACCAGATAGCGGGCGCCCGGCTCGCGAATCCCCTTGGGGAACTGCACGGACCAGTCGTGTCGATAGCCGTCGGACAGCACCTGGACCCGCAGGCGGCCCCGGTCGTCAAGGCACTGCACCACCACGCCCGCAGCCGAGTCGCTTGTCACCTCGACGATTGTCGGCTGCACCGGCAGTGGCGCCTGGCGGGGAGCCTTGACGTCGCGTACCTGCGGCACGTCCCCGGCCTGGGCGGCCCGGATCGCCGGCTCGCTCGCGTCGACGCAGGCCAGGTGGCCGCCGGTGGTGACGACGTAGAGCCGGTCGTCGTGGTACTGCATCGAATACGCCGAGCCGCAGCCGGTGCCGAGCTTCCACAGCCGGGTCCCGGCCGCGTCGAAGCAGTAGATCGAGGACTGGCTGTCACCGGCGAAGACGTACCGGCCGTCCTCGGCCGTGGCGCAGGAGAACACCGGGGCGTCGCACCGGTAGGTGCCGTCGAGTCGACCGGCCTTGGACAGCCGCACCACCTCGCGGGTGTTGGTGCCGGCGAACACGCTGCCCCGCTCCTGCCAGCCGAAGAGCACCGAACCGGTGCTGGTGTGCCACAGTTCCTGGCCGGTACGCCACTCGTAGCCGGTCACGCCCCGCGAGTGACCGTGGTAGATGGCGTCGTCGTCGCACCGCACCATCCACGCCGACCGTCCCCGCCCGGGCCTGCGCCACAGGAACTCGTCCTCGTGGTCGACGGCGGTGATCCCGCCGTCGGCGTCGGAGACGCCCAGGACGCCGTCGTGGATGTCCAGCCAGTAGATGTCGATCTCCGGGGCGATCGTGTACGCCACCCGGGGCACCTTGCCGGACAGGTCGTAGACGTTGCCGTCGTCGCAGCCGGCGTAGACCCAGGCGTCGTCGGCGACGATGCACTTCACCCCGTCGGGGAGGCGGACCTGGCTGCGCACCCGGGCGTCGTGGTCGAGGGTGGTGATGACGCCGTGTTCGTTGCCGACCATGCAGTGCTGCCCGTCCACGAAGATGCCGAAGGCGGGTGCCCCGGAGTCGTAGCGCCAGAGCACCGGCGCGGTGTGGGCGGTGGAGCGGGTGCTGACGATCTGCCGCCGCGACACGGTGCGCTTCTGGCGGACGCCGGGGACCGCCGGCGCGTAGCCCTTGCGGACCTTCTCCCCGATCTTCTTCGCCGCGGCGGCCCGGGCCCGGGCGTTGTCCGGATAGGCGCTCGCCTTGACCTGCCCCTGGTCGCCGATCCGGCCGTAGCGCACGGTCAGCGTGGCGTTGTCGACGATGACCTCGTAGAACTTGTGCGCACCGTCCACTTCGGACAGTTCGAGGTAGGTCGTCTCCTGGGACATGAGGGCCTCCGGGGGTCAGCGACCGGCCTGAGCGGGCCGGCGCGGCGACAGTGCCCACACGCTAACGACCGCCACCGACACAATCGGCGGACGCCCGGAGAGCCCCGGGCGTCCGCCGACACCGAATCGGTCAGCTTGCGGTGCAGGAGCGGATCTGTGGACGGGCGCTGCTGTTGCCGTTTGTCATGGTGGTGAAGCCGAAGGTGTTGCCGCTGCCGTTCGACCGCATGGTCATGACGGTGCCGCTGCTGTCCCACGTGGCGTTGCCGTTCCAGATGGTGGAGATGCGCTGCGGCGAGGTGATGGCCACCACCACGGTCCACGTGTTGGCGCCGCTGACCGTCACCGACGTGTTGTACCGGTCGCCCCAGACGTTTGTGGTCGTCGCCGTCGCGGTGCAGCTGCCGGTGCCGGGGGAGGGGGTTCCGGTGCTCGGCGGCGGGGTGCCGGTGCTGGGCGGCGGGGTCGTGCCGTCGGGGGCGACGGCACGGCCGGTGGACGGTGAGATCATGCCGGGGCAGAGGTTGCGGCTGGTCAGGTTGGCCATGATCTGGGGGATCGCGTCGCGGGTGTTCTGGATGCCGTCGTGCATGAGGATGACCTGACCGGCCTGCAGGCGGCTGGCGTTGGACACGATCTGGCTGACGCTCGCGCCGTTCCAGTCCTGGGAGTCCACGTCCCAAATCACCTGGCGCATGCCGAGTGACGAGGCCACCGACTGGAGGGTGCCGTTGGTCTCCCCGTACGGGGGCCGGAACAACTGCGGTCGGACGCCGGTGGCCGACTGGATCGCCGAGCTGGTCTGGGACAGGTCGGACTGCATCTGGGACTGGCTCATCGAGGTCATGTGGGAGTGGTTCCAGCTGTGGTTGCCGACCCACATGCCGGCGGACACCTGCGCCTGCGCCGCGGACCGGTTGTTCTGGACGTTCTGCCCGATGTTGAACATCGTGGCCCGTACGCCGTTGTTGCGCAGCACGTTGAGCAGCGTGCTGGTGCTGCCGGTCGGGCCGTCGTCGAAGGTGAGGCCGACGTAGCCGTTGCAGACGGCGGCGCTCGACGGGGTCGAGGTGGCGGCGAGAACGACGCCGCACATGGCGGCGGCGGTGCTGAGGGCGGCCAACGCCGCGCGCAACCGCCTCGATCGCAGGGCTGTGCTGGGGGAGATCCTGGTCATCTGGTGCCCCTTTGCGGAGGCCCGGAGTGCGCCAGGGTGCGGGCAGCACAGGTCCGGGCAGGTATGAAGGAGTGGGAGGCCGAACCGAACGCCGCGACGTCAACCGCATTGACCTCGATGGATCGGAGTATTGCAGCGGGATTTCCGGAGCGTCAACAACTTCCGGAACTATCCGAAACTATCCAGTCAGACGTTGGTCGTCCTATGTCGAGCCCATCGGGTCGGCCGATCGGCGCGGCGGGCAGTTGATCGACGCTGCTGCCGAGGATGATGGCGACGTCATCCGGAAAGGCGTCGGAACTATCGGCGACCGGCGGCCCGTCGAGAGGCGGCCTGCCGGCGCCGCAATAGTAAAGTTTGTGAACAGAAAGTGTTACAGTCACTGCCATCGATGGTTGTCTCGGGTCTTCGGCCCCGGGCGTCCCAGGAATGGAGAGTGATCACATGGTCCGACTGCGTGCGCTTGTCGCACTGGCGGCACTGATCGTCGCCGGTGGACTGGTCGCGGTCATCCCGTCGACCGCTGCGTCGGCGGCGGCCTGCTCAGCAGCGTGGCAGGCCTCGGCCGTCTACTGGGGAGACGCGCAGGTCTCGCACAACGGCCGCAACTACCGGGCGAAGTGGTGGACCCAGAACGAGGCGCCGCCGGGTACGACAGGGGTCTGGGAGGACCTCGGCGCGTGTGGGGGAGGCAGCACGCCACCCAGCACGGGAAGCTGCACCTACCCGAACTGGGCCGCCGGGACCTGGTACACCACCGGGGCGATCGTGCGGTACACCGATGGCCGCTACTACGTGGCCGAGCACGACAATCCCGGGTACGACCCGGTCGTCAGCACCTGGTACTGGGAGCCGTACACCTGTGGTGGCCAACCACCCACCAGCCAGCCGCCCACCAACCCCGGTGGCTTCGTGGTGACCGAAGCGCAGTTCAACCAGATGTTCCCGGGTCGCAACTCCTTCTACACGTACTCCGGGCTCGTCGCCGCCCTCAGCGCCTACCCGGCGTTCGCCAGGTCCGGCAACGCCACCGTCCAACGCCAGGAGGCCGCGGCGTTCCTGGCGAACGTCTACCACGAGACGGGTGGCCTGGTGCACATCGTCGAGCAGAACACGGCGAACTACCCGCACTACTGCGATCCCGGCCAGCCCTACGGCTGTCCCGCCGGGCAGGCCGCCTACTACGGGCGGGGGCCGATCCAGCTCAGTTGGAACTTCAACTACAACGCCGCCGGGATCGCCCTCCAGTTGCCGCTGTTGACCAACCCGTGGCTGGTCCAGACCGACGCCGCGGTGGCCTGGAAGACCGGTATCTGGTACTGGATGACCCAGAACGGACCGGGCACCATGACCGCGCACGACGCGATGGTCACCGGAGCCGGGTTCGGCCAGACGATCCGCAGCATCAACGGCTCGATCGAGTGCAACGGGGGCAACCCGGCCCAGGTGCAGAGCCGGGTCACCAGATACCAGCAGTTCGTCGGCATTCTCGGCGTGCCCGCCGGGGCCAACCTGTCCTGCTGACCCGCGATCCGGGCCTCGGCGCCGCGCGGCGCCGCGGCCCGGGGGGGGGGTCAGGGGGGGGGGGTGGGGGGGCGACTCCGCGGGGGGGTGGGGGTGCGGGGGGGGGTGGGGAGGGGGTGACCCCGTGTAAGGGAGGTG
>NZ_JBEZFA010000051.1:0-48269 GCF_040649215.1 Micromonospora sp. NPDC049044 | reverse complement strand
GGCGCGGGGGGGGCGCGGGTTTTCCCCGGGGGGGTCTTTGGTTTGTTTGTGTGCGGAGGGGGTCGGGGTGGGGTGTTCTCTCGGGTGCGGGGGGGGGGGGGCCGGCCCCCCCCCCCCCCCCACCCCCTGACGCACGCCACGCCCCAGATCAGCCTCAGGCGGCCAGCACCAGGCCACCGGCCGCGGCGGGCGGACGACGGACGATCGCGACCAGGTCGGCTGGCACCTGACGACGGGCGGCCTCGACCACCCGGGCGGGCTCGAGGATCGGCATCACCCGGTGCAGGCCGGTGGCGCGCAGCACCCGGGCCACCACCGGGGTGGGATCGACAAGGACCAGTTCGCCGCCCCTGGCCCGGACACGCAGGTGCGCGCCGAGCAACGCGCGCACCCCGGCCGCGGAGAGCAGGCGCAGCCCGGACATCTCCAGCTGCACGACCGGCCGCGCCGGCACGGACCACAGAGCGGACCGGAACGCGGCAACGGTGGCGATGTCGACCTCGCCGGCCACCCGCACCTGGACCACCTGGTCACCCACGCTGACCTGCACGTCAATCCGGTTGCTGCGCTCTTCCATGACGTGAAATCTAGCCCCCACCACCGACAGTTTCGCCCTTCGGCGGAGTGATTCCGGGTACGCCCAGGGTCATCCCCCGAGGTGCCCCTCATCCCCCTAGGGGTGGAGGCCAGCGGCCCCGCGGTCGACCGGACGTCCGGTGCCGCGCCGCGTGCTCGGCGCTTCGGGTACGCGGGGCATCGGCGGTGGAGAATGACCCGATGGTGATCCCCCGGCCCCGACCGCCACGGCTGATCCGTCCCGTCCGCGAACCGGCCACCGTCCCGCCTCCGCTCAACGGTGTGTGGGCGGCCACGGACCGCCGGCTCGACCAGGTCGACCTCCTGCCCCTGCCCGAGGGGGCCGTCGGGCCGGAGGACGTGGTCATCGACCCCAGCGGCCGGGTCATCAGCGGCGACGAGGACGGCAACCTCTGGTGGTGGCCCGCCGACGCGCCGGCCGGCACCCGAGGACTGCTGCTGGCCGAGACCGGCGGCCGGCCGCTCGGCATCGAGACGGACCCGTCCGGGGAGGCGCTCATCGTCTGCGACGCGTACCGCGGGTTGCTGCGGGTCACGCCGGACGGGGCGGTCCGCGAGCTGACCGGCACCGCGTCGCCGGTGCACCTGGCCAACAACGCGACGGTGGCCCGCGACGGCACCGTCTACTTCACCGACTCGTCGGACCGGTTTCCGGTCTCGCACTGGAAGCGGGACCTGCTGGAGCATCGCCCCAACGGCCGCGTGCTGGCCCATCATCCGGGCAGCGGGCGCACCGAGGTGGTGGCCGAGGGGCTGTACTTTCCCAACGGGATCGCGCTGACCCCGGACGAGTCGGCGTTGATGCTTGTCGAGACCACCACCCACCGACTGCTCCGGGTGGAGTTGCGCGGCGGGGTGCGGGTGCTCGCCGACCTGCCCGCGTACCCGGACAATCTCTCCGCCGTGGGCGACGGGACGTACTGGATCGCCCTGCCCAGCCCTCGCGTGCCCATCGCGGAAC
This sequence comes from Micromonospora sp. NPDC049044, assembly GCF_040649215.1. Taxonomy (NCBI): domain Bacteria; kingdom Bacillati; phylum Actinomycetota; class Actinomycetes; order Micromonosporales; family Micromonosporaceae; genus Micromonospora; species Micromonospora sp. NPDC049044. The sequence continues at coordinate 46,711 of NZ_JBEZFA010000051.1, read as the reverse complement.
GGCTGCTGCCGCACCCGCGGCTGCGCCAGCTCGCCGCGCTGCTGCCCGACGCGATGCAGCCGCAGCCGCGCCGCTACGGGCTCGTCGCGCTCGTCGACGGCGAGGGCACTGTCCGTCGTACGCTGCACGGTCCCGCCGGGAACTACTGGATGATCACCGGGGTACGACAGCACGGCGACCAACTCTGGCTGGGCAGCCTCATCGGGCCCGGCGTGGCCCGCGTACCCCTGTAGTGCGCGCCCGGCTCGCGCCCGTCGTGTCGGGCGGTGGCCGACCCCGACGCGGCCCGGGCTGCCCGCACGGCGAACGGGCCGACCCACCGCGATGGCGGGTCGGCCCGGTGCCTCAGCGTCCGCTCACCGACGGTGCCGGGGCGGGCGAACCGCCGGCCACCGCGCCCGGGTGCGCCGGGGCGGCCGGCGCGGGCTTGAGCCCGGGCGGCACGGGCAGGGCGCTGCCCCGGACGAACTCGTCCCAGCTCACGTTCCACGCGGTCCAGCCGTTGCCCGGCTGCAACTCCACCTCGGTGCCCTTGACGGTGATCAGGTCACCGACCTCGGTCACCCCCATCAACCAGTCGGCGGCCGTGGCGGAGACGTTCGCGCAGCCGTGCGAGGTGTTGGTGTAGCCCTGCTCGCCCTCCGACCAGGGCGCGGAGTGGATGAACTCGCCACCCCAGGTGTAGCGCTGGGCGTCGTCGACGTCGACCACGTAGCCACCGTTCGGCTCACCCCGGGTGTCGAAGGTGGTCCGCTCGTGCTTTTCCATGATCACCATCTTGCCGCTGGAACTTGGCGTGCTCGGCTTGCCCATGCTGACCGGTATCCGGCGGATCTGCTTGCCGTCCCGCAGCACTGTCATCTGCTTGGTGGCGTTGTCGATCTCCAGCGATAGTTGGCGTCCGATCTTGGAGGTCGCGGTCCGCTCGACGTCGCCGACCCGGTCCTTGCCGATCGGCAGGCCCTCCAGGCCGGCCCGCACACTGATCGTGGTCCCCGGCTTCCAGAAATCGGGCGCCCGGTAATAGACCTGCGTGCCGTCCTCGAGCCACGACCAGGTGCCCGGCTGCGGCGGGTTCGTCTTTACGAACAACCGCCGTTGAACATCCGCTCTGGCCTCTTTCGGAATTCCCGGGTCGAACGCGACGGTTACCGGCATCGCCGTGCCGTACGTCCGATTGCCCACAAAATAGAGGGTGCTGGTGATCTGCGGTTTGGTGGATTTGGCCATCGTGGTGAACGTGGTCGTGCGGGTGGTGGTGGCACCGGAGTCCCCGGTCGCGGTCACCTCGGCGGTGTAGGTCCGTTTCGGTTGCAGCGGTGCGTTCGGCACCCAGCCCGAGCCGTCCTCGCGCGGCTCGGCCCCGACCTGCTTGCCCTTGTCGTCGGTGAGGCGTACGCCGGTGACCCGCCCACCCTTGACCACGGTGCCCACCTCGGCGCTGACCGGGACGTCCCGGGCCTTGTCGCCCGGTGTCACGACGAGCTCCGGCGGGGCGGCGTGCTTCTTGGCCGAGCCGGTCGCCGACCCCCGGTCGGCGGTGCACCCACCCAGGACGAGTGGTGCGGCTGCGATGGTTACCGCCAACAGCGTCAATCGCCGCCTACACGTCATGTTCAGTCCCCCCGTTTTCGACTTCCCTATGCCGACATTCTCGCTTCCCCGGCGTGGGCGATTGCGGTATTTAGAAATAATCGTCGGCGCAATTGTCGGCACAGTTTTCCGACAATGTTCCGCTTGGTGGAACAGGAGCTTCACCAGCACCTGTCGTGCCGTTTGCTCTGCTTCGACGCGGGCGACACCGGCTGTCCGGAAGACAACCCGTCGTGGCGGTTGCGGTGAACCGCGCCGAAGGAGCCCGTCCGACCCTCCCGCGCGGTCGCGCGCGCCGTGAACCGGGCCCACCGAACCCGACCCTCCATGATCGACTCGGGTTTCCCCGAAAGCGGGGCATCAACCGCGCTACGACACAGCGGATTCCACGAACACGAGTGGATCACGCCCCGTGCCGACCGCCCGGCGCACCTCGACAGCACGCTTTTGTCATTTGGAGCGAAACTTCTGCCGAACGCGACGAAGCTTTGCCTTCGTCCCGCTGCAAGGGTAGGGTCACGATCTAGATAGAGGGTTGCCCATTCGTCGATCAGCCTGCCGCCACCCTGCCGAGTCGCCGTGTTCCGCCCCCGACGGGGGCCGGGCCGCACCGGCACGCCGTCCTCACCGTCCAGCCGGAGCCCGCCTCCGGCCGGTTCGGCGCGCCCGGGTGACGACAGCCAGGTCGACCGCCGCCGACGGCGTACCTGCCGTCAGGAAGGGACCACCACCATGGATCAACAGCTCAACCGACCGACACCGGCATCCGAGCCGATCAGCCGGCGCGGAGTGCTGCGCGCCGCGACCGTCTCCGCCGCCGCCGTCGGCACCGCCGGCCTGCTCGCCGGCCCGGCCGCCGCCGCACCCGCGGGGCAGCCCCAGGGCCGCCGCCGGGTGCCGGTCGACCGGATCAGCATCCAGCTCTACACCCTGCGCGATCAGCTCGCCGCCGACCTGCCCGGCACCCTGGACGCGCTGCGCCGGATCGGCTACCGGCGGGTGGAGCACGCCGGCTTCGTCGGACGCACCGCCGCGCAGTTCCGGGCCGCGCTCGACGACGCCGGGTTGCGGGCCACCTCCGGGCACACCGGCATCCCGCAGCCCTTCGACGCCGCCACCTGGGAGCAGGCCCTCGCCGACGCCAACATCGTGGGCTGCAAGAAGATCGTCCACCCCTACTTCGGTCGGGACGCCAACGGTCAGCCGTTCCGGGACCCCAACGTCTACCGGGCCCTGGCGCGCGACCTGAACAAGGCCGGCCGGCTCGCCGAACGCGCCGGGCTCGAGTTCGGCTACCACAACCACCAGCTGGAATTCGTACCGTTGACCGACGGCTCGACCGGCTTCGAGATCCTCACCGGGCAGACCGACCCGCGCCTGGTCCACTTCGAGCTCGACCTCTACTGGACCTGGCGGGGTGCGCACGACCCGGTCGACATCATTCGGGCCAACCGCGGCCGGATCCGCCAGGTGCACGTCAAGGACCTCGACGTCGAGAGCGGGTTCGCCGACCTCGGCGACGGCGTCATCGACTTCGGCCGCATCTTCGCCCACGAGCGGGAGGCCGGCATCGAGGAGTACATCGTGGAGCGCGACGACGCGGGCACCGCGCCACGCTCCCCCGCCGACGCCCTGGACACCGCCCGCGTCGGCTTCGACTATCTCGCTTCACTTCGGTACTGAAACCACCCCGGGGGACTCACCTGATGAACAGGACCGCATTCGCGTCCGCCCTGCTGCTGGCGACGGCCGGCCTGGCCGTACCGCCGTCGGCGGCGGCCGCCGCGCCGGCCCCGCCGCCGGACAGCAGCTTCCAGAAAGTGACACTCAACGACTTCCCGGGCGAGCCGATGAGCCTCGCCGTCCTGCCCGACCTGCGGGTGCTGCACACCTCCCGCACCGGCGAGGTCCGCATCCACGACCCGCGCACCGGGCTGAACACCCTCGCCGCCGACATCCCGGTGTACGAGCACGACGAGGAAGGGTTGCAGGGGGTCGCCATCGACCCGAACTTCGCCCAGAACAAGTGGGTCTACCTCTACTACTCGCCGCCGATGGACACCCCGGTGGACGACCCGGCCACCCCCGGCGTCAACGAGGGGGACGCGCCGGAGACCGGGACCGAGGCGGACTGGCAGCGGTTCAAGGGCGCGCTGCGGCTGTCCCGGTTCAAGCTGGACGGGATGAAGCTGAACCTCGCCAGCGAGCAGCAGATCATCGACGTGCCCACCGACCGGGGCATCTGCTGCCACGTCGGCGGCCAGATCGACTTCGACAGCAAGGGCAACCTGTACCTGTCGACAGGTGACGACACCAACCCGTTCGCCTCCGACGGGTACGTCCCGATCGACGAGCGGGCCGACCGCAACCCGGCGTTCGACGCCCAGCGCTCCGCGGCCAACACCAACGACCTGCGCGGCAAGCTGTTGCGGATCAAGGTGAAGGCCGGCGGTGGCTACACGGTGCCGGCCGGCAACCTGTTCAAGCCCGGCACCGCGCAGACCCGCCCGGAGATCTACGCGATGGGGCTGCGCAACGCGTTCCGGTTCGCCGTCGACAGGCGCACCGACGACGTGTACGTGGGCGACTACTCGCCGGACGCCTCCAACCCGAACCCGGAGCGCGGCCCGGCCGGGCACGGTCGCTGGATGCGCGTCGACAAGCCGGCGAACTACGGCTGGCCGTACTGCGTGACGCCGACGATCGCCTACCGCGACTACGACTTCGCCACCGGCGAGTCCGGCGCGAAGTTCAACTGCAAGCGCCCGGTCAACGACTCACCGCACAACACCGGCAAGCGCGTGCTGCCGCCGGTCGAGCAGCCGGAGGTCTGGTACGCGGCTGCCCCCTCGGCCGAGTTCCCGCAGCTGGGCACCGGCGGCATCGCCCCGATGGGTGGCCCGGCGTACGACTACGACGGGACCAGCACGTCGCGTACCCGTTGGCCGGCGTACTACGACGGGGTGCCGCTGTTCTACGAGTGGACCCGCGACTACATCAAGGAGTTCCGCCTCGACTCCGACGGGGACGTGCAGGACATCCGTCCGGTGGCGCCGTCGCTGGTGGTGGACAACCCGATGGACATGGAGTTCGGCCCGGACGGCGCGCTCTACGTGCTGGAGTACGGCGACGGCTACTTCGCCGAGAACCCGGACGCCCAGCTGTCCCGGATCGACTTCGTCCGGGGCAACCGGACGCCGATCCCGAAGATCAGCGGTACGCCGACCGTCGGGCAGGCCCCGCTCACCGTGTCCTTCTCCAGCGCCGGCACCACCGACCCGGACGGTGACAAGCTGAGCTACGCGTGGGACTTCAACGCCGACGGTTCGGTGGACAGCACCAACCCGAACGCGACCTGGACGTTCCCGGAGAACGGCTCGTACCTGCCGACGCTGAAGGTGACCGACCGCACCGGACGGTCCGCCTCGGCATCCCTGCCGCTTGTGGTCGGGCCGACCGCGCCGGTCATCGAGTTCGTCACCCCGGAGGCCGGGCAGCCGTTCCAGTTCGGGCAGACCGTCGCGTACGAGGTGAAGGTCACCGACGACCTGCCGGTGGACTGCTCCCGGGTGAAGGTCACCTACGTGCTCGGGCACGATGAGCACGGGCACCCGCTCTCCACCTCGACGGGTTGCTCCGGCACCATCCCCACCTTCCTGGACGGTGGGCACAGCGGTGCGGACAATCTGACCGCCGTGTTCGTCGCGGAGTACACCGACGCGCCGACCGACCCGGGCGTACCCGCGCAGTCCGCCTCGGCGACCGTGGTGCTGGATCCGACCCCGGTGGCCGGTCTGGCCGGCTGACCAGCCCAACCCCCGACAGCGGCGGCGGCCGGATCACTCCGGCCGCCGCCGCACGTCGTTCAGCTCCCCGGTCTCGCCGGCACCGCCGACGGGTGGACCGGTCAGCTCCAGTCGCTGTCCACGTGGTTGTCCCGCCACCGTCCGCCCACCGGCGGGGTGTCCAGTCGCATCCCCTCGTCGGCGTTCCCGGCCAGGTCGTTGTCCTCGACCCGGCAGTCCACGCAACTGCCCCGATCGGTGATCCACAGTCCGTGCGTCTGGGTCTGGGATTCGTCGCTGTCCCAGATCCGATTGCCCCGGATGGTGGCCGAGTCGAACGGCGCGTTGATGGTGATGCCGGCCCGCTGCCCGGGGGCGGGGTCCAGCTCGTACGCGCAGCCCGGCGGCGGCACGTCCCCGCTCCACGCGCTGAACGCGTCCGGGCGGACCGGGGCCAGGGTGAGTTCGTCGCCGCTGTTGGCGGCCACCGTGGCCACGGACCGGCCGACCCGCAGGATCTTGCCCCGGTGCCCGTCGTGCGGCCAGTCGGCGGTCCGGTCCACCAGGCTCCGTTCGCTGTAGCGGACCGCCTCGCCGGCACCGCCGGCGGCTCGGGCGTACTGCCGCCCGTTGTTGCGGACCCGGTTGTTGAGCAGCACGGCGTCGGTCATCTGGTGGTCGATGCGGACGGCGTCCAGCCCGTTGCCCCAGAACTCGTTGCTCTCGATCACCACGTCCCGGATCGGGCCCTGGTACCCGCGCCGAAGGTCGCGCGCGTGGTAGCCGTGCTGGCCGTTTCCGCTGATCCGGTTGCCCCGCACGACGTACGGGCCGGGGCTGTTGCCGATGCTGACCCCGTCGCGCAGGTTGCCGTCGATGACGCAGTCGGTGACGAGCCCGCCCCGACCGGCCACTGTCGAGGTGCCCTGCGACGACACGTCGAAGCCGGCCTCCAGGTTGCCGGTCATCGTGCAGGCGGACACGATCAGCCCGTCCGTGCCCCAGTCGGAGATGCCGAAGCGGTTGCCCTGGCTGTGGCAGCCGATGATCCGGTAGCCGCGGGGCGGCTCCCAGTAGTCCTTCTGCAACTCCAGGAAGATCCCGTTGGTGCCGTTGGCCAGGGCGGTGCAGTTGGCGATGGTCAGCCGTTCCACCGGACCCCACCCGCCGACGCCGATACCGATGCCGGCGCCGCCCATCTGCTCACCGTTGTCCAACCGGCCGCAGCCGACCACCACGACGCCGTCGATCAGGGAGTCCTGGAGGAAGTCGCAGCCCAGCCCGCTGGCCGCGGTGTGGTGGATGTAGAGGTTGCGGAAGACGCCGCGCACCACGTACTGCAGGCCCAAGCCCTTGGCCAGGTAGTTGTACTCGGCCATGGCGACGCCGGAGCCGTCGATCTGGAAGTCGGAGAAGGTGCAGTCGGCGATGTGCCGGTCCCGGTCGGCGCCGTGCTGAAGCGTCGTCCAGAACGCCAATGGAGTCGGGTCGGACCGGTTTCCCTCGTTGCTCAACATGAACCGGGTCGCCGCCGGGCCGGCCCCGATCAGCGACACACCGCTGCGCCACACCGTGCCGGCGTCCCGGATCGAGTAGATGCCCGGCGGGCAGTAGATGACCCGGGCCCGCCCGTCCGAGGCGTACCCGGCTCCGAGGCGATCCACCAGGGCGGCCAACGCCGGCTGGTCGTTCGTCGAGCCGTCACCTGTCAACCCGAAGTCCAGGGCGTCGCAGTAGAGCGGCGCCCCGGCCGCGGCGGGCCGTCGTACCCGGACCGAGTTCAGCAGCTGCTCGTTCGCCACGGCCACGGTCGGGCTCCCTTCGACGCGTTCGGTGCGCTCCGGCGGGGCCGACTTCCCGGTGAGGCCGCCGGGAAACCCTGGCCCGCACACGCCGCCAGACGATCCCGGCCCGCCCACGCCGCGCAATGCGGGCCCCGCCCACGCCGCCGGGCGAGACCCCGGACGCGACGCCGGCCCCGGCGCCGCACGGGCAGCGCCGGGGCCGGGGGTACGCGTCAGACGGCGGCGATCAGCAGCGCCGGGCGCTCCACGCAGTCGGCGACGTGCCGCAGGAAGCCACCGGCCACCCCGCCGTCGCAGACCCGGTGGTCGAAGGTGAGGCTGAGCTGGGTCACCTTGCGGACGGCGAGCTGCCCGTCGACCACCCACGGCTTGTCCACGATCCGGCCGACGCCGAGCAGAGCCGCCTCCGGGTGGTTGATGATCGGCGTGGAGCCGTCGACGCCGAACACCCCGTAGTTGTTGAGGGTGAAGGTGCCCCCGGTCAGCCGGGCCGGCGGCAGGCTGCCGGCCCGCGCGGCGGCGGTGGTCGCCGCCAGTTCGGCGGCCAGCTCGGCGGTGGTGAGACGCTGGGCGTCGCGCAGCACCGGCACCAGCAGACCCCTGTCGGTCTGCGCGGCGATGCCGAGGTGCACCCCTGCGGACTGGACGATCCGCTGCGCCTCGCTGTCGACGCGGGCGTTGAGCTGCGGGAACCGACGCAGCCCGCTGAGGCAGATCCGGGCCAGCAGGGCCAGGATGCTCACCGGCGCGTCGGGCGTCGCCGCGTTGATCGCGGCCCGGGTCTCCAGCAGCCCGGTGGCGTCCACGTCGACCCAGATGGTCACCTCCGGGATCTCCCGCCGGCTGCGGGAGAGCTTGTCGGCGATGACCTTACGGACCCCGGTGAGCGGGATGATCACGTCGTCGTCCCCGGACGGCACCGGCGCGACGGGGGCGTCCGGCACGGCGGCGAGCCGGGCGGCGGGTGCGGCGAGCGCCGCCTCCACGTCGGCCCGGCGGATCACGCCACCGGGCCCGGTGCCCCGCACCGCGTTCAGGTCGATGCCGCGTTCCCGGGCCAGCCGCCGCACGATCGGCGAGATGACCAGGGCACTCGGCCGCGCCGAACGACCGGGCGCGTCCCCCGCGCCAGCGGCAGCCCCGGCGGCCACCGCCGGGGCGGCACCACCGGCCGGAACCGGACCACCGCTCGGGGCGGCACCACCGGTCGGAGAGGCACCACCGGTCGGAGCCGTGTCGGTCCGCGCGGTGTCGGCCGGCTCGGGGGCGAGCGTCAGCCGAGGTCGACGTCGACGGCGGGTGGGGCCGCCGTGGCCGGTGCCGTAGCCGATCAGCACGTTCCCGGAGCCGGCGCGCTCCTCCTCGCGGTAGGTGGCGTGTCCGGCGGGCTCGTCGCCGCCGTCCAGCGGCGCGATGGTGATCAACGGCTGGCCGACCGGGCGTACCTCACCGGCCGCGCCGTGCAGGGTGACGACCCGGCCGGCGTACGGGCAGGGCACGTCGACGACGGCCTTGGCGGTCTCCACCTCGACCACGCTCTGGTCGACGGTGACGATGTCACCCACGGCGACCCGCCACTCGACGATCTCGGCCTCGCTCAGCCCCTCACCGAGGTCGGGCAGGAGGAAGACCTGCGTCCGCTCGACGGTGGTCATGCCGCCGCCCAACGCGCGTCCGGCTGGTCGTCCCACTGCAGGCGGGCCACCGCGTCGAGCACCCGGTCCACCCCGGGCAGGTGGGTGTGCTCCAGCATCGGCGCCGGGTACGGGATGTCCAGCCCGGCGACCCGCAGCACCGGGGCGTGCAGGGCGTGGAAGCAGCGCTCCTGCACCCGGGCGGCGATCTCCGCGCCGACACCCGCGAAGCCGGGCGCCTCCTGGATCACCACGCACCGACCGGTACGCCGAACCGAGGCGGTGATGGTCTCGTCGTCGAACGGCACGATGGTGCGGACGTCGACCACCTCCAGGTCCCAGCCCTCCTCGCGGGCTGCCTCGGCGGCCTCCAGCGCGACAGGCACCGCCGGCCCGTACGCGACAAGGGTGGCGTCGCGGCCGGGTCGGCGTACGACGGCCCGCCCGAACGGCTCGGTCCGGGTCGGCAGCTGCGCCTCGGCGCTGCCGAAGTAGAGCTTCTTGGGCTCCATGAAGACCACCGGGTCGGGGTCGTCGATCGCCTCGCGCAGCAGCGAGTACGCGTCCTCGACGGTCGCCGGGGTGACCACCTTCAGCCCGGGGGTGTGCGCGTAGTACGCCTCGGACGAGTCGCAGTGGTGCTCGACCCCGCCGATCCCACCCGCGTACGGCACCCGGATCACGATGGGCACACTGAGCTTGCCCCGGGTGCGGTTGCGCAGCTTCGCCACGTGCGAGGCGATCTGCTCGAACGCCGGGTACGCGAACGCGTCGAACTGCATCTCGACCACCGGCCGCAGACCGGACATGGCCAGGCCGACGGCGAAGCCGACGATGCCGGCCTCGGCGAGGGGGGTGTCGAAGCAGCGGTCTTCGCCGAAGCGGGCCTGCAGGCCGTCGGTGATCCGGAAGACGCCGCCGAGCTGACCGACGTCCTCACCGAAGACGACAACCCGGTCGTCGGCGGCGAGGGCGTCGGCGAGCGCGGTGTTGAGGGCCTTCGCCATGGTGGTGGCCATCAGGCGTGCCCCTCCTCGTCGCGGGCGGCGGCCAACTCGGCCCGAACCTGCTCGCGCTGTTCGATCAGCTGCGGGGTGGGCTGGGCGTAGACGTTGTCGAAGAGGCTCAGCGGGTCCACCGTGGGCTGCTCGTTCATCCGGGTCCGCAGGTCCGCCGCGTACGCCTCGGCCTGCTCGGCGACCTCGGCGACCGCCGCGTCGTCGAGCACCCCGCGCGCCCGCAGGTAGGTCTCCAGCCGGGCGATCGGGTCCCGGTCCCGCCAGGCGTCGACCTCGGCGCCGTCGCGGTAGCGGCTGGCGTCGTCGGCGTTGGTGTGCGGTTCCATCCGGTAGGTGTGCGCCTCGACCAGGAACGGCCCGTTGCCGGAGCGGGCGTGCTCCACCGCGCGGGTGAGCACGGCGAGCACCGCGACCGGGTCGTTGCCGTCGACCTGCTCGCTGGGCACGCCGTAACCGACGCCCTTGTAGGCAAGCGAGGGGGCCGCGGTCTGCCGGGACAGCGGGACGCTGATGGCGTACCTGTTGTTCTGCACGAAGTAGACCACCGGCGCCTTGAACACGGCGGCGAAGTTGATCCCCTCGTGGAAGTCGCCCTCGCTGGTGGCGCCGTCACCGATGAAGGCGAGCGCCACTGTGTCGCGGCCCTGGTACGCCTCGCCGTGCGCCAGCCCGGCGGCGTGCACACACTGGGTGGCGAGCGGGGTGCACTGCGGTGCGGTGTGCACCTCGGTCGGGTCGTAGCCGCAGTGCCAGTCGCCGCGCAGCAGGGTGAGCACCTCGACCGGGTCGATGCCCCGGGCAACAAGCGCCATCGACTCACGGTAGGTGGGGAAGACCCAGTCGGTGTCGCGGACCGCGAGCACCGCGGCGACCTGGCACGCCTCCTGCCCCCGGGAGGACGGGTAGACGGCCAGCCGGCCCTGCTTGGTCAGGGCGGTGGCCTGGGTGTCGAACCGACGGCCGAGCACCATCCGGCGGTACAGCTCGCGCAGCGCCTCGACGGGTGGCTCCGGGTAGTGGGGACGGGCGGGCAACGGTGTGCCGTTCGGGTCGAGCAGGCGAACCGGCTCGGCGTCCGGCAGTAGCGGGCGCGCCGGGTCGGGCGGGGTGGCCGCTCGACGCGTACGCGGGGATGCCCTGCGGACCGCCTGGGGAGTGGTCGTCACGGCGGAACCTCCTGGGACGTGTGGTGAGCCTATGCTTCCGCGTGTCGGATGATTGACTCAAGATCCACGCAGAAGGCGGGACGGTTGGCATCCGGAGGAGGTCTCAGTGAGCCAGGAAACCGGCGACGAAGCAGACCGGGTGGCGGGATCGGGACGATCGGTTCGAGCCCTGGACGAGGTGGACCGGCGGATCCTCGACGAACTGGTCCGGGACGGGCGTACGTCGGTGCGCACGCTCGCCGAACGGATCCACATCTCCCGCACCAACGCGTACGCGCGGGTGGAGCGACTGCTGCGCGACGGGGTGATCACCGGGTTCCGCGCCCAGGTGGCGCCCGAGGCGGCCGGGCTGGGCACCTCGGCGTACATGGCGCTGACGATCGAGCAGAACACCTGGCGGGAGGTGTCGGCCGAGCTGGCCCGGGTCCGCTACGTCGAGCACGTCGCGTTGCTCAGCGGCGAGCACGACGTGCTGGCGCTGGTCCGGGCTCCGGACAACGCCGCCCTGCGGGACGTGGTGTTGGACCGGGTGCAGCGCATCGCCGGGGTGTTGTCGACGCGGTCCTGGCTCGTCTTCGAGGAGTTCGGCGGGACGCAGAGCCCCTGGCAGTAGCGCCATAACACGAACCCACCTACAAAACCCCCCGACTCGGGTTAATTGCCGCGAAGCGCCACTACTATCCGCGACGTGGCTATCTCAGACGATCTGTGGGAGCGGGCCCGGCACACCGCACCGGCGCCGAGCAGGGCGACGTCGACCAGGCGGGTGTCGACCGGGCCGGGACCCACCGGCGCGCGGTCCTTCCGTGGGGACATCGAAGGCATGCGGGCGGTGGCCGTGCTGCTGGTGCTCCTCGGCCACGCCGGGGTGCCGCACCTGCCCGGCGGGTTCGTCGGCGTCGACGTGTTCTTCGTGATCTCCGGGTTCCTCATCACCGGCCTGCTGCTAGCGGAACTCGACAGAAGCGGGCGGCTGTCCCTCACCGACTTCTACGCCCGCCGCGCGAAGCGGCTGCTCCCGGCCGCCGCGACCGTACTCCTCGCGACCCTGGTGCTCACCTACGTCTTCCTGCCCCGGGGGCGCTGGGCGGCCACGGCCTGGGACGTCATCGCCAGCGCCTGCTACGCCATGAACTGGCGGATGGCCGGGGAGTCCGCCGACTACGTGGCCGCCAACGACGCCGCGAGCATCGCCCAGCACTTCTGGTCCCTCGCCGTCGAGGAACAGTTCTATCTGGTGTGGCCCCTGCTGCTGATCGGCCTCGGCTGGTTCGCCCGTCACCACGGACGGGCGGGCCGCGGTCGCTACCTGTTCGGGTTGGCGCTGATCGCGGTCCCCTCGTTCGCCTGGGCGCTGTACGTCTCACCGACCGACGCCTCGGCGTACTACGTCACCACCACCCGGATGTGGGAGCTGGCCCTCGGCGGCGCCGTCGCCGTCACGGCGGTCTGGTGGGGCCGGTCACCGCGCCTGGTGGCCGTCCCGTTGGCCTGGGCCGGGCTGATCGCCGTCGGCGCCTCGGCCGCGCTCATCACCACCGAGGCCGGCTTCCCCGGGTACGCCGCGCTCGGCCCCACCCTCGGTACCGCCGCGGTGATCGCGTTCGGGCCGGCCGCCGGTCGCGCCGGACCCGCGCTCCTGCTCGGCCGGCAACCCCTGCGCTACGTCGGGGGGATCTCGTACTCGCTGTACCTGTGGCACTGGCCGGTGCTGGTCGCCGCGCAGGCGCACGTCGGCGACCTCGGCGTCGGCGCCGCGCTCGCCGTCGTGGCCGTCTCGGCCATCCCCGCCGCGCTGACGTACCACTTCATCGAGAACCCGGTCCGGCGCTCACCGGCCCTCGCCGACCGGCCCTCCGCAGCCCTGCGCATCGGCGCCGTCTGCACCGCTGCGGCCGCGCTCGCCGGCCTGACCTTCCAGGTGGCCGTTCCGTCGACGGACGGCCCGGCACCCGCCTCGTCGGTCATCATGGGCCAGGTGCCCGGCGCCAGCGCCCCGGCGGCAGCGCCACCGTCCGCGCCCGGTGCCGCGGCCCTCGGCCGGTCCCCCCGCACCAGTCGCGCCGGGGTGCCCGTCGACACTGTGGACTCGATAGTCCCCGACCCGGCACGCGCCGCCCGGGACGCACCGCTGTTGCAGGCGGCGAAGAGTTGCCACGTGTCGCTGGAATCCGCCACACCGGAGGTGTGTGTCTTCGGCAAGACGGACTCGGCGACCACTATCGCGCTGGCCGGTGACTCCCACGCCGACCAGTGGGTCCCCGCGATGCGGCTGGCGGCGGAGGCCAACGGGTGGCGCCTGGCCACCTACACCAAGGGCGGCTGCCCGTTCCTGACGGCGGAGATATCCCTGAACGACAGGCCCTACTCCTCCTGCACCCAGTGGAACGAGTCGGTGCGGCAGAAGCTGCTCGGCGAGGACCGCCCCGACCTGCTGGTGGTCACCAACGCCGAGTACCCGGTCCGTGGTGAGTCGGCCGCGAACTGGCGGTCGGCGCTGGCCCGCGAGCTGCGCTCAACCTGGGGCGGCATGATCGCGCAGGGGGTGCCGGTGGTGGTGCTGCGGGACACGCCGCTACACCTGAAGGACATCGCCGAGTGCGTGTCGAAGAACCGCAACCGGCTGACGAAGTGCGCCACCGCCCGGACCGAGGCCCTGGGTCGCGGGGGCGGTCCCGCCCAGGAGGCGGCGGCCGACGGGCTCACCGGCGCCCACCTGATCGACCTGAACGACTGGATCTGCCCCGCGGACCGGTGCGCCCCCGTCATCGGCGGCGTGCTCGTCTGGCGCGACGCGCACCACCTGAGCGCCACCTACTCGGCGACCCTCGCGCCCCAGGTGGGCGCCGCGTTGAAACCGGTGATCACCGCGCGGTGACGTCGGCGGCGGGTCACCGGACGGGCGGGGCCTCCAGCCCGTCCCGGTCGGCCAGCTCCAACAGCGGCTCCAACGAGTGCCGGTCGCCGTCCAGGCCGGCGTGCGGGTCGCCGCGCTCGGCGAAGCGGGCCGGCATCGACAGCACGTCGAAGTCCTCCGGTCGGGCGTCGTCCAGCTCCGCCCAGGTCAGCGGCGCCGACACCAGGGCCTGCGGTGTCGGTCGGATCGAGTACGCCGAGGCCATCGTGTGGTCCCGGGACATCTGGTTGTAGTCGACGAAGACCGGGCGGTCCCGCTTGTCGCGCCACCAGGTGGTGGTGACCAGCTCCGGCAGCCGGCGCTGCATCTCCCGACCCAGGGCGAGCACCGCGCGCCGACAGTCGCCGAAGCTCCACCGCGGCTCGATCGACAGGTAGACGTGCAGGCCGCGTCCGCCGGTGGTCTTCGGGTAGCCGGTCATCCCCAGTTCGGCGAGGAAGGCATTGACCTCCCGCGCCACCGGCACCACCTGCTCGAAGCCGACGCCGGGCAGCGGGTCCAGGTCGATGCGCAGCTGGTCGGGGCGTTCCACGTCGGCGGCGCTGACCGGCCACGGATGGAACCGCAGGGTGCCCAGGTTGGCCGCCCAGATCACCACCGCCAACTCGCTCGGGGCGATCTCGTCGGCGGTGCGGCCACTGGGGAAGGTGATGTGGGCGGTGCGCACCCACTCGGGCGCGCCCGCCGGCAGCCGCTTCTGGTAGAACGCGTCGCCGCGGTTGGTCTGCCGGGTGGCGATCGTCGCGCCGTCGAAGACGCCGCGCGGCCAGCGTTCGAGCATCGTCGGCCGGTCCCGCAGGGCGCGCAGGATCCCGTCACCCACCGCCAGGAAGTAGCGGACCACATCGAGCTTGGTCAGCCCACGCTCCGGGAAGTACGGCTTGTCGGGGCTGGAGACGCGGACCAGCCGCTCCCCCACCCGGATCTCCTCCGCCGCCGTGGCCACGCCCCCGAGGGTACGGCGTGGCGGCGGCCCGGTGGGGCTACCGGCCCGGGACCAGCGTGCCAGGATGCTGCGGCAGCCCCTCGGTCGGGCCGTCGAGGTGTGCCGGCGGCGTCGCGGGCGGCTCCTCGGCCACAGCTGTCTGCTGCTCGACCGGCACCCGTTGCGCGGAGCGGCGGGCCACGAAGCCCGGCGTCCAGTCCTTCAACCGCAGCGCCGGCCGCTCGACCAACTTCCAGGACACGAACGCGGCGGCGAAGGCGACCGCTACCGACATCGCGGCGAACGGCACGTAGCCCCAGCGGCTCCAACCGAGACTGGTCATCACCTGCTGGAACACGAAACCGTAGATGTAGATGCCGTACGAGTAGTCGTTCTTGCGCCCCACCCAGTGCAACTGACGCGGCATCCGCACCGACAGCCAGACCAGCAGGTACGCGAACGCGGGCAGCCCGATGACGAAGAAGCCACCGAAGAGCAGCGACAACCCGAGCGCCACCGCCGAGCCGATGCCCAGCGCGTCGTTGATCGGCACCCGCTCCCGGTACAGGTCGAGGGTCGCGCCGACGGCGAACAGGAAGCCCAGGTAGACGATGTAGTAGAACGTCATCTTGCCGACCAGTGGCGAGGTGAAACTCCAACTCGCCGTCGACGCCGGGCCGCTGAAGTGCCCGGAGCTCACCCAGTCGTACACGATGCTCGTGTAGAGGGCGACGGTCAGGAACAGCACGAACCGGCGGGCGTTACGCAGCACCGCGGTCACCGCCAGCACGCCCACCACGACGTAGCAGAACATCTCGTACTTGAGCGACCACAGCGCACCGTTGAAGACGCTGTAGTTGACCTTCTGACCCCACGGGGTGGTCTCGGTGAACAGGTCGTGGATGCCGTACTGGCGGACACCGGTCCACCAGTTGGCCCGCAGGTAGGCCAACGGGCCGCCCCGGTCCCAGGCGTTGTCGAAGAAGCCTGCGGTGCTGCCGTGCTCGCGCAACATGACGAGCGGAGCGATCACCAACGCGCTGATCAACAGGCAGACCCAGAGCCCGGGGAAGATCCGCAGAGCCCGGTGCCAGGCGTACCTGATGATGCCGGTACGCCGGGCGCTGCGGGTGATCAGCAGGCCGGACAGCACGAAGAAGCCGTACACGGCCATGGTGCCGACGTTGGTCTGCCGACCGGTCAGGTAGTAACCGAGGTCGTGGGCACCGAAGCCGAGCGGCTTGGAGTGCGAGAGCACGACGCCGACGGCCAGGCAGAGCCGGATCAGCCCGATGCCGTTGCTGCGGCCGGAGAGCAGGTCGGCCAGTGTGCCGCGGGACCGGATGAGAGCGGGGGTGGTCATGCGGTCAGGCACCTCTCGGCATCAGGCGGGCACCTCGGCGCCGGCGTGCTCCCACAACTGCTTCATCTCGGTGTGCAGGTCATCGCTCGGCGACCAGCCGAGCACCGCGGCGGCCGATCCGACGTCCAGCCGCTGCCAACTGGTCTCGGCGGGACCGGTCTGCTCCGCCTCGATCAGGTCGGTCGGCACCTCACTCACCTCGATGAGGAGCCGGACCATATCACGCGCGCTGGCCGCCACCCCCCGACCAATGTTGATCACGCGACCGGCCGCCTCGGGACGGGTCGCGGCCAACTGCACGGCGGCGACCACGTCGCTGAGACCGATGAAGTCACGCCGGGAGCCGAGCGGTGCCAACTCCAACCGGGCGCGCTCGCCGGCCCGCTGGGCGTCGCGCAGCCGGCCCGCGACCACGCCGAGCAGGCTGTGGCCGGGCTGGCCGGCACCGATGACGTTGCCGACCCGCAGCGTGACGCCCTCGATCAGGCCCTGCCGGTCCGCCGCGGTGACCGCCTCGGTGCAGCGCAGCTTGAACTCGCCGTACGGCATCACCGGCGCCGGGGTCAGCTGCTCGGGCATCGACGTGTCCACCGGGACCAGCCCGTACTCGTGCACGCTGCCCATCTGCAGCACCCGGACCCGCCTTGGCAGTCGGCCCGCGGCCGCCAGGAGCCGCTCGACCAGGGTGACGTTGACAGCGAGCATCTGCGCCTCGGTGAGGCCCCACATCCCGCCCGCCGCGTTGATCACCACGTCCGGGTCGAGGTCCCGCAGCACCGCGGTGATCTCGTCGATGTCGGCGGCGGCCAGGTCCAGTGACCGGACCTCGACACCCGCGCCGATGGTCTTCGGGGTACGCGCCACGGCGACCACCGTGTGACCCTGATCGGCCAGGGCGCGGCTGATCGGGCGGCCGAGGAAGCCGGTGCCGCCGAGCACCACCACCCGCTTGGGCGCTACGGCGTCTCCCGCCGGACGTCGTGGTCTGACGGTCATGGCGTCTCCCTGGCTGTCGTCGGTCATCGGCCCGGCCCGAACGCGTGCCGGGACAGACTGCGTACGCCGGACATCTTGCCGGAGAGCACCGCCGTCGGCAGCAGGGTGATGGCGTGCAGGCGTGACGAGGTGTAGCTGCGGGCCGCCCGCGCCGCCCGCGGCCACCCCTGCTCGTCCATCCGCCGGGCGACGTCGAGGAAGAACGCCCGCGCCTCGGTGAACCGGGAGCCGTTCACCGCGTCGGCAGCGGACTTGCTCACCGCGTGCCGCCGGTACTGGAAGCAGAGGGTGTTGTCGACGGCCATCTGCTCACCGCGCTGGATCAGGTCGATCACCAGGGCCAGGTCCTGGATGACCTGGAACTCCTCGCGGAAGTCGACGGCCTTGAGCGCGTCCGTCCGCCAGCAGATCGACGGGAAGTAGAACCAGCAGCCGCGCAGCAGGCTGGCCGCCAGGTCCTCGCCGCCCATCAGCTCGCGGGAGTCGATCCGGGGGGCGTAGATCCGCCGCTTCGCCTCGTCGACGATGGTGTTGACCACCGTGCCATTGGCGTCGATGATCTCCACCCCCGGCTGGACCATGCCGACGCCCGGGTACTGCTCGATCACCGATCGCACCGTCGCGACGTAGTTGGGGTGCATGATGTCGTCGGTGCCCATCATCACCAGGTACTCGTGCTCAGCGAGACCTACGCACTTGCGGTAGTTGGCGGTGATCCCGAGATTGTGCTCGTTGCGCTGGTACCGGACCCGCTCGTCATCGATGCCCGCGAACCACTCGGGCACGCCCGGCTCGGTGCCGTCGTCGACCACTGTGAGGCGCCAACCGGGGTCACTCTGCGCCATCACGCTGCGCACCGCCGCCTGCATGAGGGGCACGCTTCCGTAGTACGGCAGCATAATGTCGACAATCATTGGGTCGGTAGGCCTCACTGTGCGTGGTGGGAATGCGCGACGGGCGCGGCCACATTATCAGGCTCACCCCCGCGATCGGCCAGCGCCGAACCGGACGACGCGCCCACCCCGACCCCACCGATCGCCGCCCGGGGCCGGCCCGGGGCGGGCGCTATCATCGTCGCGCCCCGTAACCCCGCCCCCCGATCGGACGCCGATGTCGAACCGCGCCGTCGCCACGGACGCGCAGCCCGCGCAGACCGGCGGGAGGACCCCACCCTTGCCCGCCGGGCCGGACCACCAGCCGGTCCCCCTCGCCCGCCGGCTGGCGCTCAGCGTCTGGTTCTGGCCCACGGCGTTCGCCGCGCTCGCCGTCGGGTGGCGGCTGGGCAGCCCGGAGATGTGGCACGACGAGCTGGTCACCATCGACGTGGCGACGCGCTCCACCGGACAGATCCGGGCCATGCTGGCGAACGTCGACGCGGTGCACGGGGCCTACTACCTGTTCATGCACGTCTGGACGACGGTGTTCGGCACCGGCCCCATCGCGGTACGGCTGCCGTCGGCGCTGGCCATGGCCCTGGCCACGGCCAGCGTGGCGCTTGTGGGGCGGCGACTGTTCGACCACCCGACGGGTGTCGCGGCCGGGTTCGTCTTCGCGCTGGTGCCCACTGTCACCCGGTTCGGGCAGGAGACCCGCTCGTACGCCTTCGTCGTCCTCGCCGCGGCGGCGGCCACCCTGTTCCTGCTCCGCGCGCTGGAGCGGCCCGGGTGGCCGCGCTGGGTGGCGTACGCGCTCGCGGTGGCCGGCATCGGCCTGGTCAACGTGGTGGCGCTGACCCTCCTGGTCGGGCACGGCACTGCCGTTCTGATCCACTGCTGGCGGCAGCGCCACTGGTGGTCGCTTGCCTGGTTCCCGCTCGGTGCCCTCGGTGGGGTGGCGATCGCCGCGCCGGTGATCCTGCGCGGCATGAAACAGGCGGGCCGGCAGATCAGCTGGATCCCGGACCTCTCCCCCTGGACGGTCTGGGAGCAGGCGTACGGCTCGACGCTGCTCGCCGTCGCGGTGACCGCGCTTGCCACCGCGGGTCTGCTCACCCACCTGCGCCGCGACGCCGTGCACCGGACGGTGAGCGCGGTGCTTGTCGCAGTGTTGCCGGTGCCGGTGATCCTGCTGGCCTCGACCGGCGAGATCAACTACTTCTTCTCCAAGTACCTGCTGTTCCTGCTGCCGGCCTGGGCGGTGCTGGCCGGCGCCGGGATCGCCGCGCTGCGCCGGGCCCCGCTGATGGCGGCGGGGCTGGTGGTCGTCGCCGCGCTGTCCGTGCCCGGTCAGCTCGCGCTGCGCGGGGAGTACTCGCACGGCTGGTACACGTACCCGCGGACCCGCGCCTTCGAGCCACTGTCCTACTCCCAGGCGGCCCGGGTCATCGAGGCCGGCTACGAGCCCGGTGACGGCCTCGTCGTGGGCGGCGTCTGGTGGTGGATGACCGAACCCGGGGTGCGGTACTACCTTCCGGCGGACGTCTCCCCCCGCAACGTCTTCCAGAAGCGGACGGCGGCTCAGCGCGACGAGCTGTCCGGCGCGGACTGCGACGACCCGGCGAGTTGTCTGCGCGACGAGCCGCGGCTCTGGCTGGTGTTGCCGACGGTCACCGACGCGCCGTTGGCGGGGCTGCCCAAGGAACGGGCCGCCCTGCTCGGCGAGCGGTACCAACTGGCCCGGCTGACCCGCGTGAAGGGGCTGACCGTCGCCCTGCTGCAACGGCGCGGCTGACCGGACACGGTTACCGCCACCGACACCCGGGTAGGGGGTCGGCATGGCGGAACTGGCGACGCTCTGGATCATCCGGCACGGTGAGAGCACCGCGAACGTGGCGGCGACGCGCGCCGAGGCGTCCGGCGAGGAGCTGATCGGGCTCGGTCACCGCGACGCCGACGTGCCGCTCTCCCCCACCGGCGCGGAGCAGGCCCGCGCGACCGGTCGGTGGTTGACCGGGCTGCCGCCGGACCGCCGCCCGGACGTGGCGGTGGTCTCGCCGTACCTGCGCGCGGTAAGCACCGCCGAGTTGGCCCTGCACGGCACCGGGGTGCCGATGAGCCGGGACGAGCGGCTGCGCGACCGGGAGCTGGGCATCCTCGACGGCTTGACCGGGCACGGGGTGCGCCGGCGGTACCCCGACGAGGCCGAGCGCCGGGCCCGGCTCGGCAAGTTCTACTACCGGCCGCCCGGCGGGGAGTCCTGGACCGACGTGGCGCTGCGGCTGCGGACCCTCCTCGGCGACCTGCGCCGGGACCACGAGGGCCAGCGGGTGCTGCTGTTCGGTCACGACGCGCTCGTCTTCCTGCTGCGTTACCTGGTGGAGGGGTTGACCGAGCCGGACCTGATGGCGCTCACCCGGGAGCACGTGATCGCCAACTGCTCGATCACCGACTGGTCCGCCGACGCGGGCGGCCGACTGACACTTGGCGGATTCAACGAGGTCGGCCACCTGCGGCGGCAGGGAGCCCAGCCGACCAGGGAGGACGAGATTCATGCCGAACCGGTCTGAGGTGCAGGTGATCACGCCGGGGTTGCTGCGGGACTGGGCGCTACCGGTACCGGCCGGCGGCAAGGAGAGCCGGGGCACCGTGTTGATCGTCGGTGGTTCCCGCTTCACCCCGGGCGCGGTGCTGCTCGCCGGGGTGGCCGCGCTGCGTGCCGGCGCCGGGGTGCTCCAGCTCGCCGCCGCCGAGTCCACCGCCGCCACGCTGAGCATCCAGGTGCCCGAGGCGCTGGTGGTCGGGCTGCCGGAGACCTCCGCCGGTGCGGTCGCCGCCGACCGGGACGGGCAGCTCGGCGAGCTGGTCGCCGAGGCCGACGTGGTGGCCGTCGGGCCGGGGCTGCGAGGGATCGAGGAGACGCGGCGGTTGCTGGGTCTGGTCCTGGAGGCGGCCCGGCCGCGGACCTCGCTGGTGATCGACGCGTACGCCCTCGGCGCGCTCAGCCACGAACCGGAGCTGCTTGTCGGCTCGGGCCGGCCGGTGGTGCTCACCCCGAACGTCACCGAGGCCGAGCACCTGCTCGGCCGGGAACCGGGCGACGATCTGGACGCCGAGGCGGCCGAGCTGGCCGACCGGTACGAGGCGGTCGTCTCGCTCTACGGGCACGTGGCCGCGCCGGATGGGCGACGGTGGCGGGAGGAGAGCGGCGATGCCGGGCTGGGCACCTCCGGCAGCGGGGACGTGCTCGCCGGGCTGCTGGCGGGGCTGTTGTCCCGGGGCGCCGACCCGGCGCAGTCCGCCTGCTGGGGTTCGTTCGCGCACGCGGTGAGCGGTCAGCGGCTGATCCCCCGGTACGGCCGGATCGGCTTCCTCGCCCGGGAACTGCTCGACGAGATTCCCGGCACACTGTCCATGGTCTGATCGCCCGATATCCGCTGTTTCCACATTTGACCTGCTGGGTACCGGATTTCCACCAGCCGAGATCCAGGGAGGTCATGCCCGTGTCGACCGATGCGATCGTCCTGCTCAAAGAGGACCACAAGGAGATGCGCCGTCTCTTCAAGGCCTTCCAGGATGCCGAGGAGGGGCCGGCGAACCAGCGCCAGAAGCTGGTGAACCAGATCCTCGAGGCCCTGACGGTGCACACCTATCTGGAGAACGAGGTGATGTACCCGGAGGTCCGCCGCCTGCTGCCCGACCTGGAGGACGACATCCTCGAGTCGTACGAGGAGCACCACGTCGCCGACGTGCTCTGCGCCGAGCTGGCCAGCATGGACGCCACCGACGAACGCTTCAACGCCAAGACGACGGTGCTGATCGAGAACGTCACCCACCACGTCGAGGAGGAAGAGGAGGAGTGGTTCCCGAAGGTCCGCGACGCCCTGGGTCGCAAGCAGTTGCAGGAGATCGGCGAGCGGATGATCGCGCTGCGGGCGGACGCTCCGCGTACCCCCACCGCGCCGAAGGCGATCAAGAAGGCGATGGACGCGATGACCGCCTGAGACGCCTGCTCACGACGAAGGGCCCGGCACGATGTCGGGCCCTTCGTCGTACACCAGGGGTCAGCTGCCCGAGCCCGGCTCGGCCATGTGCCGGTGCTGCTCGGACTTGAGCCTGTCCGGAATGATCTTGCCGGCCGCGGTCTGCAGCTTGTTCACGAACGAGCCGGCGGTGACCGTCTGATCGCCCTTCATCAGCGCCTCGAAGCCCTGCGCGGCGACCGTGGCCGGGTCGTCCTTGGAGCCGGAGCCGACCCGGGTGTCCTGCATGTCGGCCCGCTCGAAGAACTCCGTGTCGGTGGGCCCGGGCATCAGCGCGGTCACCGTGACGCCGGTGTCCTTCAACTCGTTGCGCAGTGCCTCGGCGAAGGACTGCACGAACGACTTCGACGCGTTGTACACCGCCTGGAACGGCCCCGGCATGGTGGAGGCGATCGACGAGGTGAACAGGACCCGGCCGGCACCCCGCTCGACCATGCCGGGCAGCAGCCGCTTCGCCAGGTGCACAGTCGAGCGCACGTTGAGGTCGACGATCTCCAGCTCGTCGCGCAGGTCGGTGCCGCCGACGAAGGCGCCGCCGGCGCCCCGGCCGGCGTTGAGCGCGAGGGCGTCCACCGGGCGGCCGGTGGCGGCGATCGTCGAGGCCAACTCCTCCACGCCCTGCTCCCGGGCCAGGTCGACGCGGACCGGCTGGACCTGCGGGCCGCCGTCACGGCGCAGCTTCTCGGCAGCGGTCGAGATGCCGTCGTCGTCGGCGACCACGACCAGGTCGAAGCCGTGCTCGGCGAACTGCACTGCCAGCTCGTACCCGATTCCGCTGGACGCCCCGGTCACCACGGCGAGCGGCCGGTCGGTGGTCGGTGTGGTCATGATTGGTGACTCCTCTCCCGCGGGTGGCGTACCCGCCCGTCAAGGGGGTGCCCCCACGGCGGTCGCCCAACCCTCCCGGCGGGTGGCGTCCGGAGGTCGCCCGGGACGGCCCCGGCCGGCCCGGTAGGATCGGCGCGGGCCGTTACTGGCGCGTGGGGATGGACAACCATCGGGGAGCGGCCCCGTCACGAGGACGTTTGCCGAGCGCCTGGGCCTTCCCGCACGTCTGTTGGAGGTCGCATGTCGCACAACGCCGAGTCCACCGCATTCCGTAGCGCCCTTGAGGTGATCCGGGCTGTCGAGCCGCGGGTGGCCGACGCCATCGGCGCCGAGCTGACCGACCAGCGGGAGTCGCTCAAGCTCATCGCCAGCGAGAACTACGCCTCCCCGGCGACCCTGCTGGCCATGGGCAACTGGTTCAGCGACAAGTACGCCGAGGGCACCGTGGGCCGCCGCTTCTACGCCGGCTGCCAGAACGTCGACACCGTCGAGGCGCTCGCCGCCGAGCACGCCCGCGAGCTGTTCGGGGCCGCGCACGCGTACGTGCAGCCGCACTCCGGCATCGACGCCAACCTGGTCGCCTTCTGGGCGGTGCTGGCCGACCGGGTGGAGTCCCCCGCCCTGAAGAAGGCCCAGGTCCGGCAGGTCAACGACCTCACCGAGGCCGACTGGTTCGCGCTGCGCCGTGAGCTGGGCAACCAGCGGATGCTCGGCATGTCGCTGGACGCGGGCGGCCACCTCACCCACGGCTTCCGGCCGAACATCTCCGGCAAGATGTTCGACCAGCGCAGCTACGGCACCGACCCGGCGACCGGCCTGATCGACTACGACCGGGTGGCCGAGGCGGCCCGCGAGTTCAAGCCGCTGATCCTGGTCGGCGGCTACTCGGCGTACCCCCGCAAGGTGAACTTCCGGATCCTGCGGGAGATCGCCGACTCGGTCGGCGCCACCTTCATGGTCGACATGGCCCACTTCGCCGGTCTGGTCGCCGGCAAGGTCTTCACCGGCGACTTCGACCCGGTGCCGCACGCGCACATCGTCACCACCACCACCCACAAGTCGCTGCGCGGCCCACGCGGCGGCATGGTGCTCTGCCAGCCGGAGCTGGCCGACCAGGTGGACCGGGGCTGCCCGATGGTGCTCGGCGGTCCGCTGCCGCACGTGATGGCCGCCAAGGCCGTCGCCCTCGCCGAGGCCCGCCGCCCCGACTTCGCCGACTACGCCCAGCGGATCGTGGACAACGCCCAGGCCCTCGCCGAAGGGCTGCTGAGCCGGGGCGCGAAGCTGGTCACCGGTGGCACCGACAACCACCTGGTGCTGATCGACGTGTCCGGTTACGGGCTCACCGGCCGGCAGGCCGAGCAGGCGCTGCTCGACTCGGGCATCGTCACCAACCGCAACTCGGTCCCGCAGGACCCGAACGGCGCCTGGTACACCTCCGGCATCCGGATCGGCACCCCGGCCCTGACCACCCGGGGCCTGGGCACCGCCGAGATGGACCAGACCGCGGATCTGATCCACACCGTGCTGACCCAGACCACCGCCGGCGCCAACGCCGACGGCACCCCGTCCAAGGCGAAGTACGTTCTCGACACCGACCTGGCCGACAAGATCGCCCGGCAGGCGACCGACCTGCTGGCCCCCCACCCCCTCTACCCCGCCATCAACCTGACCTGACCCCCGCCCCCTGCGGGGTCGATCATGGAGTTGTGGTGCCCGAATCGGGGCGGATAGCGCGCTTTGTCCACCACCACAACTCCATGATCGACCCGGGCGGGGGTGGGGCGTGGGGCGTGGGGCGTGGGGGGTGGGGGTGGGGGTGGGTTAGGGGAGGGGGCGTTTTAGGTGGTAGCGGTGGACTTCGGTGCTGCCTTGGACGTTGTTGACGTCTTCGGCGGCGGAGACCAGCTCCCAGCCCTCCCGGCCGGCGCGGTTGAGGTGCGCGATGGCGGTGTCACCGTAGGCGGTGATGTCCTTGCGGGACCCGTCCGGGGCGTACCAGACGAACGAGACATGGAAATTGCGGCCCTGTCCCTGATAGCGGCGGACGAGCAGGGCGTACTCCCAGGCAACCATGCGGCCCATTATGACCGTCCACCCAGGACGACGGCACACTGACCGTCGCGCATTGCCATCCGGTGAACGCGGTGTGTCAGCGGTTCCCGTCTTCGTCAGACCAGGGCCGGGGTCTGGGCGTGGATGTGGAACCGCAGCGAGCGGGCGTCGGTGAAGCACTCCCGCATCGGGCGGACCAGATCCCGGTGCTCGGGGCTGCGCTCCCAGGCCTCGAAGTCGGCGAGGGTCGCCCACTCGCTGGTGATCAACCACTGCTCCGGGTCGGTCGACGAGCGGCACACCTGGTCGACCAGGTGTCCCGGTACCCCGTCGGCGACCAGGTGCCGCACCTGTTCGTAGGCGGCGAGGAACTCCTCGGTGCGGGGCACCGGCACCCGCACCAGGAACACCACCCGCGCCCGCTGTCCACTCATGGCGTCTCTCCTCTCATCGGCACCGCCCCGCGCAGGACCAGCGCACTGTTGAACCCGTCGAAACCCCGCGCGCAGACCAACGCGAGGCGGCTGCGCGGCTGGCGGTGCTCGCGCAGGAAGTCGAGTTCGCACCCCTCGGCGACCTCTTCCGGGCCGGCCGACGCGGGCAGCGTGTCGTGCGCGAAGGCCAGCAGCGCGGTGGCCACGTCCAACGCCGACCCGCCCTGGTACGCCCGCCCGGTCAGCGGCTTCTGCGTCGTCACCGGCACCGGCCGGTCGGCGAACACGGCGCGTAACGCCTCGGCCTCGCTGCGGTCGTAGCGGGGCACCCCGAGGGCGTCGGGCAGCACCACGTCGATCCCGCCCGCGACCACGCCGGCCCGGTCCAGGGCCAGCCGCATGGCCCGCGCGTACTGGGCCGGGTCGCCGGCACTGTCCGCTGTGGTGTGCGCGGCGTCGTGGGTGGAACCCCACCCGCTCACCTCGCCGTAGACCCGGGCACCCCGGGCGAGGGCATGCCCCAGCTCCTCCACCACGAACACCGCGCCCCCCTCGGCGGGCAGGTAGCCGCTTGCCGAGGCGTCGAACGGTCGGTACGCGCGCTGCGGATCGGCGACGTCGCTGAGCAGCCCGGAGCGCAGCTGGCACGCCAACGCGTACGGGCTGAGTGGGCACTCGGTGCCCCCGGCGATCACCACCGGGGTGCCCCGGCGTACCGCCCGGGCAGCGTGCGCGAGGCTGTCCAGCCCGCCGGCGGACTCCGCGACCAGCACCCCGCTGGGGCCCTTGAACTGGTGGTGGATGGAGAGCTGCCCAACGCTCGCCGCGTAGAACCAGGCGATCGACTGGTACGCCCCGACCGTGCGCGACGGCCCGCCCCACAGCCGTTGCAGCTCCCGCTGGCCGAACAGGTTGCCTCCGGACGAGCTGGCCAGGGTCACCGCGTAGCCGTACGGGTCGGGGGCCCGCTCGGGCAGGCCGGCGTCGGCCAACGCCAGTCGGGTGGCGGCGAAACCGAGGTGCGTCCACCTGTCGGTCTGCACCACCTGTCGACTGTCGGCGTACGAGTCGGCGGTGAAGCCGGGCACCTCACCGCCGAGTCGGGTCGGATAGCCGGCCGGGTCGAACAGGGTGATCGGTCCGGTCCGTCGGGTGCCGGCCAGCACCGTTTCCCAGTGCGCGTCCGCACCGATGCCACTGGGCGCGACCACCCCGATGCCGGTCACCACCGCCCGGGCCGCGGGGACGCTCATCCCGTCCCGCTGCTGAGGCGCGCTCACGCCGGCACGCTCCTGGGCGGCGCTCACGCCGCCACCGGCCCGATCGGCCTGCGGAACACCATCGCCGACTGGAAGCCGCCGAACCCGCTGCCCACCGACAGTGCCACGTCCACCGGGACCTCCCGAGCCTCGTTCGGTACGTAGTCCAGGTCGCACTCCGGGTCGCGGGTGCTCCAGTTGGCCGTCGGGGGCACCACGCCGAACTCGATGGCGAGGGCGCAGGCCGCCATCTCGATCGACCCGATCGCGCCGAGCGAGTGCCCGACCATCGACTTGATCGAGCTGATCGGCACCCGGTACGCGGCCTGGCCCAGGGCCCGTTTGAACGCGGCAGTCTCGTGCCTGTCGTTCTGCCGGGTGCCCGAGCCGTGGGCGCTGATGTAGGACACCTGCTCGGGGAGAACCCGCCCCTGTTTCAGCGCGTCGCTGACGGCGAGGCTCATCTCCAGCCCGTCCGGGCGCAGCCCGGTCATGTGGTAACCGTTGCTGCGGCTGGCGTAGCCGGCCACCTCGCAGTAGATGTGCGCGCCCCGCCGGCGGGCGTGCCCGAACTCCTCCAACACCAGCACCGCCCCGCCCTCGGCCAGCACGAACCCGTGCCGGTCGGCGTCGAACGGGCGCGAGGCGTGCGCCGGGTCGTCGTTGTCCGGGCTGGTCGCCTTGATCGCGTCGAACGAGGCGACGGTGACCGGCGAGATCGGCGAGTCCGCCGCCCCGGCCAGCATCACGTCCGCCTCACCGTCCACGATCAACTGGTGGGCGTAGCCGATGGCGTCGATGCCGGAGGTGCAGCCGGTGGACACCACCTGCGCCGGGCCGTGCAGCCCGTGCCGGCAGGCCACGTCGGCGGCGAGGCTGCTGGGCACCAGCGCCTGGTAGAGGTAGGGGCCACCGCGGGTCGCGTCGACAAGCCAGCGCTGGCCGTGCTCGCTGACGGTGACGTACTCCTGCTCCAGCGCCATCGTGCCGCCCACCGCGGTGCCGAGCACCACCCCGGCCCGGTCCCGTTCGGCGTCGGTGAGCGCCAGCCCGGCGTCGGCGACGGCCTCCACGGAGCAGGCCAGCGCGAACTGCACGTACCGGTCGGCGCGGCGCCGTTCGGCGTCGGTGAGCCCCGCGGCGCCCGGGTCGAAGTCGCACTCCGCGGCGATCTGCGACCGGAACGCCGACGGGTCGAAGAAACTGATCCGCCGGGTGGCGGTCCGCCCCTCGGTGATGGTCTTCCAGAACCGGTCCCGGCTCGCGCCGCCGGGGGCGACCACCCCGATCCCGGTCACCACAGTGCGGCGTGCGGTCACGACGGCACCCCGGTTCGCGACGGTACGGCTGGCGCCCGACTCGCGCTCACGACCCACCGCGCTGTTCGGCCAGCTCGGTGTCGACATGCCCCAGCTCCGGGCGGGGTGCGAGCGGGCCCAGGTGGAAGACCACCTCGGCCGGTTCGACACCGGTGTTGCGCAGTCGGTGCCGCACGTTCACCGGTACGAACAGCGCCTCACCGGCGGCCAGCAGGGTCGGCTGGTCGTCCAGGTCGACGGTGATCGCGCCGCGCACCACGTACAGGAACTCCTCGCTGTACGGGTGGTAGTGCTCGGCGATCCGCTCCCCCGGCGCGATGGTGGCGACCCCGAGGAACCCGGAGGTGCTGCCGACGGTGCGGGGACCGAGCAACACCCGCAGCTCACCACCGCGTCGACGGTCGGCGGGTACGTCCCCGGCGGCGATCGGCCGGGTGCTCAGGTCACTCATCGTCGGCCTCCGTCGTGTCGGCGCCGGCCACCGGGACGCCCTGGTCGGCGCGCTGCCGGGCGATCCGCTCCACCCGATCCTTGATCACCGCGAGTTGGATGACGCTGTTGGTGTTGATCCGCTCGGTCATCGCGGCGTTGTCGACCGGCGCGGTCGGCTTCATCGCGAAGTCCTGCGTCCAGGTCATCCGGGTGCCGCCGGCCTCCTCGGTGTAGCGCCAGTGGATCCGCATGTACTCGAACGGCCCGGTCTCCACCCGGTACGCCCGGACCTGCCTGCTCACCGGGTCGGAGGTGCGCTCGCTGACCCAGCTCCAGGACACCCCGTTCTCGTCGGGATACATGGTGAGCCGGAACCGCACGGTGTGCCCCTCGCGGTGCAGGATGTCCACCACTGCGTACTCGGTGAACAGCTCGGTCCAGTTCGCCACGTCGTTGGTGACCTCCCAGACCAGCGGCAGCGGCGCGTCGATGAGCACCGTGTTCTCGGTGTGCCCGGGTGGGTCGACGCGGCGGGCCACCAGGTCGGCCACCGCCGGGATGCTCAGCGCCCCGGCCTGCTCGGGGATGCTCACCTGCCACCGGTCGGCGACGACCGCGGAGAGTTCCAGCAGCGCGAGGGAGTCCATCCCCAGCTCTTCGAGCGACGCGGCGGGTGCCCGGGCCGCCGCGTCGGGGTCCAGCCCACAGTGCGCCACCAGGATGTCGGTGATCTCGGCGGTCATCGGGCGACCATGAGTGACGGTCATCGGGTCCTCCTGAGGGTGTTGTCGGGCTCCGCCGCGGCGGCGGGGCGTGGGGCGGGGGTGGCCGTCGGCCGCTGCGCGGTCGTCGCGTCGGGTGCGGCGAGCAGCCGGTCGACCAGGCCGGTCGTGTAGCGGCCCTTGCGGAATCCGGCGTCGTCGAGCACGCGCCGGACGAACGGGATGGTGGTGTGTACGCCCGGTCCGGCGATGTCGAACTCGCCGAGGGCCCGTTCCAGCCGGTTGAGGGCCGACTCCCGGTCCGGCGCCCAGACGATCACCTTGGCCAGCAGCGAGTCGTACCAGGGGCCGACCAGGTAGCCGGCGCTGGCGTGGGTGTCCACCCTGGTGAACGGGCCGCCGGGTGGGGTGAACCGGGTCAACCGGCCGGGGGTCGGTGCGAAGTCCCGGGCCGGGTCCTCGGTGTTGACCCGGCACTCCACAGCGACGCCCCGCAGACGGATCTCCTCCTGCCGCAAGCGCAGTGGCACCCCGGCGGCGATGTGCAGTTGCTCGTGCACCAGGTCGATGCCGGTGACCATCTCGGTGACCGGATGCTCGACCTGGATCCGGCAGTTGATCTCCAGGAAGTGGAACTTCTCGTCGGCGTCGACAAGGAACTCGAGCGTGCCGGCACCGACGAAACCGACAGCCAGCGCACCCCGCAGGGCGGCCTCGGCGATGGTGTCGAGGACGGCGGCGGACAGCGCCGGAGCGGGCGCCTCCTCGACCAGCTTCTGGTGCCGGCGCTGCACCGAGCAGTCCCGGGTGCCCAGGTGCACACCGTTGCCGTGGGAGTCGCAGAGCACCTGCACCTCGACGTGGCGCGCCTCGGTGAGGTAACGCTCGACGTACACCCGGTCGTCGCCGAAGGCGGCCTGGGCGGCCGCCCGGGTCCGCGGGTACGCCCGGCGCAGCTCGCCGGGCGTCCGCACGACGGTCATGCCCCGACCGCCGCCGCCGGCCGCGGCCTTCACGATCACCGGGTACCCGACGGCGTTGGCGACCTCCGCCGCCGCGGCGGCGGTCGGCACCGGTGCGACACTGCCCGGCGACAGTGGTAGCCCGGCGCGGCTCAGCAGGGCCCGCGCCGAGGACTTGTCGGCCAGCGCGGCCATCACCGCCGGTGGTGGGCCGATGAAGATCAGCCCGTTGTCCGCGCAGATCTCGGCGAAGTCGGCGTCCTCGGAGAGGAAGCCGTAACCGGGATGCACCGCCTGCGCGCCCACCTGCCGGGCGGCCTCCACGATCGCCGCCGCGTTGAGGTAGCTGCGCCGGCTCGACGCGGGCCCGATCCGGACCGCCTGGTCGGCGAGGCGGACCGCCGCCGAGTCGGCGTCCGCCGCGGAGTAGACCACCGCCGTGCGCACGCCCAACTCCTTGCAGGCGCGCAGCACCCGCAGCGCGATCTCGCCCCGATTGGCGATCAGCACGGTCTCGAACATGGTCCACCACCCCGCGCCGTCATGCCGGGTCCAGCTCGACGAGCGGCTGGTCGTACTCCACCGGGTGGCCGTCCTCGACGAGGATCGCGACCACCCGACCGGCGCGGTCGGCGCTCACCTCGTTCATCAGCTTCATCGCCTCGACGATGGCGACCGGTTGGCCCGGACGGACCAGGTCACCCACCGCGACGAAGGGCTTCGCGCCGGGCTCGGGTGCCCGGTAGAAGGTGCCGACGATGGGTGCCCGCACCGCGGCCCGTCCGGGCGCCGGGGCCCGCACCGGCGCCCCCGGCGGATCGACGGTAGGTCGCTGCGCCCCGGTCGACGCGGCGGGCCCGTCCGCTCGGGTCGGCTCCTCCGGGTGCCACTCGACCTCCAGCACCGCCGGCCCACTGCGCAGCCGGATCCGGCGCACCGGCCCGGCCAGTTCGGCGATCAGGTGGTGTGCCTGCCGACGCAGGACGGCGAGCGCCTCCTCGCCGTCCACCCCGTCGTCGGAGGGTGCCTCGACGCTCGACACGCTCGTGTCCCCGGCGGTCATCGGGCACCCGCCCGAGCACCGGCACGGGCCGCCCCGAACCGGCGGAAGCGCTGTCGACGCAGGCGAACCAACATGGCGGGCGGCACGTCCAGCAGCGGCAGCAGATTGCTCAGCAGGGCGGCGCGCAACCGGCGGGCGGTCTCCGCCGGGTCGTCGTGCGCGGCGCTCGACGGCTCCGGTACGACCTCGTCGACCACTCCGAGTCGGCACAGGTCGGGCGCGGTCAGTCGGAGAGCGCGGGCGGCCTGCGGCGCCGCCGACCGGTCCGGCCAGAGGATCGCCGCGCATCCCTCGGGGCTGATCACCGAGTAGACGGCGTTCTCCAACATCAACACCCGGTCGGCGACGGCGAGGGCCAGTGCGCCGCCGCTGCCGCCCTCACCGGTGATCACGGCCAGCACGGGGGTGGGCAGCACGGTGAGGGTGAGGATGTTCTCCGCGATGGCCGCCGCCTGGCCCTGCTCCTCGGCGCTCACCCCGGGGTCGGCACCGGGGGTGTCCACCAGCGTGACCACGGGCAGGCCGAGCCGGGCGGCGAGGCGCATCAGCCGCAGCGCCTTGCGATGCCCGGCCGGGCTGGCCATGCCGAAGTTGCGGGCCACCAACTCGGCGGTGGTGTGCCCCTTCTGGTGGCCGATGACCATCACGTGCCGGTCGGCCAGCCGCGCCACCCCGCCCACGACCGCCGGACAGTCTCCGCCGAGCCGATCGCCGTGCAGCTCCAGGAACCCGTCGAAGACCGAGTCGAGGTAGTCCAGTGTGGTCGGTCGCCCGGGGTGTCGCGCCAGCCGGACCGTGTCCCACGCGTCGCGTACCGTCGGGGAGTCCACCGCACCCGGCGTGCCCGCCGGGGTCGCGGCGGCCTCGCCGAGGCGCTCGTGGCGCGGCGCCGGCTCCTGCCGGGGTACCGGCGCACGGGCCGGTCGGGTGGCGCGGGTGGCGGCGAGCAGCGCCCCCAGCCGGGCGCGCAGGGACCGGCGCTGCACCACCATGTCGACCTGTCCGTGCCGCAGCAGGACGTCGGCGCTCTGGAAGCCCTCCGGCAGCGCCCGGCCGGTGACCTGGCGGATCACCCGGGGGCCGGCGAAGCCCATCCGCGCGCCGCTCTCCGCGAGCACCAGATCGGTGTTCGTGGCGAACGACGCGGCCACCCCGCCGTAGGTCGGGTCGGTGAGGACACTCACGGTGAGCAGGCCCGCCTCGCGTAGCGCGGCGATGGCCTGGCTGACGGTGGCCATCTGCATCAACGACAGCACGCCCTCCTGCATCCGCGCCCCGCCGGAGGCGGTGATGAGGATCAGCGGGACGCCGTCGTCGAGTGCGCGTTCGGCGGCCCGGGTGATCAGCTCCCCCACCGCGCAGCCCAGGCTGCCGCCCAGGAACCGGAAATCCATCACCGCCAACACTGCCGGGTGCCCGCCGATGGTGGCGGTGGCGCAGACGACCGCCTCGGCCAGGCCGGTGCTGGCACGGGCGGCGCTGAGCCGGTGCGGGTACGGCAGCACGTCGACGAAGTCGAGCGGGTCCGTCTCGGGGAGTTGGTTGGGCAGCAGACGCAGCGACCCCGGGTCGACAAGCTGACGCAGGCGCTCCGGAGCGCCGAGGCGGGCGTGCTCGCCACACTCGGGGCAGACATCCAGGTTGCGGCGTAACCGTTTGCGGTAGAGCAGGCTGGCACAGCCGGCGCAGCGGGACCAGAGCTGCTCCTCCCGTGGTGCGGTGGCGGTCACGACCGCCGCCGGGTGTCCGGGGCGTCGAACCGGTAGAAGCACTGCGCCATCGCGTCGCGCGGCGAGCGCCAGGTCGGCAGGTACGGCGACACGTACGGGCGTAGGCGCTCGCTGACCCGGATGAACTCGGGGTGGCCCCGGGCGCCCTCCACCGCGTCCGCTGCCTGCTGCTCGGTCTCCAGCAGGTGCACGTAGAGATCGTGCAGCCGGTACAGCGAACGGTGTCGGACGCCGACCAGGCGCGGCAGCTCCGTCGCGTCCGACTCGGCGAAGATCTCGGCGACCCGCTCCTCGGCGGTCGGATCCACCTTCGCGACGATCAGTGATCGGTCCATCCTGGGCCTCCCCCCACGGCGTCCGGCCGGCGACGGGTGGCCCCGGACGCGCTGGACGACTGCGGACACGATGCGGCAGTCCTCGTCACGGCGGCGTCACCGTGCCGCATCGGCCAGCGACGCATGATGGTGACGCTGCGTTGACGCAACCTGTGTACCAGCTATGCGCGCGCCCCACCCAAAGCAGCCAACCCGGTGCACGTTTTCGCAGTTCAGAACCGATCTCAGGTTGACTGTCGCCAATAGAACGGCCGCCGCGTCGTTGACTCACCGTGACCGCTATTGATAATCTTCGTGGTGGTCAGCCCGGCCGCCTCGGCGGGCAGGGCCGCGCCCGGCAGCCGTGGGGCCGCGCCTGCACCGGCGGGGCCGACAGTGGCGTCCCGGGCGACCAATCCGGGACACAGCTGACAGTCGGGACGAGCGTTCCGCAGGGGGTGCCGCCGTGACCGCTGACCCGTCCGTGCCGACCGCCGGCGAGCCGCCCGGCGACGGCGTCGCACTGCACCTGCTCGGTGGTTTCCGACTGTTGCGCGGGGCGGTGCCGGTCGTGGTCCCGCGCGGGCTGCAACGGGTGATCGCCCTGATCGGCCTGCGCCCCGGTGCCACCCGCAGCCAACTCGCCGGGCTGCTCTGGTCCGACGCGTCGGAGGAACGGGCGTTGTCCTCGCTGCGCACCGCGCTGTGGCGGCTCCGCCAGGACCCGTGCTGCCCGATGACAGTGGCCGGCGACACCGTACGGCTCGACCCGACGGTCCGGCTCGACGTGGACGACCTGGTCGGCACCGCGGCCCGGGTCCGCCACGGCGACGATCCGCGGATCGCGGCGGGAGCTCTCGCCGCCGGCCGCCACGACCTGCTGCCCGGCTGGTACGACGACTGGGTGCTGCTGGACCGGGAGCGACTGCGCCAACTTCGCCTGCACATGCTGGAACAGGTGGCCGGGCAGCACCTGAGCGCGGGGCGGCACGGCGAGGCCCTCGAGGCCGCGCTGGAGGCGATGGCCGCCGAGCCGCTACGGGAGACGCCGCACCGGCTGGTGGTCCGCATCCACCTCGCCGAGGGCAACGCCTTCGAGGCCGTGCACGCCTTCTACGTCTACCGGGACCTGCTGCGTCGGGAGTTGAGTCTGGAGCCGAGTCCCGCGATGAGCGCCCTGCTCGACGACACCCTGGCCCCGATCCGCCAGGCCACCCGCGACCCCGTGACCGACCGTCCGTCACCAGTGGCCCGGCGGACGTGACGGTGATGTGACAGACGCTGCGGCACGGTAGGCGCACAGAGCACGTGGCGCCGGTCCGAGGATCGGAGAGCCACCGGCGGAAGGGGTCCCATGAGTCGTCTACTGATCGTCAGCCGGATCATCCCGGGCGCGGAGGGGCGGGTCGCACAGATCTTCGCCGAGTCCGACGCCACCGACCTGCCCGGCCTGACCGGCGTCACGCACCGATCCCTGTACTGCCTGCACGACCTGTGCGTACACCTGTTGGAGACCTCGGACGTCGACCCGGACGCGCTCGCGGCGGCCCGCAACCACCCACTCTTCCAACAGGTGAACGAGCGGCTCTCCGCCCACACGTCGCCGTACCTGCCGACCTGGCGCTCCCCCCGGGACGCGATCGCCGGCTGCTTCTACCGGTGGGACGCCACCGACGCGTCCCCCACGCGCCCGGCCAGCACCGACGCGTCCCCCACCCGCCCGACCAGCACCGACGCCTCCGCGACGCGCCCGGCCAACGCCGACGTGCCCGGCACGCGTCCGGCCAGCACCGACGCGCCAGCCGCGCACCCGGCCGGCTGACATGCCCGCCGCCCCACCGCACGTCCTGATCATCGGCGCCGGCACGGGCGGACTGTGCCTGGCGCACGGTCTGCGCCGGGCCGGGATCAGCGTCGCCGTCTACGAACGGCACCGCGACCGCACCGAAGGACTGCTCGGCTACCGGGTCGGCATCGGCCCCACCGGTAGCCGGGCCCTGCGGCAGTGCCTGCCCCCGGAGTTGTTCGCCACCTTCCTGGTCACCTGCGCGCGGCCACCGCACTACTTCAACGTGGTCACCCAGGGGCTGCGCCAGACCGCGTCGTTCGCGCTACGACCGAACGCCGACCCGGTGCGCACCGAACATTCGGTGGCCCGGATGGTGCTGCGCCAGGTGCTGCTCACCGGCCTGGACGACGTGGTGCACTTCGACAAGACCTTCACCCACTACGAGCAGCGCGACGACGGCACGGTCACCGCGTACTTCGCCGACGGCACCAGCGCCACCGGCAACCTGCTTGTCGGCGCGGACGGCACCCACTCTGCGGTACGCCGGCAGTACCTGCCGCACGCCGTCACCCGCGACGCCGGCACGATCAACATCGCCACCCGGATTCCGCTCACCCCGCACACCCGTGGTCTCGTCCCGGAGCGGGTCCGGCAGGGCATCTCGCTGATCTTCGGCGTCGGCGGGATGATGGGCGTGCTGCACGTCATGGAGTTCAAGTGGGACGCCCGGCGTGCGGTCAAACCCGACGTCAGCGACGCCGACGCCGCCCTGCTGCGCAGCTGGCCCGGCCTGTCCCACGACACCACCACCGACAACATCAATCTGATCATCTGGAGCACCGGCCGCCGCTTCCCGGCCGACGTGCTGGAGCGTCGCGGCGAGGACCTGATCAGCGTCGCCCTGGACCTCACCTCGAACTGGCACCCGAACCTGCGGGAGTTGCTGACCCGCGCGGACCCAGCGAGTGCCCTGCCGATCCGGGTGTCCACGTCCGAGCCGACGCCGCCCTGGAAGAGCACCACCGTCACCATGCTCGGCGACGCCATCCACACCATGACCCCCGGCCGTGGGGTGGGCGCGAACACCGCGCTTCGGGACGCCCGCCTGCTCTGCGACCAGCTCGGCCAGGCCGTCACCGGCGACAAGACGCTGGTCCAGGCGGTTGCCGACTACGAGGCCGCGATGGTGCCGTACGGCTTCGCCCGGGTCGCCGAATCACTCAACCGCAGCGGCACCAGCGGCGACGACCGGATGTACCGGCCGGTGGTGGGTCGACTCGCGCTGCTCGGCGCACGCGGCTACTTCGGAGTGACAAGCCGGGTGCCGCGGCTGCGTCGCCGGTTCGTCGACGACTTCCACACCTATGAGGGCGACCAGGACTGAGCCCGGTATCGGCCTGTCGACCCGGGTCCGGCGTCCCCGCCGGCCCGGGTCCCGTCGTGTCCGGCCCCGTGGGGTTCCCACCCCCGTCGTTCTCCCGGTGCCGCCGTCATCCCGGTTTTGCGCCTGTCGGCGCGACGCTGGGTGACTCGGCGGGCACCGTCTGAGGTGACAGTCCCCAACGGGACATCTGCTGCCGATCCTGTCTGTCGTCGGAAATACGCGTATGCGAAGCTGCGGCGAGTTTTTCTCGTGACTTTTCCAACGAGCTGAGAGGGAGGTTCGCCGTGGCGTGGTCTATCGGACACTCGCTGATAGTGGTACTGGCACTGTTGCTGGGCCTGGCCGCCGGGTGGCTGCTGCGCGGCCGGCGGGGCGTACAGGGCAATTCGATAGTGGACGGTGATCCCGTCGCCGGCCTGGCCGTGATCGCCACGCCGACGCCGGCAGCCACCACCGACGAGGCCCGGCCCGCGGCCACCATCGACGCCGCGCCGACCGCGGTCGCCGACGAACCGGCGCCGGTGGACACGGTGAGCGCGCCCGCCGCCGTCACCGGCCCGGACGGCGCCAGCTCGGCGCCCACGCCAGTGGCGGTACCGGCGGACGCCCCGAGCACCGTCGACCCGGGTGACATGGCGCTGACCGAGGCCCCGCCGCCCGTACCGGCCGCCGAGCAGTCCGACCCGGCTGACCTGCCGGCGGAGCCCACTGTGGAGCCGACCCCCGAGCCGGTAGCGGTCGACGAGCAGCCCGCCCCGGCTGCCGTGATCGCCCCCCGCCAGCCCGCGGACGACCTCCCGTCCGCCGACAGCACGCCGCTCGACACCACCCCGACCGACGAGCCGGCCCCGGCGACCCCGACGGACGATGCGGCGACCGACGAGGTGCCGGCGGAGGCACCGGTGACCGACGGCGCGGTGCACGCGGAGTCGAAGGACGCGGACGCCAACACGGCGGACGCCGACGCTGCGGAGAGCACCGCGGTGCGGACCAACGGCGTGGACGCGGTGGGCGACGACCTGGTGAACGTCGGCGCGGTGGGCACCGGGACGACCAAAGCGGAGTCGCTGGACGCCGAGCCGGAGTCGGTGCGGCCGGTGGCGGCCACGCCTGCGGACCTCCCGAGCGACACCGCGACGCCGCCGGTCGACCCGGCCGTCGACAACGCCAGCGACACGGACACCGACCCGACCGGTCCGGCGGACGACTTCCGCCGCATCCAGGGCATCGGGCCGAAGATGGCGGCTGCCCTGCAGGACGCCGGTGTGCGTACGTACGGCCAGCTCGGTGCGCTCGACGAGGCGGCGCTGCGCGAGCTGATCCGGGCCGCCGGCCTGCGCGCGGCACCCGCGCTGGCCACCTGGCCGCAGCAGGCCCGCGTGCTGGCCGGTGCGGGCGACGAGATGGCCGCCGTGCTGTCGAACGGCAACCAGGCCTGACACCTGGATCGAGGCCCCGGCCCACCGTCCGACGCGACCGTGGGCCGGGGCTCCGGGACCGGAAGGCTCGCCACAACCGGCCCGGAGTCCAAGGAAGTCGGGGCATCGGGCCGCCCCGGACACCCCGGCCTGCGGGAACGCGAGTCGATAGTCCCCGGTTGGGGGAAGACCCGGCGAATCCGCAGCCGCGCGGCCGACAGCTGGTTACCGTCCGCTCAGGTGGGCCGGACAGGTCCGTCGTCGACCGGTTCCGCAGGAGTAGACAGTGCACCTCGCCGCGCCGGAGCCCGGGTCCCCGGTGCGTGACCCGGCGGCACCGCGCCGGGTGACCCTCCTCGAACTCTTCTTCGACCTGGTGTACGTGGTCGCCCTGGCACTGATCTCCCGAGGGCTGGTCAACCAGCTCGACTGGCACCGGGCCGGACAGGCACTGATCATGCTGGCCGCCGTCTGGTGGACCTGGGTGATCACCACCCTGGTCACCGACCTGTACAACCCGGAACGCACCGAGATCAAGCTGCTGATCAGCGCCGTGATGTTCGGCGCACTGCTGATGACCACGGCGATCCCGGAGGCGTTCGGCGACCGTGGGCTCGTGTTCGCCGGCACCTACGTTTCGATCCACCTCGGGCGCGGGCTGTTCCTGATGCCGGCCGTCCGCCGCGAACCACAGACCCAACGCCGCGCGGCACGCATCTTCGTCTGGTTCGCGGTGTCCGCGATCCCCTGGATCATCGGTGCGTTCGTCAGCAAGGACGCCCGCCTGGCGTGCTGGGCCATCGCGCTCGCGATCGACTACGTCGGCTTCCGACTGGCGTACCCGGTGCCGGGGCTCGGAGTGGTGCCCGAACCCCAGCGCAACGTCACCGCGGAGCATCTCTCCGAGCGCTACCAGCAGTTCTTCATCATCGCCCTCGGCGACGCCATCCTGACCATCGGCACCATGTTCAGCGCCGCTCACAGCGAGGTGCACAACATCGGTGCGTTCGCTGTGGCGTTCCTGACCACACTGCTGCTCTGGCGGATCTACGTGCACAAGTCCGGTCAGCTGCTCCCGCAGGCCATCAAGGGGTCGGGGTCGCCGAGCAAGTTCCTGTTCACCGCGCCGTACACCCATCTGCTGATGGTCGCCGGGGTGGTCACCACGGCCTCCGGGTTCGACCTCGTGCTGCACGAGACGACCGGGCCGACGCCGCCGGCCTGGGCGGCGGTGATCCTCGGCGGTCCGGCCCTCTTCCTGGCCGGCCGGGCCTCCTTCGAGTACGAGGTGTTCAGCAGGGTGTCCCGATCCCGGCCCGGCGGTGTGCTGGCGCTGCTGACCATCGCGCCCGCGGTGCTGTACCTGACGCCGGTGTTCGCCTCGATCGGTGCCCTGTTGGTGCTGATCGGGGTGGCCTACGCTGACTTCCGGCGCAGCTACGGCAAACCACCCGAGGCCCCGTCCCCGCCGCACTGAACCGGCCGGCCAGCACCGGCCCACCTCAGCGTGCGGTCGACCCGGCGAGCAGCCACCAACGACGGCAGCTGGACGCAGGCGGACAGCACCACCGTGTCCACGTCGGTCACGTCCAGTCGCTCGGCCAGCTCGACCAGTCGAGCGGTGGGGATGCGCCCCACCGCGACGTTGTCCGGCTCGCTCAGACTCGCCGCCTCGGTACCACCAGGCCGACGCGGTAACCGCTCACACCAGCGCCCCGGCGTACGCGCGGACCCGCAGCCGCTGCCCGGCGGTGCCGCCCAGGCGCACCTGCAACCCGAGCGGCGCGGCGGCGCGGCGCACGTCGTCAAGGTGCAGGGACCCGTGCCGGTCGACGGTGAGCACCGGCGGCTCCTCGAGCTCGCCCTCCGGCGCGTGGAAAGAGAGCAGGGTGACCGAGGTGGTGAGATAGCCCGGGTACGCGGCGCGGGCCGCAGACTCGTCCCGGTGGGCGAGCACCACCAGGTCGTCGAGGTGTGCGAAGTCGGCGGCGAGAGCGCCGGCCTTCCAGTGCGCCGGCTCCTCCGCCGCGCCGGTGAGATGCCGGGACCGGTTCGCCGAGGTGATGTAGAGGTGGTCGGATCCGGTCTCGGCGAGCGCCCGCTCGAAGAAGACGTTGGACGGGCAGGTCAGGCCCGGGGCGATCACCTGGGTGGTGCGCAGCCCCTGGTCGACCTGGGTGAGGTGCCCGGGGAGGCGCTCCGCCGCCGGCCCCCGGAAGCCGAACGGCCCCGCCCCGTAGAGGGCGTCCATCAGGGCCCGCACCCGACCGACCGGCAGCCGCGGCGAGATCCGGGTCCAGTCGAACATCCCCGGGATCCGGCCGATCGCGGTGGTGATGCTGCCGACCTGCTGGGCTGGGCGGCCCTTGGCCAGATTGACCCGGCGGACGGTGTCCGCCTCGGGGCGCGTGACGATGACGTAGAAGTTGGCGAACGCCGCCGCGACGACCGCGCCGCGAGCCAGCGCGCGGGCCGCGACCGCGACGTCCTCGGGGCGGTCGATGTACAGGGGCGGTGTCCGGGCTTCCATGAGTCCTCCTCGGCGGGGCCGTGAGGCAGTTCTACGTCCGCGGACGGCACGACGGCCGGGTCGGTCGCCGATCCGATAGCCGACACGCGTTTCCACGTGCGAGCGGCCGACCCCGGGCGGTACGCAACGGCGAACGGCATCGGCCGGACGGAGGATCCGGCCCGGCCCCGTTCCGGTGGCCGTTAGCCGCACGACCCAATTGGGTACAACGACTGCACCTCAGATCCACCACATTTCCTCAGGAGGCAGCGATGCGCGGCACCTCGATACTCGGAGTCATCGTCGTGATCTGGCTGCTGATCGGCGCGATCGCCGCCGGCCAGCGTGGCTACTACAGCGGCGACGACACCAACTGCGCCGAAGCCGGCACCATCCTGGTCACCATCGTGGCCGGTCCGTTGAACTACATCGGCGCCAACCCCAAGGTCGACTGCAAGCTGCCGGAGCCCTCCAAGTAGGACCCAGACGTACCTCGGCCCGTGCCCCCTGACCCCGGGGCACGGGCCGAGGTCTGCCCGGAGGGCGGCTCGGCTCACACACCCCGTACGGCATCCTAGGAGGCTGGCCTGCGGGTGTCGTCGGGGTTTGTCGGCGCGGAGGTCGGGAACCGCCCCCGCGTCAGTCGGCCGACGACAACGGGAGCGTGGCATGCAGATCGGCTACAAGCTGGCCGCGGAGGGATACGGCCCTCAGGAGATCATCCGGCAGGCCGTGCTTGCCGAACGGGCTGGTTTCGACTTCGTCGAGATGAGCGACCACTTCCACCCCTGGCTGGACGCGCAGGGCCACTCCTCGTTCACCTGGAGCGTGCTCGGCGCCATCGCCGCCAAGACCAGCACCCTGGGTCTGGCCACCGGCGTCACCTGCCCGACCGTCCGCTACCACCCGGCGATCATCGCGCAGGCGGCGGCGACCATGGCGCTGGTCTCCGACGGGCGGTTCACCCTCGGGGTGGGGGCCGGCGAACGACTCAACGAGCACGTGGTCGGAGCGGGCTTTCCCAGCGTCCGGGGCCGACACGAACGGCTGCGCGAGGCGCTGGAGATCATCCGACTGCTCTGGCAGGGCGGCTACCAGTCCTACGAAGGCCGGCACCTGCACCTGGAGGACGCCCGGATCTTCGACCTGCCGGACACCCCGCCGGTGATCGCGGTGGCGGCCAGTGGCGAGGCGTCGGCCCAGCTCGCCGCCGAGCTGGGCGACGGGTTGTTCGCCACCGAACCGGACGCCTCGATCGTCGAGCACTACCGGCGGGCCCGCGGCTCCGGCCCGCGCTACGCCGAGGTCCCCCTGGCGTGGGCAAGTGACGAGCAGCAGGCGGTACGGGCGGTGATGCAGACCAGCAGGTGGATGGTTACCGGTTGGAAGGTGATGAGCGAACTGCCGAACCCTGTCAACTTCGACGCGGCGAGCGCGCACGTGGAGGAGAAGCACATCCGTCAGCTCTTCGCCGTCGGCCCGGATCCGGAGCCGCACGTGGCAAAGGTCCAGTCGTACGTCGAGGCCGGCTTCGATCACATCGTCCTGCAGAACGCCGGCCCCGACCCGGACGGCTTCCTCGACTTCTTCGCCGGCACCCTCTCCGCCCGGCTGCGGGCCAGGTCCTGACGCAGCCGGCACGGCCACCGCCCGCACGCTCGGACTGTCGAACGGGACGAGGCGACGACCGCCCGCGACGGCCGGGCGGGACAGCGGACGGCCGCCCGGACGATCGTGGTGATCGTCCGGGCGGCCGGCCACGCGCCGCGCCGGCGCGTCGGTCTGCTCAGCGGAAGCAGTGCGCGATCGGTACCGGGCTGCCCTCGCAGTTGGTCGGCTCGTTCTCGACGACCACGCTCTCGTCGTCGATCTTGACCTGGGCGTGCATGGCGGAGATGCCACCGGGCTTCACGGTGGAGGCGTTGTGGGTGACCTTGCTGGTGTAGATCGCCACCGAACCCGCTGAGGCGTAGATGCCACCGCCGGTGGACGCCGCGCCGACCGCCTCGTTGCGGGTCACGTCACTGCCGCGGACCAGCAGGTTCGACTTCTCGGCGTAGATCCCGGCGCCGACGCCGTGGGTGGTGTTGCCGTCGACAACGCTGTCGTCGATCGGCGTCAGGCCCTTCACTGTGGAGATGCCGCCACCGTTGACGGTGGACGTGTTGCCGCGGATGGTCATCTTGCGCATCACCAGCACCGCGTCGGAGTTCGCCGCGCCGCCGCCGACCTGCGCGGTGTTGTTGAGCAACTCGGTGTCGGAGACCTTCGTGCGGGCCGAGAAGCTGGCCAGACCGCCGCCCTGGCCCGCGCTGTTCTGGGTGAACGAGACGCTCTCCACGTCGGCCGCGCCGCGGTAGTTGCCCAGCCCGCCGCCGTAGCCGTTCGCGCTGTTGCTGCGGAACTCGGAGCGCTTCAGGGTCAGCACACCGCCGTTGAGCAGGCCCCCGCCCTTGCCCGCCGCGCCGGAGGCACTGTTGCCCACGAAGGTGCAGTCGCTGACCACCATGTTGCCGTCGTTGAAGATTCCACCGCCGCCGCCCTCCGGGGACAGCGAGGTGCTCTGCGAGACGGTGACCCGCTCCACCACCGCGGTGGCCCCGTGCACCACGTGCACGCTGCCGCCCTCGATCGCCGAACGGCCGTTGTGCAGTTCCATGTCGCGCAGGGTCAACTCGCCACCGTCGCGGACGGTGAAGAAGCGGAACGGCGCGGCCTGGGCGTCCCGGGCGATGGTGGCGCCGGCGCCGTCGATCGTGATGCTCTGGTAGATCACCGGCAGGCCGGCGGTGTCGTCGGCCGGGTTGTGCGGTGGGGCGTCGGCGTCGCCGGGGGTCTCCGCGGCGTCGGCCGCCTCCCGTGCGTCGCGGATCCCCCCGTCGTACTGGTCGGTCTCGTGGAACGCCTCGGTGAGCAGGTAGCGGCACTTGGGCGCGAGCCGGAGTTCCCCGCCGCCCTCGGCGTTCGCCGTCACCAGCGCCGCGACCAGCTTCGCGGCGTCGCAGGGCACCGACACCACGCCCCGCTTGCCGGTGCCCGGGCCGGGTGCGCGGCCCCGCTCGGCGCTGTCCGGGTCGCGCTCCGCGCCGCCCCGGTCGCCGGGCCGGCGGTCGTCGTCGTTGCCGGCTGCCGTGCTCAGCCGGCCCAGACCGGGGAGGGCGAGGTGACGGTCGGCCGCAGCGGCCACACCGGCCACGCCGGCCGCTCCCACGACCAGGCTCCCCGCCAGCAACCCGCTGGCCAGTAACCATCGGGACCGGCGTCTGGGTCGGATCTCGCGGTCTCCCCCGTGGTACGTGGACATCAAAGGTGCCTGCCTTCCTGGCTGCAAGACGTGACCGCGCGCCGATCCGGGCGCGGGGGGCTCGACGTAGCGTCGA
This sequence comes from Micromonospora sp. NPDC049044, assembly GCF_040649215.1. Classification (NCBI taxonomy): domain Bacteria; kingdom Bacillati; phylum Actinomycetota; class Actinomycetes; order Micromonosporales; family Micromonosporaceae; genus Micromonospora; species Micromonospora sp. NPDC049044. The sequence continues at coordinate 2,992 of NZ_JBEZFA010000051.1, read as the reverse complement.
CCACCAAACGTCACGATAGGTCCGCAATACGGACAGGAAGGTGTGAACGTGAATAGTGCCCCTATTCATCTTTGAACCCACCAAACGGTCGCCGGTCAGCCGCCGACATGGATCCCGGGACGGCGCAACGGGTCCCGCTCGGTCCGCCGGATGATCTCCCGTACCACCGGCGGGGTGTCACCTCGACCGAGGATGAGATAGCGCGCCAGGTGCGCGATCGGGCTCCCCTCGGACCACTCGAAGTGCGCGTGCGGCCGCACCCCGGTGGCGTCGCGCAGGGCCAGCAGGATCGCGGCGATCGCGTTCGGCACCGCCGGGCTGCTGGCCCGCAACACCCGGAAGCCACCTGCCTCGATCCCGTGCACCCGCAGCACCTGGCTGAACTCCGACGGGTCGACCACGTCGATCTCCAGGAAGAGCACGTCCGCCGCCCCGGGCACCGGATTCATCCCCCGTTGCGCCCGTTCCTTGATCGTGTACTCCTTCACCGACCCGCGCTGCCGCTTGTTCGCGATCAGGTGCAGCTGCCCGTCGTGGGCCAGCGACTCGGTGATGAACCGACGGGCCGGCTCGTCGAACTCGATCCGCTCGGCGCGCAGCTCGGTGGTCCGGGTGACCCGGGAGACCAACGAGACCACGATGATGCCGAGGATGAACAACGCGGAGATGGTGATCCCGTCCGGCTGCTCGATGACGTTCTCCAGCAACGCGTACAGCAGCACCAGGGTCAGCACCGTGAAACCGATGGCGATGGCGCGCTGGCGGTGGCGGACCGCGGAGATCGTCACCGCCACCGCACCGGAGACCATCATCGCCAGGATGCCCGTCGCGTACGCCCCGGCCTGCGCGTTGACGTCGGCCCGGAAGGCCACGGTGATGGCGACGCTGACCACGGTGTAGACGATCACCACAGGGCGCACCGCCCGCGCCCACTCCGGTGCCATGCCGTACGAGGGCAGGTAGCGCGGCACGATGTTGATCAGCCCGGCCATCGCCGAGGCGCCGGCGAACCAGAGGATGAGCACGCTGCTCACGTCGTAGACGGTGCCGAAGGCCTCCCCCAGATGGGCGTGCGCCAGGAACGCCAGGGCCCGCCCGTTGGCGGCCCCGCCGGGGCGGAACTCCTCCTGCGGGATCAGCGCCGTGGTCACGAAGGTCGTCGAGATGAGGTAGACCGACATGATCAGCGCGGCGGTGGTGAGCAGCCGCCGGGTGTTGCGGATCCTGGCGGCCAGCCGGGCCGGCTTGTCCGCCCCGTCGGCCCGGACCAGCGGCATCATGCTCACCCCGGTCTCGAAACCGGACAGGCCCAGCACCAGCAGCGGGAACGCCAGCACGGCAGTGAGCAGCACGTGGCCCGGCCCGCCGCCGCCTGCGGTGAGCGCGGCGGTCCAGTCCGACACGATGCCCGGGTCGTCGACGATCCGGGCCACCGCGACCACGACGATCACCGCGTTGAGCGCCAGGAAGACGGCGACCAGCGGGATGGCCACCACCACCGCCTCCCGGAAGCCGAGCAGGAACACCCCGCCGAGGATGAGCAGCAGCACCACGGTGACGACGACCGGGACGGCGGGGCCGTGCAGCGCGTCCGGCAGGTACGGGTTCTCCAACAGGTGCACTGTGGCGTCCGCCGAGGAGAGGGTGATCGTGATGATCCAGGAGGTGGCCACGAAGCCGAGCAGCACGAGTACGAAGATCTTGCCCCGCCAGAACGGCAGCAGGCGCTCCAGCATGGCCACCGACCCCTGCCCGTGCGGGCTCTCCTGGGCCACTCGCCGGTACATCGGCAGCATGCCGAACAGGGTGAGCACGACGATCAGCAGGGTCGCCAGCGGGGACAGCGCACCGGCCGCCACCGCCGCGATACCCGGCAGGTACGACAGCGTCGAGAAGTAGTCGACGCCGGTCAGGCACATCACCTGCCACCAGGCGTGCCTGCGGTTCTGTCCCTCGCCCGCCTCCGGCCCGGGTGGCTGCACCTGGTGCTGGAACAGCCACCGGCGCAGCGGACTGGCCGGCGGCGTCGAGCGCGCCGGCGTCGCCACGCGTTCGGGCACCACGACACCCGGCCGGCCGCCCCGGTGCGGGCGGGCCGGGTCGCGGGCCGCCCGCAGAGCCGGGTCCGGCCCGGTGGGCGCGTGACGGCGTCCGCTCCAACGTCGTGGTTTCGCCCGGTGCTCGTCACCCATCGCCAGTCCCACCCTCACAGGTCCTGATCCGACGGTAGGCGGTGGCGCGGGACCCGGCCGGCGGAACCGGGCAGGTGAATGGCCAGCTCAGGACAGGTCCGGAACAGCGAGCAGGCGGGCCAGCGCGGGCGGGTCGGCGATGGTCACCGTGGCGGCCGGGTGTCGTGGCCGCCCGCCCGGCACCACAGCCGGCACCGGCGTCCCGAAACGCAGGCAGATCCCGCCGGCCGTGCTGGTGCCGAAGCTGGCGCCCGCGTCGGCGAGCGACATGTGCGGTCCGATCACCCGCCACCAGCGGTACGGGCCACTCAGCTCGACGGCTGTCACGTTCCCGCGCTCGGTCCGCAGCCGCCACGGCCCGTACCGGATCAACAGCTCCCGGTCGGTGACAGCGACCCAGGCCGTCGCCGGGCGGACCCCCAGCAGCGCCAGCACCGGCCGGAACAGCGGGTCGAAGCGGAACGCGAACCGCGTCTCGGCACCGGTCATCGCGCACCAGGTCGGATGGTGGGTCGCGGCACCGGGCCGCCTGGCCGCAGCGGGCCGGGCCGCGCGGGCCGGGGTCGGGCGGCGGGCCGGCGCCGGGCCAGGACGGTCATGGCGCGGGCGTACCCGCTACGAGCCCGCCGACACCCCCGACAGCGCGCCATCGTCGGGACGACCCCGACTCCCCCGGACCCCACCGTCGGCCGGCACCCCCGTGGCCCACCTTCCACCGCGTCGCCGCCGTCGGCTCGGAAGCGTTCACCGACTGCAATCTCACCAACGGCGCGTGGTCCTCCAGTCGACTACCGCGCATC
>NZ_JBEZFA010000050.1:0-51658 GCF_040649215.1 Micromonospora sp. NPDC049044 | reverse complement strand
CTCGACAGCGCATCCCACTCGACATCAGACAACTCGTAGCGACGACCCACGCGCTACATCATCCGACATCAAGATCCTTTGAAGACACGGCCTAGCGGAGTGTCGCCGCGATGATCTCCGCGATCCGCTCGCCCGCCGCGCCGTCCCACATCGGGGGCGTGGGCCAGACGGCGGGTCGGCCCGCTGCCACAGTGCTCGCCACGGTCTCGGCGAGCGTCGACCGGGTGACGAGGCGGTTGGTGCCGTGCGTGATCGTGATCGGGCGTTCGGTGTTGGGCCGCAGCGTCAGGCAGGGCACCCCGAGCATCGTCGTCTCCTCCTGCACCCCGCCGGAGTCGGTGACCACGACCGCCGCGCCGCGTACCAGGCTGACGAACTCGAGGTAGCCCAGCGGGTCGACGACCCGCAGCGCGCGGTGTGACAGCAGGCCCGCGCTCTCCAGGTGCTGCCGGCCGCGCGGGTGCAGCGGCAGGATGACGGGGAGTTGATCGGCAACCGCGTGCATCGCCTTGACCAGGTCTACCGCGTCTGTCGCATCGTCGACATTGCCCGGTCGGTGCAGCGTGGCCACCACGTACCGGTCGGGCAGCGAGAGTGCCGCCCGAATGCCGGCGACGTCGAAGCGGTCGAGATTGGCCAGCAGGGTGTCGATCATCGGGTTGCCGACCAGATGGATCTTCTCGGCGGCGACGCCCTCGGTGCCGAGGTGCGACACGGCGTCGGGGCTGGTGGCGAACAACAGGTCGGACACGTGGTCGACGACGATCCGGTTGATCTCCTCGGGCATGGACCTGTCGAAGCTGCGCAGGCCGGCCTCCACGTGCGCGACAGGGACGCCCAGCTTCGACGCGACGAGCGCGGCGGCGAGGGCGGAGTTGACGTCCCCGTAGACGACGGTGAGGGCCGGGCGGTCGGCGATCATCAGCTCTTCCAGGCCGGTCATCACGCTCGCGGTCTGGCTCGCGTGGCTGCCCGAACCGACCCCCAGGTTGAGGTCCGGCTCGGGCAGGCCCAGTTGCCGGAAGAAGACCTCGGACATCCGCTCGTCGTAGTGCTGTCCGGTGTGGATCAGGCGCTGTGCCACGCCGTGCCGCCGAAGTGCGCGGATCACGGGCGCTGCCTTGGGAAAGTTGGGACGTGCACCCGCGACGTGCAGAACGGCGTCGGCTGGCATGGATCTCCTCGGGAAATTCGGTGCGAATCAGCGACGGCGCGCCAATAGTACAAGTTATCCAGTTTAAGGCATCTAATCGGCATAGAATGCCGAATGACGGATGCGTCGCGGTGTGTGTTGCCTGAGCGGTGACCTGCCGTGATCGGTGTTCTTACTCCCGAAGGCAGGCAGAGCCGCGTGAAGCAGATCGTCCAATCGGTGTCCGGCGGAGAGTTGCGAGTCGTCGAAGTCCCCCAGCCGGAGCCCGGCGCCACCGAGGTGCTCGTCGCCACCCGCCGGTCCCTGCTCTCCGCGGGGACCGAGCGCGCCGTGCGCGAGCTGGCCTCGGCGAGCCTGCTGCGCAAGGCGCGGGCCCGACCGGATCTGGTCCGCCAGGTGGTCAACAGGGCACGCACCGGGGGAGTTCGCTCGACCGTGGCCGCCGTGCGCAGCCGGCTCGACGAGGACATGCCGCTCGGCTACAGCGCCGCCGGTGTCGTCGTCACCGCCGGCGCCGCGACCGACGGGATCCGCCCCGGGATGCGGGTGGCCACGGCGTCGGTGGGGCACGCCGAATACCAGGCGGTGCCGGGTCTGCTCGCGGTACCCGTCCCGGAGTCGGTGTCCGACCAGGCGGCCGCCTTCGGCGCGGTGGCGGCGATCGCCATGCAGGGCCTGCGGCAGGCCGAGGTGGGTCTCGGCGGCTCGGTCGCGGTCGTCGGGCTCGGCCTGGTCGGGCAGCTGACCGTACGACTGGCGCTCGCCTCCGGGCTGCACGTCATCGGCATCGACCTGCGCGACTGGACCGCCCAGCTGGCCGGCGAGTGTGGTGCGGTAGGCCTGGTCGAGGCGGGTGCGACGACCACCGAGCAGATCATGGAACTGACCCGTGGCCGAGGCGTCGACGCCGTCCTGATCACGGCGGCGACCGCCTCGTCGGAGCCGGTCGCGCGCAGCACCGAGATCGCCCGCGACCGCGCCCGACTGGTGGTGGTCGGCGACGTCGGCCTGGCCCTGGACCGTCGACGCTTCTACGAGCGTGAGCTGGACCTTCGGTTCGCGCGCAGCTACGGTCCCGGCCGCCACGACCGGGCCTACGAGGAGTGGGGCATCGACTATCCGATCGGCCACGTGCGCTGGACGGCACGCCGCAACATCGAGGCCTACCTCGACCTGGTGGCCGGTGGCCGGGTCGCGGTCGACGACCTGGTGACGCATGTCTTCGAGGTGGAGCGGGCCACCGCGGCCTACGAGGTGCTGGCCGCGGACCCGCGCTCGCTCGCGGTGCAGCTCAGCTACGCGGCTCCCGCGCAGCAGTCCCGGCAATCGATCACGGTCCGACCGCGCCGCAACTCGACGTCGCCGCGCGGCGGCCTGATCGGGGCCGGCAACTACGCCAAGGCCACGTTCCTGCCCGCGCTCAGGGCGGCGGGCTGGGGCGACGACCTCGTGGCCATCACCTCGGCCAAGGGCCTGTCGGCGCGGCACGCGGCCGAGCGCAACGGAATCGCCGTGGTGGCACCGACAGCCGAGGATCTGCTGGTCCGCGATGACATCGACGTGGTGTTCATCCTCAGCCGCCACGACTCGCACGCCGCCCTGGTGGTGCAGGCGCTCGACGCCGGCAAACACGTCTTCGTGGAGAAGCCGCTCGCGCTGACCCAGGACGAACTCGACGAGGTCAGGGCCGCCTACGAGCGCAACTCCGGCCACCTGTTCGTCGGGTTCAACCGCCGGCACGCGCCCATGGTCAGCCACGCCAGGTCGGCCCTGGCGGCCGGGTCAGGTCCGATCACCGTCGCCTACCGGGTCAACGCCGGGCAGTTGCCCGCCGCCCACTGGTATCACGACCGACGCCAGGGCGGCCGCATCCGGGGCGAGGTGTGCCACTTCATCGATCTCGCCTCGTGGCTGGTGGGCGCGCAGCCGCGGGTCGTGCACGCGTACGGCAGCGGCCGTGGCGAACCGGGCCTGGAGGAGGACGTGAGTGTCCTGCTCGGATACCCGGACGGGTCCACCGCGACGATCACGTACGCCACCGGCGGGCACCGGCGGACGCCCAAGGAGCGCCTGGAGGTCCTCGGGCGCGGGCACACAGTGGTGATCGACGACTTTCGGCGCCTGGAGATCGACGGTCGGGAGGTCAAGCGCGTGCCCGGCGGCAAGGGACATCAGGAACTGCTCGCCCACACCCGCGCGGTGATCGCCGGCAATCTGCCCGACGATCGGGAACTCGACGCCTCCTTCGGCACGACCAGGGCCGCGCTGTCCGCGATCGCCGCCCTGACCGGCGTCCAGGAACACCCGTCGCGCCTGCCCGTGCAGGCAGACCTGGAGAGCGTGCGGGCCGGCTTCACCTCGTGACGCGGTACCCGGCGCCGGGCGTGCGGTCAGCACCTGGCGCCGGCTGTCGGTGTCAGGCGCGGTGCCGGGCGGCGGGACTGCCGTCAGCGCGACGCGTCGCCGTCGACAAGCGGATCGAGTAGCCGCCCGAGGGCCTGCGCCATGGCCGTACGAGACTGGTTCGCCCGGATCCAACTCCGGCCGGCCGCGCCCAACTTGGCAAGTTCGTCCGGGCTGGCCTGGCTGAGCTGGGCGAGGCCGTGGGCCAGGTGGCCCGGCGGGGTCACGTGTCCGGCGTCCGCGCCCAGCACGAGGTCGCCGACGACCCCCGGGCTGTTGGTGACGATCGGCAGCCCGGCCGCCATGTAGTCGAACACCTTGTTGGGGCTGACCCCGGCCCGGAACAGCTCGACGTCGGCGAGCACGTGCACCCCGACGTCCGCGGCGTGCAGGAGGTCCGGGATCTCCGACTTCGGCACCGGGTCGAGGAAGCGGACATTGTGGATGCCGACCGCCTTCGCCTGTAGGCGTGACTTCTCCACACCCGCGCCGACGAGGACGACGTCGATCTCGGGTACCGCCTCGGCGGCGGCCAGCAGCAGGTCGAGCCCGTTGGCCGGACCGTGCGCCCCGGCGTAGACGGCGGTCCGGCGGGTGAACCGGTAGCGCCGCCGCAGCTCGGCACGGTCCCGGCTGGGTACGAAATCCTCGGGGTCGGCCGCGTTGGGGATGAAGGCGATCTTCTCGGGCGCCACGCCCTTGCCCTCGATCGCCGCCCGTACGCCAGGTGCCATGATCACCACCCGGTCGGCGCGCCGGTACAGCAAGCGTTCGAGGCGCTCCAACGCCCGGTACGCCACAGATGTCTCCGACAGCGTGCCCATCTCCACGAGCACGCGCGGCCACAGGTCCCGGACCTCCAGCACGAACGGCGTGCGCCGCAGGGTCGCCACCACGCAGCCGGAGAGACCGGCCAGCAGGTGTGGCGACGAGGCGTAGACCACGTCGGGTCGGGGCTGCCGCAGGCTGGCCACCGTGGCCGTCACCGCGTAGCTGGCCCAGTTGGCCACCCGGCCCAGGCCGTTGCGCCGGTACGGCGTCACCGCGACCAGGTGGAAACCCGGCTCCGCCCGTTGCGGCTGACCGGTGATCATGTTGCGGCGAGCCGCGATGATCACGTGGGTCCAGCCGGGCAGTCGGCTGAACAGCTCGACGTGCCGGGTGCCGCCCGGATGGCCCGGGGGTACCGCGAAGTGGTTGAGGACCAGGACCCGGCGTGGTGTCATCGCGGCGCTCGCACCTGGTGGACGTCCCCTGTTCCGAGGTGGGTGGCGGTGAGGATGGCGCTCGCGTCGGTCCAGGTCACCTGGTACCGGAAGCCGTCGAGTGCGCTCGGCTCGGGGGGCGGCCCGGGTATCGTGCCCAGCCCCCACAGGGTGGTGTCGGCCCGGCTCTCGGCGGTGAGCCACGTCGCCGGCTCCCAGCGGCCGTAGGTCCGGCTGTGCCAGCCCGCGAAGGGCGTCGAGCGTCCGCGCACCTGCTGGTGACCGTCCAGGCCGATGAGGTCGAGTTTGGTGCCGCCGACGATGAGCGTGCCGTCCTGCACTGTGACGTCCGGGTGCAGCGGAACGGTGAGTGACCAGGACCGGGCGGCCGCCGGCGGGTCGGCGAACTCGACGATCGCCAGGTACTGCTCGGCCACCACCACCGCGCGGGCGACCCGTACCGGGTGCTCACCGCGCGCGTACGCGTCGTGCCAACCGAAGACGACTGTGCGATCCGGCAGGACGAGCGGTGCGCCGAGGTAGCCCCGGCCGCTGTTCAGCCAGCGGAACGCCCGGTGCGGGACGAGTTGGTCCTGCCCGTCCGGCCGGCGCACGGGGTGGGCGGCGGACGTACGTAACCCGTTGCGGATCTCCAGCGGGCCGTTGTAGGTGCCAGTGCCCGGGTCGGCGATCAGCCAGCGGTTGTCGTGCTTGACCCAGACCGAGGTCAGGTCGGCGTGGCCGTGCGACGGGCCGCCGTCCACCTTGAACCACACCCGCCACGGCCCCCGGTCGACAAGCGCGATGCCGCCCGAGGCCGTCGCTGTCGATCGGTGGCGCAGCGCGGCGGGAAACTCCGCCGAGGTGGCCGCGGGGCCGGGCGGCGGCGCGTACCAGGCCAGTTCGTCGAAGTCGGCGTACCAGTGCGCCGGCAGCCGTTCGCCGCAGAGCGCGAGCCCGAGCGCGGCGGTGCCGGCCACGTCGAGGGGGTCACCGGAGGACGCCAGCACCCGACCCTCGTCCCAGTCGCCGTACTGCGGGAGGTCGCCGTCGAAGACTCCGAGCCGGGCCAGGTGCAGGCTGGCGGCGTGCAGATCACGGTGCACGCTGGACGGCGCGCCGCCGAGCAGCACCCGCACGATGAGCATTTCGAGCACGAACCTGTGGTACGACAGCGAGTCCTCGATCATCCGGCCGTCCGCGCCGAAGTGGCGGCGTTGCTGGGCGGCGAACATCTTCGCGCCGGTCCGCGCCCACAAGCGGGCGCGTCGGGCCGTGGGGAACATCCGGGCGAGCAGCATCAGTCCGAGCGCGTCGCCGAGCAGGTGGTTGTTGCGCATGCTGCTCAACGTGTAGGGCAGCTCGACCATCAGGTGCCGGGCGCTGGCGAGCAGCTGCCGCTGCATGGCGGTCCCGACGTCGGGGGGTAGTCGGTCGCCGACCAGGGTGAGGATCTGGTTCCAGGCGATGGCGCGCAGGGCGAGTTCGAGACTTGAGTACCAGTTGACGCCCCGCTCCGGCGGGGACTGCGAGCACCAGGCTCGCAGCAGCTCGTCGAGGCCGTCCTGCCACCGGCCGGACGGGTCGAGGCGGGCCGCGCGGGCCAGCACGACAAGGTCGCGGTGGCGGGCCGCCTCCCAGGTGTGCTTGACGTCCGACAGCCGGGCCGCGGAGCGGATGTCGATGCGCCACCACGGGTCGCCCGCCGGCCACTGCCGCCCGGTCAGCGGGTCGGTGCCCCACGGTTTCGACACGCCCGTCGCCACCCGGGCGCCGAAGACCCGGAGCCCGTCGTCAAGCACGCGGCCGGCGTCGTCCAGGCAACGCTGCCGTGCGCCGTCGCCGATCGGCAGCACGCTTGTCAGCGGCACCACAGCGGCCGGGTGGTGCCGGTGCGGCGGCCCACGGAACAGGACGGCGTGGAAGCCGCTGCGCTTGGATGCCTCGTAGGCCGCGCGCAGCGGTGCCGACAGGCCCAGCGCGCGCAGGTCCACGGCGATGGAGCGGAGATCGGGTTTCACCTTCGACTTTCCCCTTGGGCAATGGCGATTCCGTCGTTTCGTCCCGACCAGGACCGCCGGTGTAGGAAGCTGCAAGCTCAGTAAAAATCGGGCATTTAGGACGGCTGTGAGTGGTGTGTGGGTCGGGCGGTTGGTGCGTGCCGGTCGGGGCGGGTCGTCGGTCTGTCGGCTGTCCAACGCCGCCGGTGCCGCTTCAGTGACGACATCGCCGCCGCCCGCTTCGTCGACGACGTCGCGGCTGCACAGTGGCAACGCAGAGGAGTGGTCGTGACAGTGCAAACCCGGGTGCGGCTCGGAGCCCGCCGGCCGATGCCGCCGCGGGCCGGTGCCGGACCCGTACCCACCGGTGGGGCCACCGCCGGCACCGTGGCGGGTGGCTGGCGGACGAAGGCGACGACCCTCGCCGTCGCGCTGCTGTGTGTCGCGGCCTTCCAGGCGGCCTCGGCGAACGCCTGGATGACCGTGTTGCAGGCGTGCGGCGCGGCGATCCTGCTCAGTTGTCGCCTGCCCCGACCCCGCCTGCCCGACGTGCTGGCGGTCGGGGTCGCGGCCTGGGCACAACTGACGGTCCTCTGGTCGAGCGACGTCGCGCAGACGCGGAGCGTGGCCCTCGCGTACACCTCGGCCGCTCTGCTCTTCGTCGCGGTCCGCCACGTCGCCACCACGCCGAGGCACCTGCTCGCGATCGGCGGCTCGTACGTCGTCGGGTGCGCCATCGCCGCGTGGCGTCTGATCATCGAGGCGCGGGGGGCCGGTGGGCCGGCCGGCGCGATGGACATGGCGGTGCGCTTCGGCATCGAGGGCACCAACATCAACTTCACGGCCTACTCCAGCGTCACCGCCTTCGTACTGGCGCTCTGCCTGTTGAAAATGCGCGGCCAGCGGCGGCTCGTCACCATCGGCCTGCTCACCGCGCTACCGGTACTGGCGTCCGGGATCTTCCTGAACCGCACCAAGGGCGCGCTCGTCGCCCTGCTGCTCGTGGTGGTGTACGCGCTGCTCAGCGAGGTGGCACCCCGGTTGACGTGGATGGCCGCGGTCGCCGCGGTACCGACGCTGCTGGTGGCGGTGCCGCTCGGCCTGGGGCAGAGCGCCTTGATGTGGGCGGACGGCGTCATCGGCTCGGCGGCGACCGGCGACGTGCTGAGTCGGATCGAGCTGTGGCGGTACGCGTCCGCCTACCTGTGGGACGACCTCTGGGTGGGCGGTGGCGCGGGCACCTTCGAACTGTGGAATCCGTTGGGGATCCGCCCGCACAACGCCGTCCTCGCCGTCGCCGTGGACCTGGGCCTGGTGGGCCTGGTGGGCGTCGCCACCCTGTTCGCGGTGGTGCTCGCCCGGCGGGCCGCGCAGCGCCCGGTCGGGCTCCAGGTCGCCGGGCTCTTCCTGGTCGGGGCGTTCCCGCTCTGGCTGACCGGGGTGTGGGAGTTCGAGCGGGGGTCGTGGCTGGCCCTCGCACTGCTGTCGATGCTGCCGGTCCAGGCCGGCAGCCGTCGGACGCGGACCACCCCGGACGGTGGGCGACCCGCCGTCCGGTCGGGGTCCGCGCCACCGTGCCCCGCCGGGACGAGCGTGCTGGAGTAGCCCGGTGCCATCACCCGGTGACAGCCCGATCGTTGGCTCGTTGAGTGAACACTCGCAGTCAGTCGATTGGCCCGAACCGGGGCGGGCGCCGTCCGGGCCACCGACACCTGGCTCGGTACGACGACGGCCACGCCCGGTCGTCGGGCGCTCAACAGGGTGGAGGGTCGGCGGGTGCAATCTCGGAATCCGGGCCGGGGCGACTCGCGACAGTTTCGGGCCGGCCGCTCAGCCGGGAATGGTCCGCGGTGACCGCCACCGACGGGATCAGTCGGGGCCGGCACCGCTCGCCGGTCGGCGACCTGCAACTCCCGGCCCCCGCCCGGCGACCGGAGCGCCGGGTACCCCGGCCGGTGGCGGCGCTCAACGCGATGCCGGCCGGTCGAAAGATCACCTGGCTGCCGTTGGCGCTGGCGCTGTTCTGGATGCTCGGCACGTTCGGCGCGTTCTGGTTGACCAGACTCGCCCACGATGTCGCGAACCCGTTCCGGCTCTGTGTCTTCGTGCTCGTGGCGACCGCCCTGTTCGCCGGGGGGTACGTGGCGCAGATGTCGCGTCGCGCGCCCCCGGTGGCTGTCCCGAGACACTCCGCCGGGCGCATCCGGCTGGTGCGTCAACTGGTCCTGGCCAGCGCCATCTACTACGTCGTCGTGAGCCTGACCCGGCTGACCCAGTTCGGTGCCACCGGCCCCAGCAGTGTGTGGGCGAACATCCAGGCGCCCGCCGCCGGCTACGTCAACAAGTTCGATGTCTACCAGCAGGGGTTCGCCAGCACCAGCCCGTGGATGAACGCGCTGTTTCCGCTCGGCGTGCTCAGCATGGCCCTCGTACCGCTGCTGGTGGTGCACTGGCGCGGTCTGCCCGGCTGGCTGCGCCTCGCCGGCGTGGTCGCGACGGCGACGCACATCGCGTTCTACCTCTTCATCGGCACCATGAAGGGGCTCGGCGACGTCGTCATCATGCTCGCGGCGGGGATGTTGATCGCCGGCGCGTCCGTCCGGCACCGGACCCGGACCCGGACCCACTCCCGCCGACGTCAGGCGCTCCTGGTGGTCGTCGGGGCGTTCGCGCTCCTGACCACCTACATGATCCACAATCACGCGACCCGAGCGGCCGAGTTCGGCACCACGGGTGACGTGGTGCAGGTGAATCCCGCTGTGGAACGGGCCGTGGGCAGGTCGATGGCCGAGGGCGTCGCCGCGATGATCGGCTATCCGACGCACGGCTACCTCGGGCTGTCCTACAACCTGCAGGTGCCCTTCGAGTGGTCCCGGGGCCTCGGCAGCGCGCCCTCCGCGGCCATCTTCGCCGAGCAGACCTTCGACGTGGACCTCACCGAACATCCGAGCTTCCCCGACCGGACCGAGCACGAGACGGGGTGGCCGGCGCGCATGTACTGGGCCACCATCTACCCCTGGCTCGCCTCGGACCTCACCTTCCCCGGCGCGGCGCTGTTCATGGGGTGGGTGGGCTGGCTCTTCGCCGGCTCGTGGCGCGCGGCGGTGTCCGGCCACCGGGTGGTCCCGACGTTGATCTTCGCGCAGCTCTGCATTCTCATCGTCTACGTGCCGGCGAACAACCAGCTCGGGATGGCCCCGGAATCCATCGTCGGGATGGTCACGCTGTTGGTGCTGCACCTCATGCAGTCGTTCTCCGGCGCCCGCCGACCACCCGCCGCCGACCCGGTCACCGCCGCGCCGTTCGCCACCCACCGCTAGCCGCACCGACGGGGCCGGGCAACAGGTACGCCGTCAGCCCCACTGCCGGAAGAACCGGCCCAGCGGCTCCGCGTGCGCCCGGTAGTCGAACGATTCGAGGGCCTGGCTCCGCGCTGCCTGGCGCATCACGCTGCGCTGCGTCGCGGTCAGCCCCGCCGCTGCGCGGAACGCCGCGGTGACCTCGCCAACAGTGTGGTCCCGGCAGATTAGGCCCTCCAGGTTGGGGCGCAGGTATCTCCCCATGTCGCTCGTGAGGTTGGCGATCACCGGGGTGCCGCTTGCCAGACTCTCGCAGAACTTCGTCGAGAAGCCCGCGTCCGCCGCCAACTCCGGCCTGCGGATGAGGACAGTGAAATCCGCCTCCTGGAGGGCGTTCGCCACCTCGGCCTGTGGCAGGCGGCCCAGGCACCGCACCCCGTCGGGCAGCGTCCGACCGCCGAAGAGGCCACGCACCTCGTCAGGCGTCGGGCCGTAGACGCGTAGCTCGACACTCGCGCCGTCGCGCCGGACGTTGCCCACCGCTTCGATGACGGTACCCAGGAGATCCTTCTTGTTCCCGTGCGGATTTCCCGCGTAGGCAAGGGTGAGCGGCGGTGAGTCGCCACCGGTCTGTCGGGCCTCCAGCGTCAGGCTCTTCACGTCGAGCGTGGGCGGCACGCGCAGGATGGGCTTTCCGCTGCGCCGGTAGTGGGCCTCCAGGTAGGAGCTGATCGCGATGATGCCGTCGCAGCGCGGGTAGTAGTGGTGCAGGGCCAGCTTCATGCTGAGGTGTAGCGGACCGAGGTAGCCACCGCGCACGTGGCGTCCGTTGAACCAGTCGACGACGTCGACGATCAGCGGTACCCGGTGCCGCCGGCACCAGCGCTGGAGGTGGAACATGTACTGGGCCTGCCCACCGTGGACCAGGACGTGGGACGGCTTGGTCGGCTGGGCGTCGAGCCATCGCACCGTGCGCTCACCCCAGCGCACCAGCGTCTGGACCGAGCTGCCGATCGGTCCCGCCGTTGCCGGTGGCCGCTCGGCGAGGCCGAGGTGCGAGACCGATCCCGGTCCGTCGACGCCCGGCAGCGCCGTCCTGGTCAGCGGCTCCGGCCCACCGCTGGCGACCACCACGTCGTAGCCTGCGGCGGCCAAGGACGCCACCAGGCCATAGACCCGCCGTGACCCCGCCTCACCCCACGGGAAGAGGAACGGACCCACACAGGCGACCCATCCAGTACGTCTCATCGCAGCACCTCGACTTGCTTCTAGGCCGTTGGCCGGCCGGCGGCCCCGACCGTGGCGGATCCGGTTCGGGCCGCCGCGTCCAGCGTGGCGGCGAACCGGGCGGCCACGTTCTCCTTGGCGTGCTCCTGTCGGGCGAAGGCGGTGCCGTTGCGGGCGAGCCGCGCCCGCAGGGCCCCGTCCCGACAGAGGTCGGTCAGGCCGCGCACCAGCGCCGTCGTGTCCTCGGTACCGACGATCACGCCGGCCTCGGCCTCCTGGATGTGGTTCATCGACGCCACCTCGGCCGGCCCGTAGCCGAGGATCGGCCGGCCCGCGGCGAGGTACTGCGGGATCTTCGTCGAGACCGAGTAGCGGGTGTAGCGGCGAATCTCCTCGTCGAAGGACTCGATATGGACGAGGACGTCCGCGCCGTGCAACGCGGCGGGCACCTCGTCGCTGGTGAGCGACGGCCCTAGCCGCACCCGCCGCAGTGCGGCGAAGTGTTCCGCGTACCGGCGGAGATCCTGCTCCGGGGCGTGGATGGTCAGCCGGGCCGACAGTCCGGCCTCGGCCAGGCCGTCCAACGCGGCGCCGATGTCGCGCAGCGACTCCCAGCGGTTGAGGTGCAGCGCGCCGACGTAGACGAGCTCCGCCGTCGGCCGCTGATCCGCCTCGCTGCGGGGCGCGGCGAAGAAGGTCTCGTCGACGCAGTTCACGAACGCGCTGAACGGAATGCGGTACCGCCGGGTGTACTCCTGGGCCATCGGCGCACTGATGACCATGCCGAGCGGGGCCAGGCGGATGAGTCTGGCGACCGTCTCCCGGACGGATCGGTCGGCCCGACCGAAGAGTTCGCCGTTGTCGTAGAGGGTGGCCGGCCAGTCGTCGGTGAAGTGCGGCACGACAGGTACGCCGCAGGTACGCGCCGCGAGCGCGGTGATCCTGGTCAGCCGCACGCTGCCGAGCATCGAGTAGACGACGTCGGGCTGGAAGTCGCGCATCCAGCCGATCAGCGCCGGGGGGACGCGGATCGGGCTGAGATCGGCTGTCGCGCGCAGTTGTGCGTAGATCCTGGCCACTGTGGGACGGCGCTCCGCCGCGGCGTGTACGGCGGCGATCGGTCGGCTCTGTTGCAGCGGCGTACGACCGTTCCAGCCCGACATCCGCATGGCGTAGTACTGGATGGGCAGGTAGTGGTCGCGGGGCGGGAAGTGGAAGAAGTTCTCGCAGACCTCGGTGGTCGGCGTGATGTTTCCGGTGTGCACCTGGGCGAGGCGGTCCTTGGGCCAGCCGGAGAAGAGGTTCGACAGGGTCATGGCGGTGCCACTGACCCGGCTGAAGGGGGTGTGGCTCACCACCAGCACCCGCGGAAATTTCTCGTCCAACACCATTGGCGTATCCGCCTCTCTCATGTGGTCCGTATTCTCAGCGCCCGCCGGTAGCCGAAGACGGCCGCCGGAACAACCGTCACGGCGTAGATGACAACGGCGACGTACGGTGCGGCGGCCACCCCCCACCAGTGCACTCCGAGCAGTTTTCCGACGATCGACAGTGGTAGGTACAGCAGGTAGCCGCACATCTGGGGGCGCACGACGCCGGCGGCGTTCTGCACCATGAACCGTGGCGAGATCGCGGCCAGCACGATCCACCAGCAGGCGAGGCCCAGCAGGAGTGCGCGATTTCCGATCGGAATCGGCAGCCAGGCAGCGAAGAACCGCTCGCCGAACAGCACCAGGAATGTCGATGGCAGTAACGCGATAAGCGTCGACACGACAGTCATCCGGCGCACGGTGCGGCGTATCCAGGCGAGGTCACCACGCGCCAGCGCCTCGCCGTGCATCGGCCACAGCGGTTGGTTGACAAGCGTGACGAGTGCGCCGAGCTGGTTGAACAATCTGGCCGGCACCGCGTACGCGGTGACGCTTGCCAGCCCCAGCACGTGAGCGATGATCAATGGGTCGGCGTTGTCCGCCAGCACCATTATCAGCGTGACCACGAAGAAGAGGCCGCCCAGGCCGAACAGGTCCCGGACCCCCCGACCGTCGACGAATCTCGGCCGCGGCGCCAGGTGTGGCAGCCGCCAGCCGAAGGTCCAGACCGTGTTGGTGATGTTGACGAGTAACGGGGCGACGGCGATGCTGGCGATCACCGCTATGGGTGGCAGGTTCGCGTACACCGCGCCGAGCGCGAGGGGTAGCGAGAGCGCGCTCGCCGCCGCCTGCCAGACATTGCTCGCCGCCACCTGTTGGTACGCGTACTGGACGCGGGCCACCAGGGACAGCGGGATGTTGAGCAGGAACGCGGTAAGGCACACCAGGGCGACGAGGTGGGCTTCGCGCGCCGCCGTCCCGGTCGCGTTGAAGAGCAACGGCCACGGGATGAACCCACCGAAGAGCCAGAGCAGGCCGCACGTCGGCAGCGCCACCCCGCAGACCGCCGCGTAGGCGCTGGAGACGTACCGCCGGGCGGTGTCCGAGTCGCCGGCCACCCGACACGGCGCGAGCCTCGTCATCAACCCGAGGCCGACGCCCAGGTCCGCGAAGGCGACCATCCCGGTGACGGCGAGCACCGCGGCCCAGAGCCCGTACAGATCGGTGCCCAGGTAGGCCAGGGTCACCGGGAGGAGGACCAGGGGTACGAGAGCGCTGACCACCCGACTCAACGCGGCGGTGGCGATCCAGGACAGCAGTCGACGACCGCGACTCGGTGCCGGGGGAGTGGGAGCTGCCGGCGCCGGCGGCGCGACAGTCTGGACACCCCGACCCGAGGTGGGTGCTGCGACGCCCGGCGGCTCGGGCCGCTCAAAGCCGCCGGATGGGGCCCGCATCTTTCGGTCCTATCGATCTGCGGCGAACGCCGGAGGGACACGGTTGCCGCGACGCGGCCGCACGCTGGGGTTCCTCACGGGCATAACTGCCGGTGCGGGAGTTTGGGTGCGGCTTCGCGCCACAGTCCGCCGCCGGTCACCGCGACTGAAGGGGTACGCCCACCGGGCCGTCCACCGCCGGATCGATCGGCTGCGCGCAGAGCATCGCCAGGTGCTCGGTGAGCTTCGCCGCGTCGTCGTACGGGTCGAGGCCGCTCACCTCCATCGGGTCGAGCGCCGGCACGGCCACGTGCGACACCAGCGGGTGGAACGGCCGGGCGTCCACCTCGCCGGTGCCGAACAGGTCCTCGTGCAGCTTCTCGCCGGGACGCAGGCCGGTGTAGACGATCGGCACCGTCGTGGATGCCTGCTCGGCCATCTGTCGGGCCAGGTCGGCGATGCGGACCGGCTCGCCCATGTCCAGCACCAACGCCTCCCCGTCCCGGCCGATCTCGGCGGCCTGGAGCACCAGGTGGACCGCCTCCTGGATGGTCATCAGGTAGCGGGTGACGTCCGGGTGGGTGACGGTGAGCGGCTTGCCGTCCTCGATCTGTCGCTGGAAGGCAGTCACCACCGAGCCCCGGCTGCTGAGCACGTTGCCGAACCGGACGCTGAGGAACGTCCCGGGGAACCGGGACGCGGCGTGCGCGGTCAGCCGTTCGGTGATCCGCTTCGAGTACCCGAGCACGCTTATCGGGTTGGCCGCCTTGTCGGTGGAGATGTTCACGAACTTCGCCACGTCCTGGCAGGCGTCCAGCACCGACAGCGTGCCCCAGACGTTCGTCTTGACCGCCTCGCCGGGGTGCCGCTGCAACAGGGGCAGGTGCTTGAGTGCCGCCGCGTGCAGGATGATCTCCGGACGGCGCTCCCGGATGATCCGCCGCAGGCCCTCGTCGTCGCGCAGGTCGGCGAGGATCAGCTCCGGACTGTCCAGCAGGGCTCGGCCGGCGAGCGACATCTGTAGGCCGTGCAGCGCCGACTCGTCCCGGTCCAGCATCATCAGCTCGGCCGGGTCGGCCTTCATCACCTGCCGGCAGAGTTCCGAGCCGATCGACCCGCCGGCGCCGGTGACCAGGACCCGCCGCCCGGTCAGGCTGTTCGAGCTCAGTGGCAGGTCGCCGATCACCTGACGGCGGCCGAGCAGATCGCTTATCTGCACGTCCCGGACGTCGGTGACGGTGATCCGGTGGTCGACCAGGTCCCGCACCGGGGGCAACACCTTGAAGACCGCCTCCGCGGCGAGGGTGGCCTCGCGGATCTGGCGGATCAGCGCCGCGTCGGCGTTGGCCACCGAGAAGATCACCGCCTTCGCGCCGGTCCGGCGGACCGCGGCGCCGACGTCGTTCCGCCCGCCGAGCACCCGCACCCGCCGGATGCGCAGGTCGCGCTTGTCCGGGTCGTCGTCGAGCGCGCCCACCGGCAGGTAACGGCCGCGCGGGTCGCCGAGCATGGCCCGCAGCAACTCCTGCCCGGCGTCGCCCATCCCGAACAGCAGGACCGGTGTCGAGGAGCGGACGTCGGGACGCATGGAGAGTTCCCGGCGGTGCCGGTACGCGAACCGGGCGCCGAGCATCAGGAGCAGGGCGAGAGCGCCGCCGACCAGCGGGGTGCTCGCCGGGATCGGCCGGTCACCGGAGGTCAGCAGGCCGAGCAGCACGATGGCCGCGGTCAGGATGGCGGTGCCGCCGACGCCCTGGACCTCCTGCAGACTGCCCAGCGGGTGTCGTCCGGAGTAGAGCCGGCGTAACGCTGCCACCGCCACGTGCACGACTGCCGCGAGCAGGCCCATCGCCGCGGCCCGGCCCAGTTGGCCCGCCGGGAGGTCGAACTCGAACCGGGTCCACACGGCGGCGGCGAAGCCGCCGACCCAGGCGGTGGTGTCGGTGGCGAGGAAGCCTGCGGTGCGGCGGCGGACCCTGGCCCGCCGGGTCGATCGGTCCGCGTGCTGCGTGTGCTCGGTTTCCTGCGGCATGTGTTTGGCTCCTGACCCCGTCTTCGACTGCTTCCGCCGCGAACGACAGAAGGACAAACGCCCTTTGTCCTTGTTACAGGCAGATTCGTGTTTTTGGGTGGTTTATGGCGAATCGCGCATCAAAGTCAGCTCCGTCGCCACGTGTTCGTCACACCGAACCGACTCCCGGGCGCAGACTCAGGAACTCCTCGATCGCGACGGACACCCGGTTGATCTGCGACTCGGTAAGCGCGCTTCCGCTGGGCAGCGTGAGCCCCTGGCCGAACAGTCGCTCCGCCGCGCCGGTGAGCAGGGCCTCCGCGCCGGCGTGCATGGGTTGCAGATGCATCGGCTTCCACACCGGCCGGGTCTCGATGTCCCGCTCGGCCAGGTGGGTCGCCAGGTCGTCCGCCCGCCAGCCGCACCGCTGCGGCTCGACGGTGATGACGGTGAGCCAGCAGTTTGACTCGGCGTCCTCCACGCCCAGCAGCCGGACGCCGGGCACCGGAGCGAAGAGCTTGGCGTAGTGATCGCGTAGCTGCCGGCGGCGGGAGATCATCGCGTCCAGCCGGAGCAGTTGGGCTCGACCGAGCGCCGCGAGCAGGTTGCTGAGCCGGTAGTTGTAACCGGTCTCGCGGTGCTCGTAGTGCCGGGCCGGTTCGCGGGCCTGGGTGGCGAGGTGGCGGGCGCGGGCGAGCAGCGCGGTGTCGTCAGAGACCAGCATCCCGCCGCCCGAGGTGGTCATGATCTTGTTGCCGTTGAAGGAGAGCACGCCGGCGCGCCCGAACGAGCCGGCGGCTCGTCCCCCGTGGTGGGCGCCGAGCGCCTCCGCGGCGTCCTCCACCACCGGGACCCCGGCGTCGGCGCAGACCGGGATCAGGGTGCGGTAGTCGGCGCAGCTGCCGAACATGTCGACCGGAACGACCGCGCCGACCCGCTCACCCCGCGAGCGCAGCCGGCGCAGCGCCTCGTCGACCAGGGCGACGTCCACGTTGCCGGTGCGGGGGTCACAGTCGACGAAGACCGGCCGCGCCCCGATGTAGCGGGCCGCGTTCGCTGTGGCGACGAAGGTGAGCGTGGGCACGACCACCACGTCGCCGGGGCCGACACCGACACCGAGCAGCGCGAGGTGCAGCGCCGCCGTCCCGGAGTTGACGGCCACGGCTGCCTCGGTGCCGACCCGGGCGGCGACGTCCTGCTCGAACGCCTGCAGGTCGGGGCCGACCGGTGCGACCCAGCCCGAGCGCAGGGCGGCGATCAGGTACGACTCCTCGAGTGGCCCGATGTCGGGTGGCGACAGATACACGGTGCCGCTCATCGGGCACCACCGGTCCCGAGACCACCAGGCATCGGCACGATCCCACCTCCAAAGGCGTCGGGCGAAACCGGATGACCGTGCCGATAGGCGACAGTCGGCCAGCATTCCCCCGATCAACCCCGAAACTCGCGGACGGACACGGCCAGCTCGGCGGCCTTCTGCGGTGAGCGGGTCAAGCGAGCCTCCGCTGAGCGCCGCGACGACCGGTCGGGCGAGGGGAAGACTGGCCGTCCGGGCGAGGGGTTGCGGCACGTAGGACACGCCCAGCAGGCCACCGGCCAACCTCCGCCTCCGACAGCAAAATCACCACATAAGCTGACATGTTTCCCGAGCGCCTGTTAGCTCGTTTGGTCCGATTGCGGGCCAAACACGTATCTGCTGCTGGGGCCTCTCGTTGTCCCGGGTGCCGTATCCGGCGGGGCTTCCGCCTGACCGCCGGAGACCGGCGCCCGCGCCACAGCGCGCAGCGCTGTGCCGCGCCGGGTCGACGGGTGGGAACCGCCCGTCGGGTGACGAACGGGAGAACCAATGAGCGTGATAACCGCGGGCCGCCGGGTGCTGATCACCGGCGGGACCGGATCCTTTGGACAGACCATGGCTCGACGACTGCTCGACCGGGACGTCGCCGAGGTGCGGATCCTCAGCCGGGACGAGGCCAAGCAGGACGCCATGCGGCGCTCGATCGGTGACGAGCGGATGCGCTACCACATCGGCGATGTCCGGGACATCGACACGGTGCTGCGGGCCACCCAGGGCGTCGACTTCGTCTTCCACGCGGCAGCGCTCAAGCAGGTACCGTCCTGCGAGTTCTTCCCCCTGGAGGCGGTGCGCACCAATATCCTCGGCAGCAGCAACGTGGTGGAGGCCGCCGCGCACAACGGGGTCAGCTCGGTCGTCGTGCTCAGCACCGACAAGGCCGTCTACCCGGTGAACGCGATGGGCATGAGCAAGGCCCTGATGGAGAAGGTCGCCCAGGCGTACGCCAGGAACAACCCGAACAGCGCCACCACCGTGTCCTGTGTCCGGTACGGCAACGTGATGTACTCGCGCGGCTCGGTGATCCCGCTCTTCATCGAACAGATCAAGGCCGGTCGCGCGCCCACCGTCACCGATCCGGCCATGACCCGCTTCCTGATGTCGCTCGCCGACTCGGTCGACCTGGTCGAGCACGCCTTCCACCACGCCCGCCCCGGCGACGTGTTCATCCGCAAGGCCGCCGCCTGCACCATCAGCGATCTCGCCGAGGCCATCTGCCAGTTGTTCGACGTGCCGTTCAAGCTGGAGATCATCGGCGTACGGCACAGCGAGAAGTCGCACGAGACCCTCGCCAGCCGGGAGGAGTTGGCCCAGGCCGACGACTTCGGTGACTTCTACCGGGTGCCGTTGGACGCGCGGGACCTCAACTACGCGCTCTACATCTCCGAGGGCGAGCTGGGTGAGCGGCCCGGCGAGGACTTCAACTCGGCGAACGCCACCCGACTCGGCGTACCCGATGTGGTGCGGTTGCTCAGGTCACTGCCGGAGATCCGGGCGGAGCTGGCGCTGCGGGATCCGGTGCTGGCGTGCTGAGCCTCGCCGTCACCGGTGCCGGCGGGTTCCTCGGCTGGCACGTGCGGGTCCTGCTGCGGGCGCTCGGCTGGCCCGAGCCGACAGTGCTGACCCGTACCGACCTGGCCGACCCGGCGGTGGTCGCCCGCAAGATCGCCGGGGTGGACCGGGTGTTGCACCTGGCGGGGGTCAACCGGGGTGAGCCCGCCGACGTGGCCGCCGGCAACGTCCAGCTCGCCGTCCAACTCGCCCACGGCCTGCGGGCCTGCCCGGAGCCGCCCGCCCAGGTGGTCTTCGCCAACTCGGTGCAGGCCGGCAACGGCACCCCCTACGGCGACGCCAAGGCCACCGCCGCCGGCATCCTCGCCGAGACCGGCGTGGCCCTGGACGACGTGCTGCTGCCCAACCTGTACGGCGAGCACGGCCGACCCTGGTACAACTCGGCAGTCGCCACCTTCTGCCGGGTGCTCGCCGAGGGCGGCCAGCCGGAGGTGCACGCCGACCGGCAACTGGACCTGGTGCACGTCACCGACGCCGCCGCCCGGCTGGCCGGTGTCGCCGCGGGCGGCTCCTGGGACCCGGCGCTGCCGGCCCTGCGGATCGGGGTCCGCGACCTCGCCGAGCAGCTCAGCTCGTACGCCGGCACCTACCGCACCGGCGAGATCCCGCCGCTGCGCGACCGGCACGACGTGCGGCTGTTCAACACCTACCGGTCGCACTGCTTCCCGGCGCACTACCCGCTGGCCCTGCCCACCCGGACCGACGCCCGGGGGGCACTTGTCGAGACGGTCAAGGCGCACGGGGGAGCGGGGCAGACCTTCTGCTCCACCACCCGGCCCGGGATCACCAGGGGAGAGCACTTCCACCTGGCCAAGGTGGAGCGGTTCGTGGTGCTGCGTGGCACCGCCGAGATCAGCCTGCGCCGCGTCGGCGACACCGATGTCGTCCGGTTCCCGGTCAGTGGCGACCAACCAGTTGTCGTCGACATGCCGACCATGTGGGCGCACAACATCACAAACACCGGCCCGGACGAGCTGCTCACCCTCTTCTGGACCAACGAGTTGTTCGACCCGGAACGGCCCGACACGTGGCCGGAGCCGGTCGGCGTCGAACCCCGGGTGCCGGTGGGCGCCCGGTGAGTGACAGGCGGAGGGAGACCACATGACCCGAGTGATGACAGTCGTCGGCACCCGTCCCGAGATCATCCGACTGTCCCGGGTGCTCAGCCGGTTGGACGAAACCGTCGACCACGTGCTTGTGCACACCGGACAGAACTGGGACAGCACCCTCTCCGACGTGTTCTTCACCGAGCTGCGGCTGCGCGAACCCGACAGGTTCCTGCGGGTGGACACCAGCTCGCTGGGCCGGGTGCTCGGCGGTGTCCTGGTCGGCATGGAGGCGGCGATCGCCGAGCTGCGGCCCGACGCGCTGCTCGTGCTCGGCGACACCAACAGCTGCATCGCGGCGCTGATGGCCCGTCGGATGCGGGTGCCGGTCTACCACATGGAGGCCGGCAACCGCTGCTTCGACCTCAACGTGCCGGAGGAGACGAACCGGCGACTTGTCGACCACGTCGCCGACTTCAACCTGGTCTACACCGAACACGCCCGGCGGAACCTGCTCGCCGAGGGCCTGCACCCGCGCCGGATCCTGCACACCGGCTCGCCGATGCGGGAGGTGCTGGAGCACTACCGGGCGCCGATCGCCGCCTCGACCATCCTCCGCCAACTGGAGCTGGACCCGAGCCGCTACGTCCTGGTCAGCGCGCACCGGGAGGAGAACGTGGACCGGCCCGACCGGCTGCGGCGACTGTTGGACTGCCTGGTGGCGGTCCGCGACCGTTGGGGCCACCCGGTGCTGGTCTCCACCCACCCGCGCACCCGCAAGCGGCTGGAGGCACTCGCCCCGGACGCCACCGCGCTCGACGGCATCGCCTTCCACGACCCGTTCGGGCTGCTCGACTACGTACACCTGCAGATGAACGCGTTCTGCACCCTCTCCGACAGCGGGACGATAAGTGAGGAGGCCGCCATCCTCGGCTTCCCGGCGGTGACCCTGCGCGAGTCCATCGAACGCCCCGAGGCGCTCGACGCGGGCGGGATCATCATGACCGGTCTGGATCCGCAGGGCGTGGTCGAGGCGGTCGAGGTGACTGTGGCGCAGGTCGCCGCGGCGGGTGTGCCGTGCCCGGCCGACTACCAGGTGCCGGACACCTCCCGGCGGGTGGTCGACTTCATCCTCTCCACAGTGCGCCGGCACCACGACTGGGCGGGCATCCGGCACTGACCGGCCGGCACGGGCGGTCGGTGGTCCGGCGGGACCGGCCACCGGCCGCCCGGCGACGTGCTCACCGAGGGCGGCCCACAACGTCCTCGACCGCCCGGGGACCGGCGCTCACCGCGCCGGGACTCCCTTGACCACCGTGCCGGCGGGTACCTCGCGGACCACGCAGGCCCCGGCGCCGACGGTGGCGCCCGCGCCGACCCGCAGCCCCTGCAACACCACGGCACCGGCCCCGATCAGCACACCGTCGCCCAGCCGGCAGGCGCCGGAGACCGCTCCCAGCGGGTTGACCGAGACGTGGTCGCCGACCGTGCAGTCGTGCGCCACCGCGCTGTTCTGGTTGAGGTGTACGTGCCGACCGAGGGTGACGTTCGTGGTGACCCGGGCACCGGGGAACACGGTCAGGCCTTCGCCGTAGATGGTGTCCGGGCCGACTGTGGCGTCCGGATGCACAAGCACCGCCGCCGGCAGCCGGTACGCGGTCAGCCGCTGGTCCACCGACCGCCGGGCGGCCGGATCCCCGATGCCGAGCGTCAGGTGGGTGCCGGCGGGCTGCTCGCCGAGGCGGGTGGTGCCGCCGAGGTACGGCACCTCCAGCCGCTGCACCCGCTTCAGGTTGACCTCGCTGGGCTTGTCGTCGACGAAGCCCCGTACCCGCCACACCGGACCGTCGGGGGCGGCGGCGTTGATGGCCCGGACGATGCCGAGCACCTCTCGGCCGTGCCCGCCGCAGCCGACGATGACGATGTCCAGGCTCACCGGCGCCCCTCTGCCGACCCGCGACCGCCGGCGGTGGCCAGCTCGGCCGGGCCGAGGAACTCGTGGGCGGTGGCCGCGCCGGCCGCGGTGATCCCCTCCCGGCGCAGGACGGTGCGTACCGTGCGCAGCAGGATCCGCAGGTCCAGGACGAGCGAGCGGTGTCGCACGTAGTGCACGTCGAGCGCGAAGCGTTCGTCCCAGCTCAGCGCGTTGCGTCCGTACGCCTGCTGGAGGCCGGTGATGCCGGGGCGAACCTCGTGCCGACGCAGCTGCTCCGGGCTGTAGCGGCTCAGGTAGGCCGGCAGCAGGGGCCGTGGCCCGACCAGGCTCATCTCGCCACGCAGCACGTTCCACAGTTGGGGCAGCTCGTCGAGGCTTGTGGTCCGCAGCCAGCGGCCGAACGTGGTGAGTCGGGCGGCGTCGTTGGCCGGGGCCTCGTCGGCGCCGCCCACAGTCATCGAACGGAACTTGACCAGGTGGAACAGTTGGCCACCACGACCCGGGCGGGCCTGCCGGAACAGCACGGGTCGACCCATGGTGACAAGCACGGCCAGCGCCACCGCGGCGAGCACCGGCGTCGCGAGCAGCAGGCCGGTGGCGGCCAGGAGCACGTCCAGCACGCGTTTGACCGTGTCGTAGGGGCGCTTCATCGGCGCCCGGCCGGGAGGTGGGTGATCGAGGTGAGCACGCCGGGGTCGCCGCTGCGTGTCACGGGCCGGCGGTGGTGAATCAGATCCACGGATGGCGCCTCCGATCGGGCGTGTCAAAAGACCAAATGGTTGTATCAGCAGCTATGGCGGCACATAGGCGGTTTCGCCAACTCTGCGGTCAACCGACCCGACTGTCCCCCGACAGTCGGACCGGCCGTCCAGCCCGGCCGGCTAGAGTGCTGCCGGCCGTGCCCGTGCGCCGCGTACAACAGGGAGAACGAGTGCTGCACCTCAGGGTGATCGCCCCGGCGGAACGATCCGCCGAGGTCGTTGACCTGCTCGCCGCGGAGGCGGGGGTGACCCACCTGGCAGTGCTGCCCGGCGCGGCCCGGCAGCCGCAGGGTGACCTGATCCTCTGCGACGTGGTCCGGGAGAGCGCCGACGGCATTCTGCGCGGCCTCCAGCAGCTCGGGGTGGAGGCGAGCGGCGGTATCGCCGCCGACGACGTCGAGCTGACCATCTCCGCGGCGGCCGACCGGGCCGCGGAGAACGCCCCCGGCAGTGGTGCCGACGCGGTGGTCTGGGACGAGATCGCGGCGAAGACCGGCGAGCAGACCGAGCTGTCCGGCACCTACCTGGTGCTGATCGTGGTGGCCACCATGATCGCCGGCGTCGGCGTGCTGCTGGACCAGCCGATCCTCATCGTCGGGGCGATGGTGGTCGGTCCCGAGTTCGGCCCGCTCGCCGCCCTCTGCGTGGCGCTGCTGCGCCGCCGGCTCGACGTGATCGGCCGGTCGGTGCAGGCCCTCACTGTCGGGTTCCTGGCGGCCATGGTGGTGACCGTGCTGAGCACCTGGGCGCTGACCGCGGCCGGCCTGGTGAGCGAGGAGATGCTGCTCGCCAAACGCCCGCTCACCAGCTTCATCTGGCGCCCGGACGCGCTGTCCTGGGTGGTCGGTCTGCTCGCCGGCGTGGCCGGCATGCTCTCCCTGACGTCGAAGAAGTCGGGCAGCCTGGTCGGGGTGCTGATCTCGGTGACCACGGTGCCGGCCGCCGCGAACGTGGCGGTTGCCGTCGCCTACGGAGTGTGGGACGAGGCGGGCGGATCGGCACTCCAGCTGGTGATCAACGTGTGCGCGATAGTCCTGGCTGGCCTGCTCACCCTCCTGGTCCAGCAGGCCTGGTGGTGGAATCTGGCCCGCCGGACCCGCCGGGCACGTCGCCCAGCAGCCGGCTGAGCAGGGTCCGCAACGGCATCGACTCGCCGTCACGGCCACCCGCGCCGATGACCAGCGGCGCCGGGCTGGGCTGCGGATCGACGCCGAACAGCCGGGCCCGCAGGCCGCCCGGCACGGTCAGCAGGTGGAACCGGCCGGCCACGTCCACCGCACGGGTCTCGGCCCGGTCGACGTACCAGCCGGTCAGCCGGGTGCGGTAGCGCCCGCGCCCGTCGTACCCCCGGGCGACCAGGTGTGTGGTGGGCAGCCCGCGCCGGGTGGCCTCAGCCACGAACCAGGCCACCAGCTCCGCCGCCTCTGCCTGCTCGGCGGCCCGCCGCCGCGCGTCCGCGTCGGCGTGCGCCCGCACCGCGTGCTGCTGCCGCTCCCGCCACTCGCGGCCGTCGTCCTCACCCACGAGCCGACGGTACGCCCCGACTCAGTCGAGCACCGCCCGCAGGGTGTGCCGGGCGAGGGCGGCCCGGACATCGGCATCCTGGTCCGCCAGGGGTCCGCCCCGACCGAACCCTGACCACGACCGTCCGCCGGTGTCGATGTCGTGCAGGGCGACCACGACAGCGGCCAGGTCACTGGCGAAGACGTCCAGGTCGTCGATCCGGTCGGGCTGGGCCGTCTCCCCAGGGATGAACCGGTACGCCGTCCACCACCCCGGGTACCCGTCGCCCGGCGCACCGAGGCCGAGCGGCTCGGGCACCGCGACCGGCAGGTACGCGGCGAGCAGCCGGGCGTACTCCTGCTCCTGCCGCAGCTCGTCGCGCAGCTCGGTGCCGGTGGAGGGGCGCAGCGGAAAGCGCAGCACGACGTCCGAGCCGACCCGGAACAGCGCGTTCACCGTGCCGGCCGAACGGAGGGGGCGCACCGGCAACCCCCGCCAGCGCGGGAACTGTCCAGCCACCAACGCGGCAACCACCTCCGCGAGCACGTCCACCTGGTCGGCATGCATCCGTATCGGGAGATCATCACCCAGAACCTCGCGGACGGGCGACCCGATTTCCCGCCCCGCGCACGCCGCCCCCGCGCACCCCGTCCGCCGCTCCCGGGGCTCTGTCAGGCCCATCCGCTCTGTCCGCCCGCCGTTTCCCTACCCGCCGTCTCCTGCCTGCCCCCGCTGTCCCGCTGCGCGGCCAGCCTCAGGGTTGCTCCCTGCGGCCCTTTCGAGCTGAATCGTTGGCGACATCAACTCGCGATTCGTTTACGACATCAGCTCCATAGGCAGCCACCCGGGACCGGCGACCTGGGTTGGTGTGCAGGCTGACGCCGTGGCCGCTTGGCCGCTTGGCCGGGTGGGCGATCAGGCCAACCCGGCGCGCCGGAGTGCGTCCGCCATCGCGTCGTTGGCCGGCGCCGGCCCGGTGCCGCCTCCGCCCTGCTGCTGGCCGGCGCGTCGACCCTGGCCGCCACGTTGACCCTGGCCGCCACGCTGGTCCTGGCCGCGTTGACCCTGGCCACCGCGCTGGTCCTGGCCGCGTCGACCCTGACCGCCGCGTTGGTCCTGGGAGCCACGGCTGCCCGGTGCGCCGCGTCCGCCCTGGTCGGCTTGGCCGCCGCGTGCTCCCGGTGCGCCCCGCGTCCCGTCGGGCGAAGTGCCCGGCTCGTCCGTCAGGCGCAGGGTCAACGAGATCCGCTTACGCGGTACGTCCACGTCGAGCACCCGGACCTTCACCACGTCGCCGGACTTCACCACCTCACGGGGGTCCTTGACGAAGGTCCGGGACATCGCCGACACGTGCACCAGCCCGTCCTGGTGCACGCCGACATCCACAAAGGCACCGAACGCGGCCACGTTGGTGACCACCCCCTCCAGCACCATGCCCGGCGTCAGGTCGCCGATCTTCTCCACCCCCTCGACGAAGGTGGCGGTACGGAACTCCGGGCGGGGATCCCGGCCCGGCTTTTCCAACTCGGCGAGGATGTCGGTGACGGTGGGCAGGCCGAACCGGTCGTCGACGAAGTCGGTGGCCCGCAGCCCGCGCAGAATCGCGCTCCTACCGATCACCGAGCGCAGGTCCTGACCGGTGCTGGCGAGGATCCGGCGCACCACCGGGTACGCCTCGGGGTGCACGCTTGACGAGTCCAACGGATCGTCCCCGTCGGGGATGCGCAGGAAGCCGGCGCACTGCTCGAACGCCTTGGGCCCGAGCCGTGCCACCTTCTTCAGTTCGGTACGGGACCGGAACGGCCCGTTGGCGTCCCGGTGCAGCACGATGTTCTCGGCCAGCCCGGCGCCGATCCCGGAGACCCGGGTGAGCAGCGGCGCGGAGGCGGTGTTGACGTCCACCCCTACCGCGTTGACGCAGTCCTCCACCACCGCGTCCAACGACCGGGACAGCTTCACCTCGGACAGGTCGTGCTGGTACTGGCCGACCCCGATCGAGCGCGGGTCGATCTTGACCAGCTCGGCGAGCGGGTCCTGGAGGCGCCGGGCGATGGAGACCGCGCCGCGCAGCGACACGTCCATCCCGGGCAGTTCCTGCGAGGCGTACGCGGAGGCGGAGTAGACCGACGCGCCCGCCTCGGAGACCATCACCTTGGTCAGGTTGAGCTGCGGGTGGCGCTTGATCAGGTCACCGGCCAGCTTGTCGGTCTCCCGCGAGGCGGTGCCGTTGCCGATCGCGATCAACTCCACCCCGTGCGCCCCGGCCAGCCGGGCGAGGGACTCGACCGACGCGTCCCACTGCCGGCGCGGCTCGTGCGGATAGATGGTGTCGGTGGCGAGCACCTTGCCGGTGGCGTCCACCACCGCCACCTTCACCCCGGTGCGCAGACCCGGGTCCAGGCCCATCGTGGGTCGGGTGCCGGCCGGCGCGGCAAGCAGCAGGTCACGCAGGTTGGTGGCGAAGACGCGTACCGCCTCCTCCTCGGCCGCCTGCCACAACCGCATCCGCAGGTCCGCGCCGAGGTGGATGAGGATCCGGGTACGCCACGCCCAGCGCACCGTGTCGGCCAGCCAGCGGTCGGCGGGCCGGCCGGCGTCGGACACCCCGAACCGCCCGGCGATGGCCGCCTCGTACCGGCTCGGGCCGGTCGGCACGGCGTCGGCCTCGCCCGCCTCCTCCGGCTCCATGGTCAGGTCGAGCACGCCCTCCTTCTCGCCCCGGAACATGGCCAGGATCCGATGCGAGGGCAGCTTCGGGTACGGCTCGGAGAAGTCGAAGTAGTCGGCGAACTTGGCGCCGGCGGTCTCCTGGCCGTCGCGTACCCGGGACACCAGCCGGCCCCGCGACCACATCTGCTCGCGCAGCGTGCCGATCAGGTCGGCGTCCTCGGCGAAGGTCTCGATCAGGATCGCGCGGGCGCCCTCCAGCGCGGCGGCGGCGTCCGCGACGCCCTTCTCCGCGTCAACGAACCCGGCGGCGGTGGCCTTCGGGTCCTGGCTGGGGTCGGCCAACAGCGACTCGGCCAGCGGCGCGAGCCCGGCCTCGCGGGCGATCTGCGCCCGGGTCCGCCGCTTCGGCTTGTACGGCAGGTAGATGTCCTCCAGCCGGGACTTCGAGTCGGCCGCCATGATCTGCGCTTCCAGCGCCTCGTCCAGCTTGCCCTGGCCGCGGATCGACTCCAGCACCGCCGCCCGCCGCTCGTCCAGCTCGCGCAGGTAGCGCAGCCGCTCCTCAAGGGTGCGCAGCTGGGTGTCGTCGAGCAGGCCGGTGGCCTCCTTGCGGTAGCGGGCGATGAACGGCACTGTGGCGCCGCCGTCGAGCAGTTCCACTGCCGCCCGCACCTGACGCTCGGCCACGCCGAGCTCGTCGGCGATCCGCTGATGAACAGACTGGGTCACGATCTCGATCCGCCTTCGACTCGATCCGCCCTCAGAGAGCGGGTACCGCCCTGCATTGTGCCGGGCGACCCCGGGACGGCCCCGCCGGGCCTGCGCTAGCGTTGCGATCATGGAAACACCTGCGGAGCCGCGCGCCCGCCGACTCTTCGGCGGCAGCGCCCGCGCCCTCGGCGACCTCGCCGCCGACCCGTTCCGCGCCGACCGGGACCGGATCGTGGGCTCGCCGTTCTTCGCCCGCCTCGGCGGCGTCACCCAGGTGATCAGCCCGGTCGGTTCCGGCCTGCTGGTGCACAACCGGCTCACCCACAGCCTGAAGGTCGCCCAGGTCGCCCGGTCGATCGCCGAGCGGTTGACGACCGACGAGCGCTCCCGTGACCTGCTGGACAAGCTCGGCGGCTGTGACCCCGACGTGGTGGAGGCCGCGGCGCTCGCCCACGACCTGGGCCACCCGCCGTTCGGGCACCTGGGCGAGCGGGTGCTGGACCGGCTGGCCCGTCAGCGCCTCGGCCTCGCCGACGGGTTCGAGGGCAACGCCCAGTCGTACCGGATCGTCACCAGCACCGAGATCCGGGGCGCCGCCACCACCGGGCTGGACCTGACCGCGGCGGTCCGGGCCGCGATGCTGAAATACCCGTGGACCCGGCTTGATTACCCCGATCCGCACCCGCGCACGATGGACCCACCGCCGCGCGGAGCCACCCCGCCGCCGGACGACCCGGAGAGCGGCTCGTCTAAGTTCGGCGCGTACCGCACCGAGCTGGACGACCTGCGGCAGGCGCGGGAGCCGTTCGTCGGTCGCATCCCGGACTGGCAGCAGACAGTGGAGGCGTCCGTGATGGACACCGCCGACGACATCGCGTACGCCATCCACGACGTGGAGGACTTCTACCGGGTCGGTGTGCTCCAGCAGGGCTCGGTCTCCGCCGAGCTGATGGCCTGGCAACGCGAGAGCGGACAACTGCGGGCGATCACCGACGCGGCGCTGGCCACCGCGGCCCGACGACCCGGTGCCGCGATCGAGCGGCTCCGTCGGCAGTTGCACCGCAAGGACGCCTGGATCGCCGACGACGAGGCGTTCGCCGCCGCCGTCGAGCACGTCCGTGAGGAGCTTGTCGACGGGCTGCTGGCGATGCCGTTCGACGGCTCGATCGAGGCCGAGCAGTACGTGGCGCGGTTCTCCGCCCGCTGGTCCACCCGCTTCGTCGAGGCGATCGCGGTGACCGACAAGCCGTCGGTGCGCTCCGGGCACGTGCTGCTGGGCTGCGCGCAGTGGCACGAGGTCCAGGTGCTCAAGTTCGTCCACCACCGCTTCGTGCTGGCCCGTCCGGATCTCGCCCTGCACCAGCGCGGCCAGGCCCGACTGCTGGGCACCCTGGTCGAGGCGCTCTGGGAGTGGCTGCTCGACCCGGAGGAGGAGTCCCGGCTGCCCCGCCGGCTGCACGACCTGGTCGAGTTGGCCGAGGCGGAGCTGCACCCGCGCACCCCGGACCGGATCGGCCGGGCTCGGGGCCGGGCCATCGTGGACTTCGTCGCGCAGCTCACCGACGGTCAGGCGGTGGCCATGCTGGACGCGCTCTCCGGCCGTTCCGGCGCACTCTGGACCGACGCGTTCGTGCTCTGACGGGCTGCCTCAGGCGACGGCCTGCCACCAACCGTCGACGGCGGGCGGCTCGTCGACCACCACCCGCTCGCCCGGGCGGGGCACGGCGAGCCGCACGTCGCGGGCCTTGGCCTCGGCCCACAACCGGTTCACCGGCTCGGCCCAGTCGTGCAGGGCCAGGTTGAACGTCGCCCAGTGCACCGGCACGAACAGCCCACCGCGCAGGTCGAGGTGGGCGTCGACCGCCTCCTCGGGGAACATGTGGATCGTCGGCCACGCCCGGTCGTACGCGCCGATCTGCATCAGCGTCACGTCGAACGGGCCGTGCTCGGCGCCGATTTCCGCGTACCCGTCGAAGTAGCCGGAGTCGCCGGTGTAGAAGACCTTGCGGCGGGCCCCGGCCACCACCCACGAACTCCACAGCGTGCCGTCGCGGCGCAACCCGCGACCGGAGAAGTGCTGCGCGGCGGTGGCGGTGATCTCCAACCCGGCGACCTGGTGCGACTCGGACCAGTCCAGCTCGATGATCCGCTCGGCCGGTACGCCCCAGCGGTCCAGGTGCGCGCCCACCCCGAGCGGCACCAGGAACGGCGCGGACTGCCCGGCCAGCAGCGCCCGCACGGTGGGCATGTCGAGGTGGTCGTAGTGGTCGTGCGAGATGAGGATGGCGTCCAGCGGGGGCAGCTCGTCGATGCCGACCGGCGGCTCGTGCAGCCGGCGCGGGCCGACCAGGCCGGACGGTGAGCAGCGGTCGCTCCAGACCGGGTCGACAAGCACCCGCCGGCCCTCGATCTCGATCAGCGTCGAGGCGTGCCCGTACCAGACGATGGTGAGTTCGTCGGCGGCGTCGGCGGTCGCCGCCGAGCTGGGGCGCAGCAGCGGCACGGGCGCGGTGGGCCTCCGCTTCTGCTTGCCGAAGATCAGCTCGCGGAGCAGGTTGCGGCCCGGCTCGGTGACTGTGGTGCGGGTGCCGGCCCGGTTGTGGAAGGTGCCGTCGCGAAACTGGGGCGAGCGGGCCGCCCGCTCGGCCCGGGCACCGCTGAGCCGGCCACCGAGCGCCGCCGGCACGTCCCGGGCCACCCAGGCCAGGCCGGCCAGCGCGGCCAGGCCGGCCGCGCCCCGCATCCGCCGCCCGAGCGACCGTTCCACGTCCCTGCTGCGCGCTCGTGCCATTGCCGTCCCTCCGACGTGTCCGCCCTTACACGGTAGTCACCCGCGCCGGGGCGTGCCCCGGCGGTCGCCACGCCGGGTCGGCCGCCGGCAGCGGCGACCGACCCGGACCGGTGCGGACCGTGCCCTAGCCGCCGTTGCTGGGACGTCGGGCGGTGCTCCGGAACGTCTCGCCCACACCCGCGATCCGGTCCACCGCGGCCAGGAACTTGGGGCCCATGACGGCGCGGGCCCGCACCGCCGGGTGGGTGGCGCCGAAGTTGTCCGGGTCGGCCTGCCCGTCGGCGAAGAGCGCGTAGGTGAGCACCGCCGCGCCGGAGCGGTCGAAGATCACGCCGGCCTCGTGCCGGGCGTCGCCGTACCAGCCGGCCTTGGTGGCGATGCGGGCCCGTTCGTCGGAGGACATCGTGCGCCGGATGCCGTCGGTGAACGCCACAGGGGAGCGCAGGATGCCCAGCAGGTACGTCGTCGAGGCGGGGGAGAGCAGCGTGCCGGCGACCAGGGCGCGCAGCAGGTCGTGCGTCTCCCGGGGGGTGCTGGTGCCGAGGAAGAACCGGTTCGGGTTGGCGACCGGCTCGACCTGGGTGTTCGGGAAGCCCTTGGCGACCAGGATGGAATTGATCTCGGCCGCCGGCGCGACGAGGCCGCACAACCGCACCGCTGTGTCGTCCGAGACGGTCAGCAGGTTGGCCAGCACGTGCCCGAGGGTCACCCGGCTCGGGTACGCGCCGTCCAGGCTGAAGATGCCGTCACCGCCGGGGACCACGATCGCCGCGCTCACCTCGACCTGCTGGTCCAGGGTGAGCAGCCCTCGGTCGACCTTGTCGAGCACCGCGGTGGCAACCGCGATCTTGTTGACGCTGTACGCCTCGATCCGCCGGTCCGCGTCGGCGGTCACCGCGACCACCGGCACACCGGAAGGGTCGGCGACGCTGACACAGGCC
This sequence comes from Micromonospora sp. NPDC049044, assembly GCF_040649215.1. Taxonomy (NCBI): domain Bacteria; kingdom Bacillati; phylum Actinomycetota; class Actinomycetes; order Micromonosporales; family Micromonosporaceae; genus Micromonospora; species Micromonospora sp. NPDC049044. Next base: position 20,269 of record NZ_JBEZFA010000050.1, on the reverse strand, counting down.
TGCCAGTTGCCGCCGGCCTCGGCGCTCTGCGTGGCGAAGACCGAGGCGACGCGCCGGGCGGCCCGAGCGGGCGTGGTCGGTGCGGCTTCGGCGGCGCTCGCCGGGGAAGCGGCGCTCGCCGGCGACCCGGCCCCCAACACCGTCCCGGCGGTAGCCATCGTGCCCAGTCCGAGTGCCGTTCTGCGATTGAGTCGCATTGTCGTTCGTCTCCCCCACAGTGGAGCGCCGGAGCGCTTGCTGGCCCACCACCCTAGGCGAGTTGATCGATGCACGACGACCCCAAAAAGTCTCAAACAGCCCCGAACAGCTTCAGCCGAACCGTCGGCGCAGTACGGCACCCAGCGCGTTCGCCGGCCCGGACACGAGTTGACGCAGGTCAGGCAGGTGGCCGCCGCGTACCGACTCACCGGCCGGGTTCGGGGCGAAGACGCTGCCGTCGTTGGCGGCCACCGGCTGTCCACTCAGGCCGGCCAGCCGCATCAGCGGCCCGACCAGGACGTCGTAGACGCCCGGCAACACTGTGAAGCCGGCGCGCAGCACCACGTTGAGCCGACCCACGGAGACCTCGCGCCGTGGCCGGTCCACACAGTCCACGATGGCGCGGGCCACCCGCTGCGGGCTCGCCACCGGCGGTGGGGGCCTACCGATCCAGCCCAGATAGTTGGCCGCCTGCTGGTACACGGGCGTGTCCACGCTGCCCGGGTTGACCAGACACAGCCGGATCCGCGGGCTGTCGCGCAACTCCTGCTGCACCGTGCGGGCCAGCCCCTGCAACCCCCACTTGCTCGCCACGTACGCGCTCATGTACGGCGCGGCGATGTGCCCGAGCACCGAACCGGTGAGGACGACGGTGCCGTTCCCGGCGGCCCGGAAGTGCCGCAGCGCCACCCGTACCGAGCCGGCGGTGCCGAGCAGATCGGTCCGTAGCACCTGGTCGAAGACCCGTTCGGGCAACTCGTCGAAGCGCCCGTAGGCCATCACGGCCGCGGTGTGCACCCAGACGTCGATCCGGCCGAACCTGTCGACCGCCGCGTCCGCGAGAGCCTTCAACGCGCCCGGCTCGGTGACGTCGGTCGGCACGGTCAGCACGTCGACGTCGGCGCACTCCGCGCGTACCTCGGCCAGGGTGGTGGTGGCGCGGGCGGCGAGGACGAGGCGGTCGCCGCGCTCGGCGAACGCCCGGGCCGTAGCCCGGCCGATCCCACTGCTCGCGCCGACGACCACCACCACCCGACTCACGGTTCCAGCACGACCTTGATGCAGCCGTCCTCCTTCTTCTGGAACATCTCGTACGCCTGCGGGGCGCGGGCCAGCGGCATCCGGTGGGTGCGCAGGTCCTCCACGCCCAGCGGGTCGTCGTCGCCGGCGAGCAGCGGCAGGATCTCGTCGGTCCACCGGCGCACGTGACACTGCCCCATCCGCAGTTGGACGCCCCTGTCGAACATCTCCATCAGCGGCATCGGGTCCGCCTCACCGCCGTACACGCCGGAGACCGACACGGTGCCGCCGCGGCGCACCCCCTTGACCGCGGCGTGCAGGACGGACAGCCGGTCCATGCCGACCCGGTCGGTCATCGTCTGCGCCAGCTTGTCCGGAAGCAGCCCGACGGCGGCGTGGGCCAGCTTGCCCCCCGGGGAGCCGTGCGCCTCCATCCCGACCGCGTCGATCACCGCGTCCGGGCCACGCCCGTCGACCAGGTCGATGAGCGCGCCCGGCACGTCGGAGAGTTCACGGACGTCGAGCACCTCGATGCCGTGCCGGCGGGCCAACTCCAGCCGCTCCGGCACCAGATCCAGCCCGATCACCCGGCCCGCGCCGAGGTGGCGGCCGATGCGAGCGCAGAACTGCCCGACCGGGCCCAGCCCGAAGACGGCCAGGGTGCCGCCGGGCGGGGTGTCCGCGTACTTCACCGCCTGCCAGGCGGTGGGCAGGATGTCGGACAGGTAGAGGTACCGCTCGTCGGCGCCGGTCGGCGGGACGACGATCGGGCCGAAGTGGGCCTGCGGGACACGCAGATACTCGGCCTGCCCGCCGGGCACCGAACCGTAGAGTGAGGTGTAGCCGAACAGCGCGGCACCCTTGCCCTCGCCGGTCACCTGGGTCGTCTCACACTGGGCGTAGAGCTGGCGTTGGCACATCCAGCAACTCCCGCAGGAGATGTTGAACGGCACCACCACCCGGTCGCCCGGCTTGAGCCCGGTCACCTCCGACCCGACCTCCTCGACGATGCCCATCGGTTCGTGGCCCAGGACGTCACCGGGCTTCAGGTACGGTCCCAGCACCTCGTACAGGTGGAGATCCGAGCCGCAGATCGCCGTGGATGTGATCTTCACGATCGCGTCGGTCGGTTCCTCGATCCGGGGATCCGGCACCTCCTCGACCCGTACGTCCCGCTTGCCCTGCCAGGTGAGCGCCTTCATGTCCCTCGTCCTTTCTCCTGCTGTCTCGAGAGACTGCTACCCGGGCTCGGGCACTTGAACCGGCTTCGCACCCCGATGTCTGGGGGCATGGAGTTGATCGACTCGGGTTCCTTGAAGTCGCGGTGTCCGAGGCGCTGTGACAGCCCGACTTCCTGAAATCCGAGTGGATCATCGGGCGGCTGCGTCGCGCCGCCTGACTCCGCACAGAGCGCAGGCCGCCGTACCCGAGAGGGCACGGCGGCCTGCCAGGTGCGGTGGCTTCAGGAACCGGGGGTGTTGTCGGCTCCCTTGGCGGTGGCGGCGAGGTAGTCGCGGTTGAGGCGGCCGATGGTGTTCAGCGGGATGCCCTTCGGGCAGGCCGGGGTGCATTCGCCGGCGTTGGTGCAGCCGCCGAAGCCGGCCTCGTCGTGCGCGTCGACCATGCCGATGACCCGGGTGTACCGCTCGGGCTGGCCCTGCGGCAGCAGCGAGAGCTGGGTGAGCTTGGCGGCGGTGAAGAGCATGCCGGAGCCGTTCGGGCAGGCCGCCACGCACGCGCCGCAGCCGATGCAGGCCGCCGACTCGAAGGCGGCGTCCGCGTTGGCCTTGGCGACCGGGGTGGAGTGCGCCTCGGGTGCACTGCCGGTCGGGGCGGTGATGTAGCCGCCCGCCGCGATGATCTTGTCGAAGGCGCTCCGGTTCACGACCAGGTCCTTGACGACCGGGAAGGCGCTGGCCCGCCACGGCTCGATGTCGATCGTCTCGCCGTCCTTGAACTGCCGCATGTGCAGCTGGCACGCGGTGGTGCCGCGCTGCGGCCCGTGCGCGTCACCGTTGATCATCAGGCCGCACATGCCGCAGATGCCCTCGCGGCAGTCGTGGTCGAAGGCGACCGGGTCCTCGCCGGCGAGGATGAGCCGCTCGTTGAGCACGTCGAGCATCTCCAGGAACGACATGTCCGGGGACACGTCGTCGACCGGGTAGGTCACCATCCGACCCTTGTCCTCAGGGCCCTTCTGGCGCCAGATGCGCAGGGTCAGGTTCACTTGTAGCTCCGCTGCGTCGGGTGGACGTATTCGAACTTCAGGTCTTCCTTGTGCAGCACCGAGGGCTCACCGGTCGCGGTGAACTCCCAGGCCGCCACGTACGCGAACCGGTCGTCGTCGCGCTGCGCCTCCCCGTCGGGGGTCTGGTGCTCGGCCCGGAAGTGGCCGCCGCAGGACTCCTCGCGGTGCAGGGCGTCGATGCACATCAGCTCGGCCAGCTCGAAGAAGTCGGCGACGCGGCCGGCCTTCTCCAGCGACTGGTTCAGTTCCTCGCCGGTGCCGGATACCTTGACCCGCTGCCAGAACGCCTCGCGCAGGTCGCGGATCTCGCCGATCGCCTTGCGCAGGCCGGCGTCGGAGCGCTCCATGCCGCAGTGCTCCCACATGATCTGGCCCAGCTCCCGGTGGAACGAGTCCACAGTCCGGTCGCCGTTGACGGCGAGCAGCCGCTGGACGCGGTTCTCCACGTCGGTGCGGGCCTCGACCGCCGCCGGGTGACTGGCGTCGACAGTGTCGAGGGGGCCGGAGGCCAGGTAGTTGGCGATGGTGGTGGGCAGCACGAAGTAGCCGTCGGCAAGGCCCTGCATCAGCGCCGAGGCGCCGAGCCGGTTGGCGCCGTGGTCGGAGAAGTTCGCCTCGCCGATCACGAACAGGCCGGGGATGTTCGACTGGAGGTCGTAGTCGACCCACAGGCCGCCCATCGTGTAGTGCACGGCGGGGTAGATCCGCATCGGCACCTCGTACGGGTCCTCGCCGGTGATCCGCTCGTACATCTCGAAGAGGTTGCCGTACTTGGCCTCGATGGCCTTGCGGCCGAGCCGGTTGATCGCGTCGGCGAAGTCGAGGTAGACGCCGAGCTTGGTCGGTCCGACGCCCCGGCCCTCGTCGCAGACGTTCTTCGCGGCGCGGGAGGCGATGTCCCGGGGGACCAGGTTGCCGAAGGAGGGGTAGATCCGCTCCAGGTAGTAGTCCCGCTCGTCCTCGGGAATGTCCTTCGGGCTGCGCTCGTCGCCCTTGGCCTTCGGCACCCAGACCCGGCCGTCGTTGCGCAGCGACTCGCTCATCAGGGTCAGCTTCGACTGGTGGTCGCCGGAGACCGGGATGCAGGTCGGGTGGATCTGGGTGTAGCAGGGGTTGGCGAAGTACGCGCCCTTGCGGTGCGCCCGCCAGGTGGCGGTGACGTTGCAGCCCTTGGCGTTCGTGGAGAGGTAGAAGACGTTGCCGTAGCCGCCGGAGGCGAGCACCACGGCGTCGGCCATCTCGGTGCTGATCTCGCCGGTGACCAGGTCCCGCACGACGATGCCGCGGGCCTTGCCGTCGACGAGGACCAGTTCCAGCATCTCGTGGCGGGCGTTCATCTCCACGTTGCCCAGGCCGATCTGCCGCTCCAGGGCCTGGTACGCGCCGAGCAGCAGCTGCTGACCCGTCTGGCCCCGGGCGTAGAAGGTGCGCTGCACCTGGGCGCCACCGAAGGAGCGGGTGTCCAGCAGACCGCCGTACTCGCGGGCGAACGGCACACCCTGGGCGACGCACTGGTCGATGATGTTGACCGAGACCTCGGCCAGCCGGTGCACGTTCGACTCCCGGGAGCGGAAGTCGCCGCCCTTGACGGTGTCGTAGAAGAGCCGGTGTACGGAGTCGCCGTCGTTGCGGTAGTTCTTCGCCGCGTTGATGCCGCCCTGGGCCGCGATGGAGTGGGCCCGGCGCGGGCTGTCCTGGTAGCAGTAGGACTTCACGTGGTAGCCCTGCTCGGCCAGGGTGGCGGCGGCCGAGCCGCCGGCCAGGCCGGTGCCGACCACGATCACCGTCATCTTGCGGCGGTTGGCCGGGTTGACCAGCTTGGCCTCGAAGCGTCGGGTCTCCCAGCGCTTCTCGACCGGGCCGGCGGGAGCCCTGGTGTCGGCGATCGGGTCGCCCTCGGTGAAGAGTTCCATGTCAGGACACCAATCCGGTGAGTACGGCGAACGGGACCACCAGGTATCCGGCGCAGAGCAGCACGGCGAAGACCAGCGCCGCGACGCGCGCCCGGCGCTCGCCACGCGGTGTCTGCTGGCCGAGGCTGCGGAACGCGCTGAACGCGCCGTGGCGCAGGTGGAAGCCGACCGCGAGGATGGCGAGGGTGTAGAAGAGCGTGACGTACCAGCGCTCCGGCGCGAAGTCGGCGACGACGTTGCCGTACGGCTTGCTCTCGTTGCCGACCGGGTTCAGCGTGCCGGTGGTCAGGTCCAGCAGGTGGTAGATCACGAAGAGCAGGATGATCACGCCACCCCAGCGCATCGTGCGGGCGGCGTAGCTGCCGTTGACCTTCTTGCGGTGGGCGTACTTGACCGGGCGGGCCGCGCGGGCGCGCCGGGCCAGCACGGTGGCGGCCACGATGTGGGCGACGACGGCCACCGTGAGCACGGCGCGCAGGATCCACAGGAACCAGACACCGGGCAGCAGTGGCTTGCCGATGTCGCGCAGCCAGTGCGCGTAGTGGTCGAACGAGGTTTCCCCCGTGAACACCTTCAGGTTCCCGAGCATGTGCGCGATCAGGAAGAGCACCAGGAGGATGCCCGTCACCGCCATGACGGCCTTGAGGCCGACGTTCGAGCGGATGGGCGACCGAGTTTTCGTCATTACCACGAGACCGACGCTAGGAGCACTTCGATCAGTCGTCCAATGCATCAAACGAGCAGCGTTGATAGCCGTAGGCTATGTAGATGCAGCTCCATCAGCTCCGGTACTTCGTTGCGGTGGCCGAAGTACGACATTTCACCCAAGCCGCCGACATCGTCGGCATTACTCAGCCTTCTCTCAGTAAGCAAATTCACGCCCTGGAGGCCGACCTCGGGGCCCCGTTGTTCGAGCGGGTAAGGGGCAACATCGCGCTCACCGCCGCGGGTGAGGTGCTGCTGCCGTTGGCCACCCGGATCCTCGCCGACGTGGAGACCGCGACCCGGGAGGTGCAGGAGCTGGTCGGGCTGCGCCGGGGCCGGGTCCGACTCGGCGCCACCCCCAGCCTGGCCACCTCGCTCGCACCGCCGGTGCTGCGCCGGTTCCGCGACGCGCACCCCACCATCGACCTGCGCGTCGAGGAGGGCGGCTCCCAGGACCTGGTCCGCGACCTGCTCCGCGGCGACCTCGACCTGGCGCTGATCATCATGCCGGCCCAGGGCGCCGACCCCGGGCTACGGGTCGACCCGATCCTGCGGGAGAGCCTGGTGGTGGCCTCGGTGGGGGAGGTGCCGACCGCCTCGGTGACCGGCGAACTGCACATCACCGACCTGCGCGACCAGCCGATGGTGATGTTCCGGGAGGGCTACGACCTGCGCGACGCCACCATCCAGGCATGCCGCGAGGCGGGCTTCGAACCGAGCTTCGCGGTGGACGGCGGCGAGATGGACGCGGTGCTCAGCTTCGTCGAGGCGGGGCTCGGCATCGCGCTCGTGCCCGGCATCGTGCTGGCCCGCCGACCGGGCGTGCGGATCACCCCGCTCGCCCCGCCCGGGGTGCGGCGGACCATCGCGGTGGCCCGCCGCCGCGACATCGTGCCCACCCACGCCGGCCGGGAACTGCGCCGCATCCTGCTGGACTACATCCAGTCGGCCATCGACCGGGGCGAGCTGCCGCCGGGCGTGGAGCCGCTGACCTGAGCGGGCGGTCAGCGACCCTCCGCGTCGTCCATCGCGCGGTAGATCCGCTGTTCGGAGACGGGGTACGGGGTGCCGAGCGCCTGCGCGAACACGTTCACCCGCAACTCCTCGATCATCCAGCGGATCTGCCGGACGGCTGTCTCCTGCCGACGGGCCGGCGGCAGGTTGGCCAGCATGTCCTGGTACTCCTTCTGCACCACCGCGACGCGGTCCTGCTGCTGGCGGTCCCGCTGCGGATTGCCGCCGAGGCGGTCCAGTCGGCGCTCGATGGCGGTGAGATAGCGCAGCAGGTCGGGCAGGCGGGCGTACCCGGTCTCGGTGATGAAACCCGCGTGCACCAGCCCGGCGAGCTGCTTGCGGATGTCGGCGAGCGCGGCCACCACGGCGAGGTTGCGGGTGGCACCGAGGCGCTGCTCGACGGTGTACGCGGCGGCGAGGACCTTGCGGACCCGGTCCATCACCTCGACCACTGTGTCGACCAGGTCGGCGCGGACCTTCTCGCGTAGCGCCGCGAACCCCTCGGCGTCCCAGGCCGGCCCACCGGCGTCGCCGATCAGCCGGTCGATGGCCGCGCCCGCCGCGTCCTCGATCAGCTGCTGTACGCCGCCGTGCGGGTTGCGGCTGAGCGCCAGCTTCGCCTCGTTGCTCAGCCGGCCCTGCAGGAACCGGGCCGGGGACGGCACGGTGAGGCGCAACAGGCGGCGGGTGCCGGCCCAGTGGGCCGCCTCCGCCTCGGCGGGGGAGTCGAACACCTTCACCCCGACCGTGGCGCCCTCGTCGACAAGCGCCGGGTACGCGGTCACCGCGTAGCCGGCGCGGACCTGCTCGATGGTCCGGGGCAGCGTGCCGATGCTCCACTCGCGCAGCCCGGTCCGCGCCACCTCCGGCGCGGCGGCCGCCACCACCTGGCGTACCTCCTGGCGGAGTTGACGTTGCAGGGCCGGCAGGTTCTTGCCCTCGGCGACCGGCTTGTCGTCGTCGCCCAGAATGCGGAACGTCACCCGCAGGTGGGCTGGCAACTTGTCCGGTTCCCAGGCGTCGCGGGGCACTGTCACCCCGGTCATCCGGCGCAGTTCACGGGTGAGCGCGTCCAGCAACGACGTCTCGCCGGGGGTGATCGTCGCGAGGGCGGCGCGGGCGTAGTCCGGCACCGGCACGAAGTTGCGGCGGATCGCCTTGGGCAGCGAGCGGATCAGCGCGATGACCGTCTCCTCGCGCAGGCCCGGCACCTGCCAGTCGAAGCTCTCCGCCGGCACCTGGTTGAGCAGGGGCAGCGGGATGTCGACTGTGACGCCGTCGTCCGGCGTGCCCGGCTCGAACCGGTAGGTGAGTGGCAGGCGCACCCCGTCGGCCTGCCACTCGTCCGGGTAGTCCTCCTCGTCCACCCCTTGTCGACCGTCGTTGACAAGCAGGTCGCGGGTGAAGGTGAGCAGGTCGGGCTGCTCCCGGCGGGTCTTCTTCCACCAGCTGTCGAAGTGCCGGCCGGACGACACGTCGGCGGGGATCCGCTTGTCGTAAAAACCGAAGATGGTCTCGTCGTCGACAAGGATGTCGCGGCGTCGCGCCCGGCTCTCCAACTCCTCGATCTCGCCGAGCAGCCGTTTGTTGTCCGCCCAGAACTGGTGATGGGTCTGCCAGTCGCCCTCGACGAGGGCGTGCCTGATGAACAGCTCCCGGCTCAACGCCGGGTCGATCCGACCGAAGTTCACCTTGCGAGAGGTGACGAGCGGAACGCCGTACAGGGTGACCTTCTCGTAGGCCATCACCGCGGCCTGCTTCTTCTCCCAGTGCGGTTCGCTGTAGCTGCGCTTGACCAGGTGCTGCGCCAACGGTTCGACCCACTCCGGCTCGACCCGGCCGGCGATGCGGGCCCAGAGTCGCGAGGTCTCCACCAGCTCGGCGGCCATCACCCAGCGCGGCGGCTTCTTGAACAGCGCCGACCCGGGGAAGATGGCGAACTTCGCGCCCCGCGCCCCCAGGTACTCGTGTTTCTGGGCGTCCTTCAGGCCGATGTGCGACAGCAGGCCGGGCAGCAGCGACTGGTGCACCTTCGGGGTGTCGATCTCCTCCGGCAGGTCCGCGCCACCCCGGCGGCCCGCACCCCGGCCGGCGTCCGCGCCGTCGGCGGTGTCGCGCGCCGGCCGCCCACCACGCCGGTCGCCTTCCCCAGGGGTACGCAGCACCTGGCGCAGTTGGCTGACGATGTCCTGCCACTCGCGGATCCGCAGGTAGTTCAGGTACTCCGCCTTGCACATCCGGCGGAACGCGCTAGAGGACAGCTCGCGCTGCTGCTCGCGCAGGTAGCGCCACAGGTTGAGGTAGGCGACGAAGTCGGACTCCTTGTCGGCGAACCGGGCGTGCGCCTGGTCGGCCTGGGCCTGCTTCTCCGCCGGCCGCTCCCGCGGGTCCTGGATGGAGAGCGCGGCGGCGATCACCAGCACCTCGGTGGCGCAGCCGTTGCGTTCGCCCTCGACCACCATCCGGGCCAGCCGGGGGTCGACAGGCAACTGGGCCAGCCGCCGGCCCAGCGCGGTGAGCCGCTTGGCCGGGTCGGCCTCGGTCGGGTCCAACGCGCCCAACTCGTGCAGGAGGTTGACGCCGTCGGTGATGTTGCGCTTGTCCGGTGGGTCGATGAACGGGAACGCGGCCAGGTCGCCGAGCCCGATCGCGGTCATCTGGAGGATCACCGAGGCCAGGTTGGTACGCAGGATCTCCGGGTCGGTGAACTCGGGCCGGGACAGGAAGTCCTGCTCGTCGTAGAGGCGGATGCAGATGCCGTCCGAGGTACGCCCACAGCGGCCCTTGCGCTGGTTGGCCGACGCCTGGGAGACCGGCTCGATCGGCAGCCGCTGCACCTTGAGCCGGCTGGAGTAGCGGGAGATGCGGGCGGTGCCCGGGTCCACCACGTACTTGATGCCGGGCACTGTCAGCGAGGTCTCCGCCACGTTGGTGGCGAGCACCACCCGCCGCGAGCTGTGCGCGGCGAAGACGCGGTGCTGCTCGGCGCTGGACAGCCGTGCGTACAGCGGCAGGATCTCGGTGCCGAGCAGCGAGCGCTTGGTCTGCACCAACTTGCCCAGCGCGTCGGCGGTGTCGCGGATCTCCCGCTCGCCGCTGAGGAAGACCAGGATGTCGCCGGGGCCCTCGGCGGCCAGCTCCTCGACGGCGTCGCCGATCGCCTGGATCTGGTCGCGGACGTTCTCCTCGTCGCCGTCGCCGTCCTCCTCGCCCTCGGCGACCTCCAGCAACGGCCGGTAGCGCACCTCCACCGGGTAGGTGCGGCCGGAGACCTCGACCACCGGCGCCGGCACCCCGTCCGGCTCGTCGGAGGTGGGGGGCCCGGCGAAGTGCCGGGCGAACCGGTCGGTCTCGATCGTCGCCGAGGTGATGATCACCTTGAGGTCGGGTCGGCGGGGCAGCAGCTCCCGCAGGTACCCGAGGATGAAGTCGATGTTGAGGCTGCGCTCGTGCGCCTCATCGATGATCAACGTGTCGTACTGGCGCAGCATCCGGTCGGTCTGCAACTCGGCGAGCAGGATGCCGTCGGTCATCAGCTTCACCAGGCTGCGCTCGCTCACCTGATCGGTGAAGCGCACCTTGTAGCCGACCACGTCGCCCAACTCGGTGCCCAGCTCGTCGGCGATCCGGTCGGCCACCGTCCGGGCGGCCAACCGCCGGGGCTGGGTGTGCCCGATCAGGCCGTTGATGCCCCGCCCCAACTCCAGACAGATCTTGGGGATCTGGGTGGTCTTGCCGGAGCCGGTCTCGCCCGCCACGATCACCACCTGGTGATCGCGGATGGCGGCGGCCAGGTCGTCCTTGCGCTCACTTACCGGCAACCCTGCCGGGTACGTGATCACCGGCACCGCCGCTCGGCGGGTGGCGAGTCGCTGTTCGGCCTGGACCACGTCGGCGGTGATCTCGGCCAGCGCAGCCTCGCGCCGCTGCGGGTCGCGCAGCTTGCGGGCGCCGTCGAGGCGCCGCTGGAGCCGGCGCTGGTCGCGGAACATCAGAGGGGTCAGGCGGCGGTGCAGCTCGCGAACGGGATCGGTCGCGGCGGAGGCGGTTGGATTCTGCATGTCGTGCCCAAGGATAGGCAGCCCGGCGGCGTACCGCCCCTGGGTTACCGCCGCAGGCCTGCCGGAGGGCCGTCCGCCGAGGCCCGAGCCGCAGGCGCGACCCCGGCCGTCCCGGGTCGCGCCTGCTGCGGGGTGCGCAGTCCGCGGATCCGTCGGGTCAGCATGGGTACGGCCGAGACGACGAACCCGGCGGCGCCGACCGCGACAGCTGTCCGGCTGCCCACCGTCTGGCCCAGCACCCCGCCGAGGGCGCTGCCCAGCGGGAGTGCCCCGTAGATCAACACCCTGTAACCCCCGTTGCTGCGGGCCAGGTTGCCCTGGGGGATGACCACCTGGCGCAGGGTCACCGAGAGGACGTTCGCCACTCCGAGGCCGATCCCGGCGGTGAACTGCACGCAGGCGAGCCCGGCGGCGAGCGCTCCGCCGGAGCCGGGCAGCGCCGCGATGAGCAGGGGTGTGCCCGTGGACAACATCAGGGCCGCGGCGAACGCCCGGCCGTAGCCGAGCCGGTCCGCCAACCGGGTCGAGGCGAGGGTGCCGACGAGCGCGCCGGCCCCGCCGGCGCTGAGCGCCAACCCGAACAGGCCGGGGCCGAGTCCTCGGTCGGTGACCATGAGGACGACCAGGTTGACTGTGACGACCTGCGACGCGGCGTTGTAGATCGTGGCGTGCGTGGTGAGCGCCCGCAGCCACGGATTCGCGGCGATGGCCCGGAGCCCGTCGAGGATGCCTGAGCTGTCCTCGCGCGGCGGCTCGGGTTCGGCACGACGGGCGCCTGCCACACCGATCGCGCTGGCCAGGTAGCTCACCGCGTCCAGGGCGACGGCCAGCGGTGGCCCGGCGAGCTGGGTGAGGCCACCGGCGAGACCCGGCCCGGCCACCTGGGCGGCGGTGGTGGAGCCCTGCGTGGCCCGGTTGGCGTCGGCGAGGTCCGGGTCGTCCACAAGCGACGGCACGTACGCGAAGCTGCCGATCTCGAACACCACGCTGGCCGCGCCGACGACGAGGGCGACCGCCACCAGCAGCGGCACCGAGAGGAGTCCTGCGAAGTGGGCCACCGGCACCACGGCCAGCGTGGCGGCCCGTACCAGGTCGGCGGCGATCATCACCGGTCGCCGACGACGGCGCTCCAGCCAGTGCCCGACCAGCAGCGGCAGCAGCAGGTTCGGCAGGTACGACGCGGTCGCGATCACGGCGACCCCGCTGGCGCCCGCGTCGAGGGTCAACGACGCCAACAGGGGCAGTGCCACGGCGGTCACCTGCGAACCTACCACCGACGCGGTGTGGCCGGCCCAGAACCGGCGGAAGTCCCGGTTGCGGCGGAGCACATTAGCGGTGGGCGTAACCATATGCCGGCCTCCTTGTGGTAACGGTTACCGGTGATGCTGCCACAGCGGTAATGTCTGCGCATGCGACAGCCCGGCGACCGCGTGCCTGCCCCGGGGCCGCTCGCTCTCGTGCAGGACCTCGCCAACACCGTCGACATCGAGGCGGGACGCGACACGCTGGTCGGCGTCGACGACCTGGTCGCCTTCTGCGCGGCGCACGACCTGCCGGCACCAACCCGGACCGGGGACGAACTGGCCGCGGTACGCCGCCTCCGCGAGGCCCTGCGGGACGTCTGTCAGGCCCACGCCGGGGTGGACGTGCCGCCGGCCACCCGCACGACGCTCGCCGAGCTGTTCCGGGACGCGCCGCTGACCGTCGAGATCGACGCGCACGGCCGGGCCCGGCCGGTGCCCCCGCCCGGCCTCACCGGGGCAGCCGCGCTGACCGCCGAGGTGGGTCGCGTGGTGCTCGTCGCCGAAGCCGACGGCACCTGGCCACGCCTGAAGGCCTGCGCCGCCCACGAGTGCCGCTGGGTCTACTACGACCACAGTCCGGCCGGGCGCAGCCGCTGGTGCACGATGAGCATCTGCGGGAGCCGGGCCAAGATGCGGGCGTACCGCGACCGCTCCCGGCCCGACGAGGGTCGGGCGACGACGAGCCACCGGGAATGACGATGACGATGCGCGACACCGACCGGGCCCTGGTGCAGGCGGCCACGGCGGTCGCCAAGCTCCGCTGCCGCAACGCCCGGCACACCAGGGCCGCTGCCGCGCGGACCGCCGACGGCCGGGTCTTCAGCGGCGTGAACGTGCACCACGTCACCGGCGGTGCCTGCGCCGAGGTGGTGACCGTGGGCGCCGCTGCCACCCAGGGCGTCACCGAGCTGGAGACGCTGGTGCTGGTGGGGGATCGGGGGCGCGAGATCCTGGCGCCCTGCGAGCGTTGCCAACAAATGCTCAGGGACAGCTTTCCGGCGCTGCGCCTGATCGTGGGGCCGGTCGACGGCCCACGGGTGTTGTCCGTCGCCGACCTGCCACCGGGGCCTTCTGTCGGCACGGCGGCCGCGGTCGACGCTTCGCTGCCGGCGCCGCGGCCCGCCCCCGAGGGCTGAGTCGGACCGCGGGCTCAGTCGCCGGCGGCCGCCTCCAGCATCGAACGGGGCATCGGCACGCCCTCGAACCGCACGTTGCCCTCCGGGACCAGCCAGCTCGTCACCCGCGCGTCCAAGCGCCCGGCCCGCACGGCCGGGTCGTTGGCGAACAAGGCACGCGCCTCGTCCGGGGCGATGGAGAGCACGACGAAACCCCGTAGCAGCCCGTCGTCGGGGTGCAGGAACGGCCCGGTCGCGAGCACCAGCCCCTGCTCGACGAGCCCGGCCTGATGGGCCAGGTGCGCGTCGTGTAACCGGTCGATCGCGTCCTGCGGCAGCTCCGGCGGGTCCGCCGCTCGGACCAGCAGGACGACCGTGTGCTGGTCGTATCGCATGTCCACACCCTAGGTGCGGTATGTCCCTCTTATGGGTCTGATCCGCCGTCTGCACCTCTTCGCGCGCTCCGTGAAACTCATTCTTCTTCTATCGGGATCGGGAGCAACTGGAGGTACGGCATGGTCACCAGACGACGGTTGCTCGCGGCCGGGGCCGCCGGCAGCGCGGCGGCACTGGGTCCGGTGGGCTGGGCGGCGTCCGGCCGGGCGGCCGCCGCGGTGGCGCCGCTGGACGCCGGGGACATCCCGAAGTACGTCACACGGCTGCGGATCCCACCGGCCATGCCGACGGTGGCGACAGGCCCGGAGCGCGACACGTACGAGATCGCGGTACGACAGTTCCGCCAACAGATCCTGCCGCCGTCGTGGCCGCGCACCACAGTGTGGGGATACGGCTCCACCGCCCATCCCGACAGCTTCGGCTACCCCGCACCCACCATCGTGGCGCGGGTCGGCCGCCCGGTCCGGGTGACCTGGGTCAACCAGCTCGTCGACGGGCGGGGCAAGCACCTGCCGCACCTGCTGCCGGTGGACCCGACCCTGCACTGGGCCAACCCGGCCGGTGGCACCGAGGGCCGCGACCGGCACGGCCGTTGGGACGGCAGCCGACAGGGGTATCGCGGGCCGGTGCCGCAGGTGGTGCATCTGCACGGCGCGCACAGCGGGCAGGAGAGCGACGGGCACGCCGAGGCGTGGTACCTACCGGTGACCCGCGACCTGCCACCCGGCTTCGCCGTGGCGGGCAGCGCGTACCGCGAGTTCCGGTCCCGCTTCGCCGACCACTCCGGCCTGCGTTGGGCACCGGGCTCGGCCACCTTCGAGTACGCGAACGACCAGCGGCCCTGCACCCTCTGGTACCACGACCACACGCTCGGGCTCACCCGCGAGAACGTCTACGCCGGACCGGCCGGGTTCTACCTGCTCGGCGGCGGCGGGGACGACCTGCCGGACGGGGTGCTGCCCGGCCCGACACCCGGCCGCGAAGACGGGCCGAACACCGCACCCCACGACATCCCGCTGATGATCCAGGACCGCAGCTTCACCGCCGACGGCGAACTGCGCTACCCGCGGCGGTACTCCGGCGACGACGACGGGCCGCCGAACTGGATACCCGGGTTCTCGGCCGCCACCATGGTGGTCAACGGCCGGACCTGGCCCACCCTGACCGTGCGGCGTCGGCGCTACCGGTTCCGGTTGCTCAACGGCTGCAACAGCCGGTTCCTGCTGCTCAGTGTGGTCGCCAACGCCACCGCGCGGCCGGCCCGCCCGGTGCTGCCGGTCTGGCAGATCGGCAGCGACGGCGGCTTCCTGCCCGAGCCGGTGCCGCACGAGCGCGTGGGGCTCGGCCCCGCCCAGCGGGTCGACGCGATAGTCGACTTCACCGACGTACCGGCGGGCACCGAGCTGTACCTCGTCAACGAGGGTCCCGACGGGATGTACGGCGGTGGCCGACCGGGAGTGGACTTCGCGCCGGCCGACCCGCGGACCACCGGGCAGGTGCTGCGCTTCGTGGTCACCGACGCGACCGATGCCGACCCGAGCGTGCCACCGGAGCAGCTGCGGCTGCCGTCGCAGCCGCGGCTCGGAACGGCCCAGAGGGTACGCCGCCTGTCGCTCAACGAGCGGATGTCCGGCGGTTCGATGATCATGCTGCTCGGCGTCCTCGACGAGCGGGGCCGGGGTCTGCCGCTGCGCTGGAGCGACCCGGTGACCGAGCAACCCACCCTCGGCGACACCGAGGAGTGGGAGGTGCGCAACTTCACCCGGCACGTGCACCCGGTCCACCTGCACCAGGTCCAGTTCGAGCTGCTCGGGCGCGGGCACTCGGGCCGGCTGCGGCCGGACCCGGGGGAGCGCGGCCGGATGGACACGGTGCTCGCGTACCCCGGGGAGGTGACCCGGATCAGGGCGCGCTTCGACCTGCCCGGTCGCTACGCCTGGCACTGTCACCTGTTGGAGCACGAGGACAACGAGATGATGCGACCGCTGAACGTGCTGCCGCGCGGGGGCGCGGCGACCGGGGACGGGGGTTCGCTGGGCGGGTCGGTCCCACCGCGGGGCGGGCCGGAAGTGCCCCCGACGGCATCGACCCACGCCGGTTAGGTCACTTTCCGCAGGTCGGCTAAGGTTAGGCGAACCTAAGCCCGATCGTGCAGGGAGATTCGTGACCGCGCTCGCCAGCCGGCCGACCCAGGTCAGTAGCCGGTCCGGCACCCGCACCCGCCAGCGGTTGGCCGTCACCGTCGGGGCCGCCCTGGTGTTGCTGTTGGCAGTGCTCGCCAGCCTCGCGCTCGGCAGCCGACACCTCGGCGTCGACCAGGTCTGGCACGCCCTCGTCGCACCGGACGGCGGCGAGGCCACCACCATCGTGCGCGAGCTGCGGATGCCCCGTACCGCGCTCGGCCTCGCCGTCGGTCTGGCCCTCGCCGTGGCCGGTGTGTTGTTCCAGGCGCTCACCCGGAACCCCCTCGCCGAGCCGCGCATCCTCGGCATCAGCGCGGGCGCGTCGTTCGGTGTGGTGCTCGCCATCTCCGTCTTCGGGGTCGGCACGCTCGCCGGTTATGTCTGGTTCGGCATCGTCGGCGCGCTGATCGCCGGGCTGCTGGTCTTCGCCATCGCCACCCGGGCCCGCGAGGGCGCCAGCCCGGTCACCCTCGCGCTCGTCGGCGCGGCACTCGACGCCAGCCTGGCCTCCGGGGTGTACGCGCTGCTCAGCATCGACGCCCGCACCTTCGAGGAGTACCGGTTCTGGGTGGTCGGCGGGCTGGCCGGACGCGACCTGACGGTCACCGCACAGGTGCTGCCGTTCGTCGTCGCCGGTCTGCTGCTCGCCGCCCTGGTGGCCCGAGGCCTGGACGCGTTGGCGCTCGGCGACGACGTGGCCCGTGGCCTCGGCCACCGCATCGGTCTGGTCCGGCTCGGCGGCGGCCTCGCCGCGGTCCTGCTGACCGGCGCGGCGGTGGCGGCGGCCGGACCTGTCGCCTTCGTCGGGTTGGCCGTGCCGCACCTGGCGCGGGCCATGGTCGGCGCGGACCACCGCTGGACCCTCGCCGTCTCCGCCCTGCTCGGCCCGGCGCTGCTGCTCGGCGCCGACGTCGTCGGCCGGTTGGTCGCCCCGCCCGGTGAGATACCGGCCGGGATCGTCACCGCGCTGATCGGAGCGCCGCTGCTGGCCGTCCTGGTCCGCCGCGCCCGGGTGGTGACCGCGTGACCACCGCCCGCCCCTCCGACAAGGCCGGTCGGTCCGACGCGGCTGGCCAGCCCCGTCTGGCTGGCCCGGCTGGCGCGTCGGTCGCCGCCCCACCCCGTGCTGGTGGTGCCCGGCTCGCCGGCCGGTCGCTGCTGCGGCTCGGCCCGGTCAGCCTGCTGATCCGCCGCCGCGCGGTGCTGGTGGCCGCCGTGCTGACCGTGCTGCTGCTGTCGGCAGTCGTGCTGAGCCTCTCGCTGGGCACCCCGTACGTCGCCCCGGCCGACGTCCTGCGCGCGCTCTCCGGCGCCGGCACCCCGTACGACCTGGTTGTCCTGGACCTTCGACTGCCACGGGTGGTGCTGGCGGCGGTGGCCGGCGCGGCGTTCGGCGTGGCCGGCACTCTGATCCAGAGCGTGGCCCGCAACCCGCTCGCCAGCCCGGACGTCATCGGCATCACCCAGGGCGCCGGCCTCGCCGCCACCGTGGCCCTGACCAGCGGAATGGCCGCCGTGCTGGTGGCGCCCACCGCGCTGGTGGGCGGGCTGATCGCGGCGGTGCTGCTGTTCGCCCTCGGCGCCCGGCACGGGCTGGCCGCACAGCGGTTCGTGCTCGCCGGGGTGGCTGTCGCGTTCGGCTTCCGGGCGCTGACCGAGGTGGTCATGCTCACCGCCGACCCGATCGACGGGCTGCGCGCGCAGATCTGGCTGATCGGCACCCTCGCCGGCAAGGGCTGGACCGAGGCCGCCTGGATCGCCGGCACCCTGCTGGTGCTGCTGCCGGTGCTGGCCTGGGCCGGCTGGGCGCTGAACAGCACCGCACTCGACGACGACACCGCACGGGGCGTCGGGCTGCGCCCGGTGGCCCGCCGGATCGGCCTCGCCGGCACCGGCGTGCTCGTCGCCGCGATGGTCACCGCCCAGGTCGGCGCCGTCGACTTCGTGGCGCTTGTCGCCCCGCAGGTGGCCCGACGGCTGGTCCGCGCCGAACGGCCGCCACTGGTCTGCGCCGCCCTGCTCGGCGCGCTCCTGCTGGTGCTTGCCGACCTGGCCGGCCGGCGGCTGTTCGCACCCACCCAACTGCCCGCCGGGGTGCTGACCGCCGCGATCGGTGGCCCGTACCTGATCTTCCTGCTGCTGCGTGGCCGGCGGCGGTCGTCGTGACCCCTCAAGGAGTCGTGTGATGCTCTCCACCCGCGACCTGGTCGCCGGCTACGACGACCGGACCGTGCTCGACGGGCTCGACCTGGACCTGCCGACCGACGCGTTCACCGTGATCGTCGGCCCCAACGCGTGCGGCAAGTCCACACTGCTGCGCACGATGGCCCGGCTGCTCACCCCCCGCCGAGGCACTGTGCTGCTGGACGGCACCGCGATCCGCGACCTGCCGACCCGGGAGGTCGCCCGCCGCCTCGGCGTCCTGCCGCAGAGCCCGCTGGTACCCGAGGGCGTCACAGTGGCGGACCTGGTCGGACGCGGCCGGCAGCCCTACCAACGCTGGTGGCGGCAATGGTCGACGGAGGACGGCACGGCGGTGGACCAGGCGATGGCCCTCGCCGACGTGACCGACCTGGCCGACCGGCCCGTGGACAGCCTCTCCGGCGGTCAGCGGCAACGGGTGTGGATCGCCATGACCCTCGCCCAGGACACCGACGCCCTGCTGCTGGACGAGCCGACCACCTTCCTCGACCTGGCCCACCAGGTGGAGGTGCTGGACCTGCTGCACCGGCTGCGCTCCGAGCGGGGCCGCACCGTGGTCGCCGTGCTGCACGACCTGAACCAGGCCGCCCGCTACGCCGACCACCTGGTCGCGATGCGCGCCGGCACCGTGGTGGCCGCCGGACCGCCCCGGGAGATCCTCACCGCCGACCTGGTCCGCGACGTCTTCGGGCTGGCCTGCGTGGTCGTGCCCTGCCCGGTGACCGGCGCACCGCTTGTGGTGCCCGCGTACACCGGCGGCAACTCCGCCAGCCCGGTCACCCCCGCCGCCGAAGCGATCCCGCTCGCCGGCTCGTACCCCTCGAAAGGAATCTGATGCGTCGTCTCGTCGCCGCTCTCGCCGCGGCCGCCGCCCTCGGCGTCGGACTCACCGCCTGCGGTGAGAGCGACCCGGTCGCCGGCACCACCACCGGGGAGACCCGGGAGATCACCCACGCCATGGGCACCACAAAGGTCCCGGCGGAGCCCAAGCGGGTGGTCGTGCTCGACACCGACAAGATCGACACGGCGCTCTCGTTGGGCATCACACCCGTCGGCGCCGCCACCGCCGGTGAGGCCAAGAGCTGGCCTACCTACTTCGGCGCGGACAAGCTCGCCGGCATCAAGGAGGTAGGCGTCCTCACCGAGCCCGACCTGGAGGCGATCAACGCACTGAAGCCGGACCTCATCCTCGGCAGCAAGTTCCGCCAGGAGAAGTTCTACGACGAACTGGCCGCCATCGCGCCTACCGTGTTCACCGACAAGGTGGGCATCACCTGGAAGGAGAACCTCCTCCTCGACGGCAAGGCGCTCGGCCGCGAGCAGCAGGCAAAGGACCTGCTCGGCGCGTACGAGAAGCGGGCCAAGGACTTCGGTGCCACCCTCGGCGACCCCGCCGCGCGCAAGGTGTCGATCGTGCGGTTCATCCCGGGCAACATCCGGGTGTACGGCCCCGACTCGTTCTCCGGCATCGTCATCGGCGACACCGGCCTGGGCCGCCCCGAGCGGCAGTTGCTCGCCAACAAGGAGGACAAGCGCTTCGACCTGGTCAGCCCCGAGCGGATCAACGAGGTCGACGGTGACGTCATCTTCGTTACCGCGTACGGCGACAAGGCCGCCGCCGAGCAGACCAAGGTGGCCGGCGGAACCCTCTGGAAGGGCCTCAACGCCGTCAAGGCCGGCAAGGCGTACCCCGTCTCCGACGAGGTCTGGATGACCGGCATCGGTGTCGGCGCCGCCAACAAGATCCTCGACGACCTGGCCAAGTACTTCCCCGCCACCTGACGACCCCGGCTACACGTCCGCGCTCGCGCCCGTGTCCGCGCTCGCGCCCGTGTCCGCGCTCGCGCCCGTGTCCGCGCTCGCGCCCGTGTCCGCGCTCGCGCCCGTGTCCGCGCTCGCGCCCGTGTCCG
>NZ_JBEZFA010000049.1:54382-56645 GCF_040649215.1 Micromonospora sp. NPDC049044 | reverse complement strand
TCCAGTTTCACCGTGCCCCCCCGTGGGGCCCCCACCGCGCCCCGCCCCAAACCGTTTACGTGGGGGGGCCCGCGACCCCCCGTGGGTCCCGGCCCGCACCTCGGTCACCGGTCAGTCCTGCTTGCGTTCGGCTTGGGTTGGGTTCTTGTCGCCGCCGTGATCGCCCTGTTCGGCGGCCTGGCCCGGGGCGTCCCGGTCCCGGTAGGTACCGTCGGTCACCTTGTCGAACTTCTTGCGGACGGTCTCGGCCAGGTCTTCCAACCGTTCTTCCGTCTGCTGGGCAACCTTCTTCGCCTGCTCCGCCATCGCTCCCCCTCGCCATGCCGGTAGGTCCGTATTAAGGCGATTGGACCCCTATCGACAGGCTAACCGAAGCGGCCCGGACCGCGCCGGGGAATCCGGTGCGATCCGGGCCGAGAAGACAGCTCCGGGTGCGCGGCAGGTCAACGATCGGGAGTACGACGGGGTCGCCACACCACAAGCGCGGTGGACGTGCGGTTGGTCGGGACCAGGTCACTGCCCGGGAAGCGGGCCAGTGACTCCAGTTCGGCAATTCTGCGGTACGCGGCGTCCAGCTCCGCCTCCAGCCGGGCCACCCGCTGCTGCGCCTGTTCCAACAGCCGTTCCAGCCCGATGATCCGTTTGACGCCGGCCAGGTTGATCCCGTCGTCCTGGCTGAGCCGCTGCACCTCGCGCAGCAGCACCACGTCACGGACGCTGTACCGACGCCCGCCGCCAGCGGCCCGGCCGGGCTGCACCAGCCCCAGCCGGTCGTACTGGCGCAGGGTCTGCGGGTGCATCCCCGCCATTCGCGCCGCAACCGAGATCATCAGCACCTTGGCCTCGTAGGCAGGGTCACCCGAACCGAGGAACTCGCCCGACATCCCGCTCACCTCCGCGTCCCTTCCACCGGACTAACTGACCCGACGCACCCGCGCCTCTAGATGTTCCCGGGCCGCTGGCGGGCTCTGCTCGGCGAACGCCTCAAGCGCGGTGCGCGCTTCGTCGGACAACCGGGCCGGCACCACCACGTCCAACGTGACGAGCAGGTCGCCGGCCTGCCCGTCGCGGCGGACCACACCCTTGCCCCGGGCCCGCAGCACCCGCCCGCTCGGCGTGCCCGGCGGGACCCGCAGGGTCACCGCACCGTCGAGTGTGGGCACCCGCAGGTCCGTGCCGAGCACGGCCTCCGCGAAGGTGATCGGCACGCTCAGCGTCAGGTCGTCACCGGTACGCCCGAACAGCTCGTCCGGCCGAACCTTGACGTGCACGAACAGGTCACCAGCCGGCCCGCCGCGCTCACCTGGCTCACCGCGCCCGGCCAGCCGGATGCGCTGACCGTCGGCCACGCCGGCCGGAAAGCGCACGTTCATGGTGCGTGTCTTGGTGACCCCGCCGCTGCCGTGGCACTCCGGGCACTTCTCCTCGACCACGGTGCCGACGCCCTGGCAGTTGCGGCACGGCTCGGAGAAGCTGAACGACCCCTGGTTGCGGGTGGTCACGCCGGCACCGTGGCAGACCGGGCAGGTCCGAGGCTGGGTGCCGGGCTTGGCCCCGTTGCCGTGACAGGTCTCGCAGACTCCCGGCGCGCGCAACGTCAGGGGCAGCGTGACACCCCGCACCGCGTCACCGAAGTCCAGTGCCACCTCGGTCTCCACGTCCCGACCACGGCCCGGACCGCGTGGTGCCGCCGGCCCGCCACCCTGCCCGCCCGTGAAGATCGAGCTGAACAGGTCCTGGAAGCCGGAGCCGCCGAAGCGGCGGTCGCCGCCTGCGGCCCCGCCGCCGAACATGTCGGAGACGTCGAAGGGCATGCCGCCCGGCTGTCCGCCACCCCGGGCGTTGCGCCGGAACGCGCCCGAGCCGAACAGTGAGCGCATCTCGTCGTACTCGCGACGGCGGCCGGCGTCCGACAGCACGTTGTACGCCTCGGACGCGGCCTTGAACCGCTCCTCCGCCTTGGCGTCACCCGGGTTGTGGTCCGGGTGCGACTCCCGGGCCAGCTTGCGGTACGCCTTCTTGATGTCGTCCGCGGAGGCGGCCTTGTCCACGCCGAGCACGGCGTAGAAGTCCTTCTCGATCCAGTCCTTCGAACTCACCGGTCCACCCCCTCTCGACCGTCGCGGTCCGGCCGTGCCCCCCCCCCCCGGGGGGGGGGGGGGGGGCCCCCGGGGGCGGGGGGGGCCCGAGACGGGCGCTATGAGAGCGGGCGCCCCGCCCCCCCACCGGGGCCGCACCCGCCCCACCCGGCGGGGGGCGCGCC
>NZ_JBEZFA010000049.1:0-54372 GCF_040649215.1 Micromonospora sp. NPDC049044 | reverse complement strand
AATTGAATACAAACTCCCCGCACCCCCCCTTCTCGCCGTCGGCGTTCCCGCCCCCCCCCCCCCCGGGGGGGGGGGGGGGCCACGGCCCGGTCACTGCTTCGCACTATTCCGGATCCGCGACCGCTACCAGCGCGGGGCGCAACAGCCGCTCACCGAGCTGGTAGCCGCGCCGCATGACCTGCACGCAGGTCGGCTCGGTGACCTCGGCCGAGGTCTGGTGCGCGACCGCCTCGTGGCGGGTCGGGTCGAACGGGTCGCCCTGTTCGCCGAAGGCGTTCAGGCCGAACTTGCCGAGCGCGGTGGTGAGCTGTTCCGCCACCGTGCCGAACGGTCCGACCAGGTCGCCGTGTTCCCGAGCCCGGTCCAGGTCGTCGAGGATCGGCAGCAGTGCGGCCAGCACCGAACCGGTCGCCTGCTCCTGCACCAGGTTGCGGTCGCGGTCGACCCGCTTGCGGTAGTTGGCGTACTCCGCCGACACCCGCTGCACGTCCCTGGTCCGCTCGTCCAACTCGGCCCGGAGCGCCTCCAGTTCGGCACCGAGCGAGGTGCCCGTGCCGCCGCCGTCCACCGGCTGCGCCGGGGCGTCCACCACCGGCGGACCGGACGGCTCCGGACCGTCTGTGGAGTTGACCTCGACCTCGATCTCGTCGACCACGACCTCGGCGTCCTCGACCAGACCCTCGGCCGGCACACCGGTTTCCGCGTCGGCGGCGGTGCCCTCCGGCTCCGCCGTGTCGACGAGCTTGCGCTTGTTGCGGATGACCACCCGCTCCTCGTCGCCGCTGGTCGGCTCCGTGGGCGCGGAGCCACCCGGCGTCGACCCGGTGTCGCCCGGGTCGGCGGCTCGTGGCTTCTGCGTCATGCGGCTACCTCATCCCCTTCGCCGTGGACACGTGTCGGAGGCCGACTGTCACTTCTTGCCGTCCTCGTCCACGATTTCCGCGTCGACCACGTCGTCGGCGCCGCCGGACTGCGGGCCGGGC
Source organism: Micromonospora sp. NPDC049044 (assembly GCF_040649215.1). Lineage (NCBI taxonomy): Bacteria > Bacillati > Actinomycetota > Actinomycetes > Micromonosporales > Micromonosporaceae > Micromonospora > Micromonospora sp. NPDC049044. The sequence goes on along the minus strand of NZ_JBEZFA010000049.1, from coordinate 53,389 downwards.
TGTGCGCCGGTCGCACCCGGGCCGGCCTCGCCACCCGGCTGCTGACCCTGCTCGTCCTGCTGCGAGTAGAGCAGCGAGCCGGCCTGCTGGGAGACCTGCGCCAGCTTCTCGTGCGCGGACTTGATCTTCTCGATGTCCTGGCCGCCGAGGGCGCCGCGCAGCTCGCCGAGCGCCTCGTTGAGCTGCTCCCGGTTTTCGGTGGGCAGCTTGTCACCGCTCTCGGCGAGGAACTTCTCGGTCTGCCACTGGAGCGCCTCGGCCACGTTGCGGGTCTCGGCGTCGTCGCGGCGGCGCTTGTCCTCCTCCGCGTGCTCCTCGGCGTCCCGGCGCATCCGCTCGATGTCGTCCTTCGGCAGCGACGAGCCGCCGGTGATCGTCATCTTCTGTTCCTTGCCGGTGCCCAGGTCCTTGGCGTGCACGTTGACGATGCCGTTGGCGTCGATGTCGAAGGCGACCTCGATCTGCGGCACACCGCGCGGCGCCGGCGGCAGGCCGGTCAGCTCGAAGGTGCCGAGCTTCTTGTTGTAGGCCGCGATCTCCCGCTCACCCTGGAAGACCTGGATCAGCACCGACGGCTGGTTGTCGTCCGCCGTGGTGAAGACCTCGGAGCGCTTGGTCGGGATGGTGGTGTTGCGCTCGATCAGCTTGGTGAAGATGCCGCCCTTGGTCTCGATGCCCAGGCTCAGCGGGGTCACGTCGAGCAGCAGGACGTCCTTGACCTCACCCTTGAGCACACCGGCCTGCAGGGCGGCGCCGACGGCGACGACCTCGTCCGGGTTGACGCCCTTGTTCGGGTCACGACCGGTGAGCTGCTTGACCAGGTCGGTCACGGCGGGCATCCGGGTCGAACCGCCGACCAGGATGACGTGCTCGACGTCGGAGATCTTGATCCCGGCGTCCTTCACGGCCTGCTCGAACGGGCCCTTGCAGCGGTCCAGCAGGTCCTGCGTCATCCGCTGGAACTCGGCGCGGCTGAGCGTCACGTCGAGGTGCAGCGGGCCGGCCGCGCCGGCAGTGATGTACGGCAGGTTGATGTTGGTGGTGGTGGCGGCGGACAGCTCGATCTTGGCCTTCTCGGCGGCCTCACGGAGGCGCTGGAGGGCCATCTTGTCCTGACCGAGGTCGATGCCGTGCTCACCGCGGAACGTCTTGACCAGGTGGTCGATGATCCGCTGGTCCCAGTCGTCGCCACCGAGGTGGTTGTCACCGCTCGTCGACTTGACCTCGATGACGCCCTCGGCCAGCTCGAGCAGCGACACGTCGAAGGTGCCGCCGCCGAGGTCGAAGACCAGGACGGTCTGCTCCTTGGAGCCCTTGTCCAGCCCGTACGCCAGTGCGGCCGCGGTCGGCTCGTTGACGATCCGCAGCACGTTGAAGCCGGCGATCTCGCCAGCTTCCTTGGTGGCCTGACGCTGACTGTCGTTGAAGTAGGCCGGGACGGTGATCACCGCGTCGGTGATCTGCTCGCCCAGGTACGCCTCCGCGTCCCGCTTGAGCTTCATCAGCGTCCGGGCCGAGATCTCCTGCGGGGTGTACTTCTTGCCGTCGATGTCGACGGACCAGTTCGTGCCGACCTCGCGCTTGACCGACCGGATCGTCCGATCCGGGTTGGTCACCGCCTGGCGCTTGGCGACCTCACCGACGAGCACCTCGCCGTTGCGGGCGAACGCGACGATCGACGGGGTCGTCCGCGAGCCCTCCGCGTTGGCGATGACGGTGGGCTCACCGCCCTCGAGAACGCTGACGCAGGAGTTCGTCGTGCCGAGGTCGATACCGACCGCACGTGCCATCTTCGCTTCCTCGCTTCGTAAGGTTGTGCAGATGACGGGGGTTGCCCGTGACTGCTGGCGGGCACCGCCGGCAGCGGGCCACACCACAAGTTGAGTGAACTTGACTCAATAGTGCCACGCGTTGGCGAATCGTCAAGTCGAGTTGAGTCGACCCGACGCAACCCAGCCGTTACTACCGTCTGGTTGTCTTCCCTTGCATCGGTCGGGCACGCTTTAGCGGTGACGACGCACGGCGATTCCGCCACCCGTTCCGGCGCGCCCGCCGTCGCAGCCCGCACCGGTCCGCCGGACGCCGCGGAGGAGCCGCCCGCCACCACCGGGGACGACAGCCTCCCCGGCGCCCTGTCGGGCCTCCGGGAGGCGATCGGTGCGACCCGGTACCCCCTCGCACTGCCCTCCGCCGGCCCCGCCCGGCACACCGCCACCGCCCTCACCGACCAGCTCGACGACTACCTGCTACCCCGGCTCGCCCGGCTGGACGCCCCCCTTCTCGTGGTGGTCGGCGGCTCCACCGGGGCGGGCAAGTCGACGCTCGTCAACAGCCTGGTCAAGGCCCGGGTCAGCGCCGCCGGCGTGCTCCGGCCGACCACCCGCTCCCCGGTGCTTGTCTGCAACCCGTCCGACGCGGCGTGGTTCCGCCAGGGCGACCTGCTGCCCGGCCTGACCCGCACCACCGAGCCGAGCGACGACCCCCGCGCCCTACACCTCGTCACCGCCCCCGCACTACCCGCCGGGCTGGCCTTCCTCGACGCGCCCGACATCGACTCGGTGGTCGACGCCAACCGGGCGCTCGCCACCCAACTGCTGGCCGCCGCAGACCTCTGGCTCTTCGTCACCACCGCCGCCCGATACGCCGACGCGGTGCCCTGGGAGTTGCTGCGCAGCGCCCGGGCGCGCGGCGCGGTGATCGCCATGGTGCTGGACCGGGTGCCCGCCGAGGCCACCGACGAGATCGCCGCGCACCTGGCTGAAATGCTCGCCGCACAGGATCTCGGCCGGGCGCCGCTGTTCGTGCTGCCGGAGACCTGGGTCGACGGGCAGGGGCTGCTGCCCGAGGGCACGACCGCGGCACTCGCCGACTGGTTCGCCCGACTGGCCGCCGACGCGGACGCTCGGGCGGCCGTGGTCCGCCAGACGCTGGACGGGGCGCTGGCCGCGCTCCACCCCGCCGTCGAGGAGCTGGCCGACGCCGCCGACGAGCAGGTCACCGCCGCCGACGGGCTGGACGACCGGGTCCGCGCCGCGTACCGGGGTGCCGAGCGAACCACCGAGCAGGGGCTCCAGGACGGTCGACTACTTCGGGGCGAGGTGCTCGCCCGCTGGCAGGAGTTCGTCGGCACCGGGGAGTTCTTCCGCACACTCGAGGCACGGATCGGCCGCCTCCGGGACCGGGTCGTCGCCGCTGTCTCCGGTCGGCCGGCGCCCGCCGTCGAGCTGCGCAACGCCATCGAGTCGCAACTGATCACCCTGCTGCGCGGGGTGGCCTCGGAGGCCGCCGAGTCGGCGTACACGGCCTGGCAGGCGCACCCGGCGGGCCGAGGGCTGCTCGATCCGGCGCTCGCCCACCCGAGCGACGACCTGCCCGAGCGCGCCGAACGGATGGTCCGGGACTGGCAGCGCGGCGTGTTGGAGCTGGTCCGGGTCGAGGGCGGCGACAAGCGGTTCGTGGCCCGCACCGCCGCGTACGCGGTGAACGCCACCGGGTTGGCCGTGATGATCGCCGTCTTCGCCTCCACCGCGTTCATCCCGACCGGGCTGGAGCTTGCCACCGGGGCCGGCACCACTGTCGCCGCGCAGGCCGTGCTCCAGGCGATCTTCGGTGACCAGGCGGTGCGTACCCTGGCCGCCAAGGCCCGCACCGACCTGCTGGCCCGGGTGCGGACCCTGCTCGACGCGGAGGCCGACCGGTTCCTCAGCCGCACCGCCGACGCCCGCCCCGCCGCGGACGCCGGCGACGGGCTGCGCCGGGCCGCCGGCCGGGTCGAGCTGGCCCGGCACCGCAGCGGCCTGTCCGCCGGCGGCGACACCCGACCGGCCGGCGACGAGGAGGGCAACCGGTGAGCAACATCACCGGTCGGGTACGCGAGGCGTTCCGCGGTGAGCAGCGGGTGGACGCCGACGCGCTGATCGCCCGACTCGACGCGGTCCGGCGCCTGTTGACCGCTGTGGACGGCCTGCTGCCCGACGCCGAACTGGTGCCGGCGCACACCCTGGTCGAGCGGGCCGGCACGCGGCTGGCCCTGTCCCGGGATCACACGGTTGTCGCGTTGGCCGGTGCCACCGGCAGTGGCAAGTCCAGCCTCTTCAACGCGTTGGCCCAACTGGAGCTCTCGCCGGTGGGGGTCCGCCGGCCGACCACCGGCGTCACCCACGCCTGCGTGTGGGGGCCGTTGGCTGGCGCCAACCAGTTGCTCGACTGGATCGGCGTGCTGCCCCGACACCGCTTTGTCCGGGAGAGTGCCCTGGACGCGGACGACGAGTCGGCGCTGCACGGGCTGGTCCTGCTCGACCTGCCCGACTTCGACTCGGTGCAGCGCTCGCACCGCCTGGAGGTGGACCGGCTCCTCGGCCTTGTCGACCAGGTGGTCTGGGTGGTCGACCCGCAGAAGTACGCCGACCGGGTCATCCACGACAGCTACCTGCGCGAGTTCCAGAGGCACCGCGACGTCACTGTGGTCGTGCTCAACCAGGCCGACCGGCTGCCCCCGGCCGAGCTGCCCCGGGTCCTGGGCGACCTGCGCCGGCTGCTCGACGCGGACGGGCTGACCGGTGTGCCGCTGCTGTCCACCACCGCCATCGACCCGGCCGGCATGGTCGGGCTGCGCGGCGCGCTGGAGCGGACCGTCGCCGAGCGGCAGGCCGCGCTGCGCCGACTCGCTGGTGACGTCGACACGGTTGTCGCCGGACTGACCGAGTTGATCGGCTCGGCCAACCCCTCGGCCGGACCGGACAGCTCCACCGTCGACGGGCTCAACCGGGCGCTGGCCGGGGCGGCCGGGGTGCCCACCGTCACCGTGGCGGTGGAGCAGGCGTACCGGCATCGGGCCGGCGCTGCCACCGGCTGGCCCGTGGTCCGGGGTTGGCGGCGGTTGCGACCCGACCCGCTGCGCCGGCTGCACCTGCCCGGCCCGGGCGGCGACCGCGACGCCCCGGCGGAGAGCCTGGTCGCGGCCACCTCGGTGCCGGCACCATCGGCCGCCCAGCGCTCGGCGGTGGGCCTCGCCGTCCGCGCGGTGGCCGACCGGGCCGCCGCCGACCTGCCCGCCGCCTGGCCCGGCGCGGTAACCTCGGCCGCCCGGTCCCGCCTCGGTGACCTGCCGGACGCGCTGGACCGCACGATCGCCGGCACCGACCTCGGCCTGGACCGGCGACCGCTGTGGTGGCGGGTCGTCGGCGGGGTGCAGTGGCTCGTCACCCTCGCCGCCGTGGTCGGGCTCGGCTGGCTGGTGCTCGGGTACGCACTGCGAGCCCTGGGCCTGCCGGCGCTTGACAACCCGACTGTCGGTCAGGTGCCGCTGCCCACCCTGCTGCTGCTCGGCGGGCTGCTGGCCGGGCTGCTGGTGGCGGCGCTGACCCGGCCGGTGGTGCGCTGGGCTGCCCGGCGGGCCCGGGCCCGTGCCGAGCAGCGGCTGACGGCAAAGGTCGCGGTGGTCGGCGAGGAGTACGTGCTGACACCGGTGCGGACCGTGCTGGACTCGTACGCGCAGGCGCGCGACGCGCTGCGGGACGCCGCCCGCCGCTGAACGCCCCGCCCGGCTCGCTACCGCTCTCCATCGGCCCCGGGCGGCGTAGGGTCGGAGCATGGCCACGCCTGAGACCCCCTACGACGCGGTGCTGCACGCCGCACGCGACGTGACCAAGCTGGAGTCCGCCCTCGACGCCGAGATGCTCGGCAGCGCGCTGCTGGGCAGTGTCTACGCCATCGCGGAGACCGACCGCGACACCGCCGTACGGGAGTTCGTCACCGGGTTCCTCGCCGCCACCGCCCGCCGACGGATCGCTGCGGCCACCACCATCCGGCAGGTCTTCGCCTCGCTCGTTCCGGACGCCGCGGGCACCGAACGGGTCCGTCCGGGCAGCCAGGCACCCGCCTGGTCCGGGCAGCTCGGCCGGGTGCACCTCACCGGCACCTGGGCGTACGGCGACGTGTACGGCGACCAGACCTCCTATCTCGCCACCTTCGCGTACGACGACGCGTCGGGTGGCACCGAACACGCGTTGGTGGCCCTGGTGGACCACAACATCGGGATCACCAAGGACATCTTCGTCGGCGGGCCGGCGGAACGGATCCTGGACCAGGTCCGGCAGATGTGCGCCGACGACGAGTTGACCTGGTTCCGGACCGAGAGTCCGGCCCGACTCCGTGGCGAGGTGGCCCGCCACCTCGCGGTGACCGACGACCTGAGTGAGTTGCCCGGCGAGGGTTCCCTCGCCACCGACCGGGCGCTTGTCGGTGCCCGGCTGGCGCTGCTGCCCACCGCTGCCGATCCGACCGGCCCGGCGGCTGTCGAGCCGCTGTCCGCGGCTGAGCGCACCGACCTGGTCCGGCGGTTCCTCGCCGCGCCGGAGGCCGCCCGCTTCGGGCTGGACGCCGTCGACGGCGCGGAGTTGGCCTCACTGCACTTCTGCCTGAGCCTGGTGCTTGACCATTCGGCGAGCTTCCCGGACGGCGACCCGATGCGCTGGAGCCCGGCGGTGTCCGGGCTGTTCCTGCTCGACTGGGTGCACCGCCGGGCGGTGCTGGACATGGACGACGCGGCGATGCTGCCCCGGGTGCTGCGCGGCTGGGCACGGTACGCGTCACGCCAGCGTGGGCTGCCGGAGGCGGCGGCGACGCGCACCGACGAGGCGATCGAGGAGATGGTGCCGGAGTTCGCACGCCTCTACTCGACAGGTGAGCGGCGCAGTCCGGCGACCGCCGCGGTGGCGCAGCTGATGGCCGACGGGGTGGACCCGGACGATCCGGCCGCGTTGGACGCCTGGATCGAGGCGAACCGGCACCGCCTCGCCGACGACGGCGCCTGACGGTCTTCCGGGGCGGGTGGCATGCCGCCCGTCCCGGGTCCGCGCCCGGTGACGGGGCTCGGTCGGGGGCAGGCTGCCGGTCAGCGCAGCGCGCCGAAGACCACAGCGGCGATCAGCCCGCCGAGGACGCCACCCGCGAGCACCTGCGGCACCGTGTGGTCCCTGAGCCGCACCCTGGACCAGCCGACCAACACCAGCAGCGGCGCGGCGACGACCAGCCGGGTGCCGAAGGTCAGCATCAGGATGACCAGGGTGCCGGTGGCCACCGCTACGTGGACCGACATCTTCCACCAGTGGCTCACCGACACGGTGACCACGAGACCGACCAGCCCGGCCACGGCCAGCGCCAGCACCGGGCGGGGCGCGTCGAGCACGACGAGCAGGGCGAGCCCTGCCGTCACCGAGGCGAGGCCGACCAGCAGCGGCGCGCGGCGCTGCTCGCGCCTGCCGACATGGTGGTCGGTGAGGCGGCCTCGGCGTACCCCGCCGACGACGTAGGCGAACGGAATGCCGATGACGAAGAGCGTGGCGAGCAGACCCCAGATCAGGCCCTGACCAGGGCGGCGGGCGCTGTGCCAGCTCACTGTGACGATCAGCAGCGACACGATTACGGCCGGCGCGCTCACCTCGGTGACCAGCCGGGCGAACCGCAACCCCGGGCCGGGTCGGGTGGTGACCGGGCGGAATCTCGCACCGCCGCCCACGCCACCCCCTCCGGTACGTGCCCACCGCCGGGTCACGCCTGAGGGTCACCGTACCGTCGCGACGCGGAGCGTGGGGTGCGTTGGTCAGGCCACCGGCGAGCGGCTGACCGGGGGCGTCGACCGAACGTCAGTGGGCGACGGAACCGCCGGGCCGGGCCGGCTTGTCGGTGTGGCAGGGACGGCGGGTGGCCCGGGGGTGGTGGCCGGCGCTGACGGCGCCCTGGTCGGCACCGCGGTCGCGGTGGGGACGTCCGTCGGCGTCGGATCAATCGTGGGCGTCGGGTCCGTGGACGGCGTCGGCTCCATCGTCACGGTCGGGGTCGGGTCGGGAGCCGCCGAGTCGGTCGGGTCGGGATCCGCTGGGCCGGTCGGGTCGGGATCCGCCGAGTCGGTCGGGTCGGGATCCGCTGGGCCGGTCGGGTCGGGATCCGCCGAGTCGGTCGGGTCGGGATCCGCCGGGCCGGTCGGGTCCGGGTCGGCCGGTGTGCCGGTCGTCGGCGCTGGCGGGCCGGGCGGGGGGACGGCGGGCCAGGTCTCGCGGGTGGGCTTCGGTGCCAGTGGCGGGTAGGTCGTCGACCGGCCGGGGGCCTGGCCGGTCACGGGCTCCGAGCCGGGTCTCTCCGCGGTACGCCGGGGAGCGGGCAGCCAGCCACTGGCCGGGTCGACGCTTGGTGTGCCCGGTGGCGGGAGCGCCGGCTGGCTGGTCATCGGCATCGGGATGACCACCGGTCCCACCGACGGGGTCGGGATGAACGGGGTGCTGCTGTCGGGCAGCGCGGTGCTGCCCGGGGTGGCCGAGCCCGCGCTGATCGCGGCGAGGATGGGCATCGACGCGGTGCCGGCGAGCAGCGCGACGGTGAGCAGATAGCCCCGGGACGGGCCGCCCGCTCCCGGGGCGCGGTGGACGCCGACCATTCGGCGGTAGCCACCGGTCGACCGATGCCGGCCGAGTGCTGGTGGGCCTGGACCGTCAGCTGGCTCGTGCACCGCACACCCCTTGTCGTCGGCCGCCGCAGGACACGGATGGACGCCGTGCGAACGCCTGGCCGCCCCCCGTCGCCGGGCTCGTCGCCATGAGCCACAAATCCGGCATATAACCCGATAAACGTGATCGCGCAGGAATCAGCCTGGCCCAGTTACCCTCCGTCAGCCAACCTCCACCGCGTGTCGACACGCCGGCCTGACCGAACCGTGACGAATCATCGCCGGAACGTCTCGGAACGGCAGGCCGGCAGGAGGGCGACAAACAGCAGTAAAGGGTGGGTGGTCGGAATCCGGGGCGGGCGTACTGTGGGCGCGCTCACCTGCTCTGCGAATATGGAGCACGACGGCAACGCAGCCGTGACCTCCGCGCACCCTCGCGGCAGGCGCGGCCCGGCGCCGGCGCTCCCGATCCGGGTTCGGCCAGAACCCGGCTCATGCCGTGCGGCAACCCCCACCGGGGCTAGGCGCGGCCGCCAGGAACCGGTCCGGCAAGAGCCGGGCAGGCGCACGAGTTGCGTGGCCGGGTGACCCCCCGGTGCCGACGCAGACACGACAGGGAGAGACCGATGGCAAAGGGCGACCCCGGGGGCACCACCCGCAGCAGGCGGGCGGCACCCCGCTCCAAGAAGGGCACGGCCGGCGATCCCGAGCTGGTGCAGTTGCTCACCCCCGACGGCGAGCGGATCGACAGCGTCACCGGGCCGGACGGCACCGAATACCGCGTCGACTTCACCGACGAGGAATACCGCGGCCTCTACCGCGATCTGGTGCTGGTCCGCAAGCTGGACGCCGAGGCGACCGCTCTCCAGCGCCAGGGCGAGCTGGGCCTCTGGGCCAGCCTGCTCGGCCAGGAGGCCGCCCAGGTTGGTTCGGGACGGGCGCTACGAACGCAGGACATGGCCTTCCCGACCTACCGGGAGCACGGCGTCCTCTACTGCCGGGGCATCGACCCGATCATGCCGCTCGGCCTGTTCCGCGGTGTCGACCAGGGCGGTTGGGACCCGAACGAGTTCAAGTTCAACATGTACACGATCGTCATCGGCGCGCAGACCCTGCACGCGACCGGATACGCCATGGGCATCACCATGGACGGCAAGACCGGCACCGACGACGGCGAGGCGGTCATCGCCTACTTCGGCGACGGGGCCACCAGCCAGGGCGACGTGAACGAGGCGTTCGTCTGGGCGAGCGTGTTCAACGCCCCGCTCGTGTTCTTCTGCCAGAACAACCAGTACGCGATCTCCGAGCCGCTCGAGCGGCAGACCCGGGTTCCGCTCTACCAGCGGGCCGCCGGCTTCGGCTTCCCCGGCGTACGCGTGGACGGCAACGACGTGCTGGCCTCGTACGCGGTCACCCGCACGGCGCTTGACAACGCCCGCCACGGGCAGGGCCCGAGCCTGATCGAGGCGTACACCTACCGGATGGGTGCGCACACCACCTCCGACGACCCGACCCGCTACCGGATCGCCAGCGAGGTCGAGGCGTGGCAGGCCAAGGACCCGATCGCCCGGGTCAAGGCCTTCCTGGAGAAGCAGCAGATCGCCGACGCGGCCTTCTTCGCCGAGGTCGACGAACAGGCGCGCCGGGAGTCGGTGCATCTGCGTGAGCGGGTGCTCGACATGCCCAACCCCGAGCCGGTGACGATGTTCGACCACGTCTACCCGAACGGTTCTCCACTGCTCGACAAGCAACGTGCGCAGTTCAGCCGCTACATGGAGTCCTTCGAGGGGAGCGCCCACTGATGGCCACTGAGACGCTCACCATCGGCAAGGCCCTCAACACCGGCCTGCGCCGCGCCCTGGAGAACGACTCCAAGGTCATCATCATGGGCGAGGACGTCGGCAAGCTCGGCGGCGTCTTCCGGATCACCGACGGGCTCCAGAAGGACTTCGGCGACCAGCGGGTGATCGACACCCCGCTTGCCGAGTCCGGCATCATCGGCACCGCCGTCGGTCTGGCCATCCGCGGCTACCGGCCGATCTGCGAGATCCAGTTCGACGGCTTCGTCTACCCCGCGTACGACCAGATCGTGTCGCAGGTGGCGAAGATGCACTACCGCTCGGGCGGCAAGCTCAGCATCCCGATGGTGATCCGGATCCCGTACGGCGGTGGCATCGGCGCTGTCGAGCACCACTCCGAGTCGCCCGAGGCGTACTTCGCGCACACGGCTGGCCTGAAGGTGGTGACCTGCGCCAACCCGCAGGACGCGTACGTGATGATCCAGCAGGCGGTCGCCTCGGACGACCCGATCGTCTTCCTGGAGCCCAAGCGGCGCTACTGGGAGAAGGGGCAGGTCGACCTGGACGCGCCGCTGTCCGAGGCGTACCCCCTGCACTCGGCCCGCGTGGTGCGGCCCGGCACCGACGTGACGGTGCTGGCCTACGGGCCGATGGTGCGCACCTGCCTGGAGGCGGCGACCGCCGCCGCGGAGGACGGCCGGGAGCTGGAGGTCATCGACCTGCGTTCGCTCTCCCCGCTGGATCTGGCGGCGGCGTACGAGTCGGTGAAGCGCACCGGCCGCGCGGTAGTGGTGCACGAGGCGCCGTCCAACATCGGCCTCGGCGCCGAGCTGGCCGCCCGGATCACCGAGGAGTGCTTCTACTCGCTTGAGTCGCCCGTGCTGCGGGTCACCGGCTTCGACACCCCCTACCCGGCAGCCCGGGTGGAAGAGGAATACCTGCCCGACCTCGACCGGGTGCTCGACGCCGTCGACCGCACCTTCGGCTGGTGAGCGACATGTCCCGGATCAAGACGTTCAACCTGCCCGACCTGGGCGAGGGCCTGACCGAGGGCGAGATCCTGGCCTGGCTGGTCAAGGTCGGCGACACCATCGAGCTGAACCAGCCGATCGTCGAGGTGGAGACGGCCAAGGCGGCGGTGGAGATCCCGGCGAAGTGGGCCGGGCAGGTGCAGGCGATCCACCACCCGGAGGGCACCACTGTCGAGGTCGGTACGCCGATCATCGCGATCGACACCGACCCCGGTGCCGGCCCGTTGGCGGCACCGTCGACCACTGCCACGCCCAGCGGTGACCTGCCCACCCCGTCGGCGGCTTCGCTGGCGGCGGTGGAGGTGGCGCCGGCCGAGGGCATGGTGGAGCCGGGCCTGATCGGTGGCGCCGCCCCGGGCGGCCGCACTGCGGTGCTAGTCGGCTACGGCCCCCGCACCACCGCCGCAAAACGCCGCCCCCGCAAAAACGCGCCCCCCACCCCCACCCCCACCCCCACCCCTGTCCCCGTGCCCCCCGCCCCCGCCCCCACCCCCGCCGCCGTCGATCATGGACTTGTGGTGGGGGACAAACCCGCTACTACCCCTGCAATTCCGGCACCACAAGTCCATGATCGACGCGATGGGGTGAGCCTTGGGCGCGATGGGGTGAGCCTTGGGCGCGATGGGGTGAGCCTTGGGCGCGATGGGGTGAGCCTTGGGCGCGACGGGGTTGTGCTTGCCAAGCCTCCGGTGCGGAAGCTTGCCAAGGATCTTGGCGTGGACCTGCGCACGCTCACCGGGTCGGGGCCGCTGGGCTCGATCACCCGGGAGGACGTGCAGCAGGCGGCCAGTGGGGTGGCCCCGGCCGCCGAGCCGGTCACCGTCACGCCGGTGGCGACGAGCGCCGCGAGCTTCGGCGCCGACCGGGAGCAACGCATCCCGGTCAAGGGGGTCCGCAAGCTCACCGCCGAGAACATGTCCCGCTCGGCGTTCACCGCACCGCACGTGACGGAGTTCCTGACCGTCGACGTGACCCGGGCGATGAAGGCACTTGAGCGCCTGCGGGGTCGGCGGGAGTGGCGCGAGGTGCGGGTCTCGCCGCTGCTGCTGGTGGCGAAGGCGGTGCTGCTGGCGGTCAAGCGGCACCCGATGGTCAACTCGACGTGGGCCGGCGACGAGATCGTGGTGAAGGAGTACGTCAACCTCGGCATCGCGGCGGCCACCGAGCGCGGTCTGATCGTGCCGAACGTCAAGGACGCCGGCCGACTCTCGTTGCGGGAGCTGGCGGACGCGCTCACCGACCTGGTGCAGACGGCGAAGTCCGGCCGCACCTCGCCAGCGGCCATGTCCGGCGGCACCCTGACCATCACCAACGTCGGTGTGTTCGGCGTGGACACCGGCACGCCGATCCTGCCGCCTGGTGAGTCCGCGATCCTGGCCTTCGGCGCGGTACGGGAGATGCCCTGGGTGCACAAGGGCAAGGTCAAGGTGCGTCAGGTCACCACGCTGGGGCTGAGCTTCGACCACCGGATCATCGACGGTGAGTTGGGCTCGAAGTTCCTCCGCGACGTCGGTGACTTCCTGGCGGATCCGGAGGCGGCGCTGCTCGCCTGGACCTGATCGTCGATACGCCAGCCACGGCCGGTGTGCCACGGGTTAACGCCCGGCACACCGGCCGTGTCGTTGAGGCGACGAAAGCATCGGCCAGACAGCCCGTTGACCTTTGATTGTTAGGCAGGTGTCTCAGCTCACCTAATAATCGATGGAAGTTGGCGGGGTTCTGCTGTTGAATAGATGCATCAGGGGCTGACAACCGAATAGCTAGGGGGACCCACCAATGAGCATGATCGAGCGAATCCGCAACCACCGCGACGCCACCCGCCGCGCCCGTGCCATCGAGCACGCGCTGCGCTCGGCGAACACGCCGGCAGTTCGCGAGGAACTCCTCGTCATCGCCCAGCGTCACATGAGCTGACGCTCCACGACATTCCGCACCTCCTCCAGATCGATGGCCCACCCGGCCCACCGGGTGGGCCATCGGCGTTCCCGGCCACCCGCCACCGGGATTCCGCCCTGCCGCAGCGCCCGGTACGGTGGGCTTCGGTCGCCGCCCGCCGACCCGGCAGAGGCCGAGCAGTCCGAAGCTGCTCGACACCGACCGGCCACGCGGAGTGACGACCGGTGCTCCTTGGACGTGCCGTGCCACCACCCGATACCGTGCGGGGAGCCGGCACAGCGGTACGCCGGTGACGCCGGCAGCCATGCCGAGGAGACCGATCGGCACCGGCGAGCCGACATGTGATGGAGGAGGCGCACCCATGACGTCCGAGGGCCCGCACCGCACCGGCCATGAGCCGGACGAGGTGTCACCGGGCGCCGGCGGACCGGCGCCGTACGGCGACCGCCCGGCGCAGCCGGACAACGGCCACAACGCCGCCGGCCCCGACCTGGGCTGGGCACCCCCGCCACCGGCGCGGCCCGACGCGTCGACGCCGGCATGGGCGACCCAGTCCGAGCAACCGCCGGCCCCCGCCTGGGGTGCCGTCGCTGCCCCACAGCCAACCGACCCGCCGCAGCCCGCCTGGGGCGCCGCCCCCACCGCACAGCCGAACGACCCGCCGCAACCCGCCTGGGGCGCCGCCGCTGCCCCACAGCCAACCGACCCGCCGCAACCCGCCTGGGGCGCCGCCCCCACCGCACAGCCGAACGACCCGCCGCAGCCGGCGTGGGCGGCCGGCGGTGGCGTGAGCGAGCCGCCGCAACAGCAGCCCGGCACCTGGCCCGGCAGCGAGGGCACACCAGCCCCGGCGCAGCCGGCCTGGGCCGCACCCCAACAGCAGGGCTGGACGCCCGCTGAGCAGGGCACGCCCGCCCCCTCCTGGACCCCGAACGCGGCCGAGCAGCCCGACTGGGCGCAGGCCCAGCAGCCCGCGCGGGGCGCCGCGCAGGTGCCGCCGGCCACCACCGCCTGGCCCGCCCAGGAAGATCCGGCCGCTGCCGGTGGCTGGGGTGGTGCGGCGCAGAACAACCCGCCCGCCGCTGACTGGCACGGAGCCCAGGGCCAGCAGGCCGAGCCGCAGCCGGCCGCCAACTGGTCCGGCAGCGCTCCGCAGGACGAGTCATCAGGCAACGGCGGCTGGCCCGCCACCGCAGCGGGACGCGACGACCAGCCAGTGTGGACGCCGGCTGAGCAGTCGCCGCCGGCCTGGGGTCAGTCCGCCGAACCCGCCGAGCAGCCCGCCCCCGGGTGGGGTCAGGCCGCTCAGCCCAACGCGGCCCGTGGCGCGGCGCAGGTGCCGGCACCGGCGACGAACTGGCCCGGTCAGGACGACCCGGTCCGCTCCGGTGGCTGGGCCGCCCAGCAACAGCCGGACCAGCCCGCGCAACCGGCCGTCTGGGGCGATGCCGAGAGCCGTCCGCAGCAGCCCGACTGGGTGCTCCCGCCGCAGGACCAGCCCGCCGAGCGGCCGGAGCAGGTCGGGTGGACCCCCCCGGCGCAGAGCGCCCTGCCCTCCCGCGCCAGCGCCAGCGTGCCCGGCAAGGATGGCCCGGCCGAGGTCGAGCCGTGGGCACCCGGCGAGGTGTGGGGTCGCGCCGAGGCGGAAGCCTCCGCGCAGGCCCGCGGCGGCTGGGAGGCGGACCGGGGCGACGAGGCGCCGGCCTACCAACCCGGGCCCGCGCCGGGCATCTCACCGGCGAACGCGGTGCCGCTGCCGCCGCAGGAGCAACGGGTGCCGGGCGCCAGCCTGGCGGCTGCCCCGCCGACCGACTACGCACCCCAGGCCCAGTTCGCACCGATCCCTGAGCAGCCCGCGTACGCCGAGCGGGAGACCCCGGACGCCGCCGCGCAGTACGAGGCGGACCCGGCCGGTTGGGGCCGCGCCGAGGATGCCCCCGCCAATGCCGCGGTGGTGCCCGCACCGCGTACCTCTCCGGAGTCCGGAGCGGGTCGCGCGGTGGTGCCGGTGTCGGACGCCGAGTCGGCAGCCAGCGCGGCGGCCCGGGCCACGGCGAGCGCTTCGGTGCCGCTGGCCAGCCGGGTGATGCCCCCGACCGACCAGGCCATCCGCCCGACCGGCACTGCCACACCACAACCCCGGGTGTACGGTCGGCCGGCGCGAACCGAGCCGGAGAACGAGCCGGAGCCGGAGGCGTTCCAGGCCGACCCGGCTGCCGACCGCCAGTCGGCACCGGAGTGGCAGCACGATGCCCAGCGGCAGGTCGCACCGGAGTGGCAGAACGACTCCCCCCGTCAGGTCGCACCTGACTGGCAGAACGACCCGCAGCGGCAGATCAGCCCCGGCTGGGGCGGCGAGCCCGCTGCCGAGCCGCGCTTCGACGACCGGCAGCCCGCCCCGAACGCGTTCGGTGAGGCTGCGGCACCGCCGCCGGCGTTCCCGCCCGGTGTGCCTTCCTTCGTCGACGCGCCCAGCAACAACCGGCCGATGAACGGCACCCGGCCGCACGGCGGCGCCGAGCGGCCGGCCGACCAGTTCGGCGGCGCCGGATCGTCCGCCGCCGGCACCGCAGCGGTCGGCGGCACGTCGACGTTCGGTGCGACGAACTACGGCGGACCGGGCCCCAACGGGCCCGGCTTCGGCGGGCCCCCGATCGAGTCGGGACCGGGCGGCAGCTTCCCGCCGGCCTTCCCGCCACCGCAGCAGCCCGCGCCGTCCTGGGGCCAGGAGCCCGGCAAGTCGGATCAGGGCCGGTTCGACGCGTTCAAGCCGGACGCCGAGGAGCCCAAGACGGAGGCACCGGCGCCGAAGGTACGCAACGGTCGGGTGCTGGCCGCGGTATTGATCGCCGCGGTGCTCATCCTGGCGGTGCCGCTCGGCCTGCTGCTGCTCCTCGGGAAGGTCGGCAAGGAAGACACCCCGGCCTTCGACCCCGCGGTCGGCAGCTGCGTGAAGCAGTCCGGTCAGGGTGGCGCATCGGCGGCAACCTGCGGCGAGGCCGGTTCCTTCACTGTCGTCTCCAAGGTGGACGCCAAGGAGAAGTGCGCCGACCCGACGCAGCCCCACGTGGTGTTGCCGGGTAGCGGCACCAACAGGGTGCTCTGCCTCAAGCCGGCCACCAAGTAACTCCACCGACGGCGGGGTCACGGGCAACCGTGGCCCCGCCGTCGTCGTACCCGCCGCGGCGGCGCAACGCCCATGGCCAGGCGTAACCCGTCCCCGACCGACGCGGTCGAGGTCCGTGAATACGCCGCGAGGCGTCGGGAGCGCGACGAGGGCGGCGCGGGCGGGGACTGCTCAGCGGTCTGTCGCCCGGGTCACGGCGGTCGGGACTGCGGCGTGGCAGGCTGGCAGGCATGGGAACGACAGCGCGTGTACGTGCGCCCGAACTGCGGGGCCGCCAGTGGCTCAACACGGGCGGACGGAACCTGACCTTGCAGGACCTTCGCGGCAAGATCGTGGTCGCGGACTTTTGGACGTTCTGCTGCATCAACTGCCTGCACGTGCTCGACGAACTGCGCCCGCTTGAGGAGAAGTACGGCGACGTGCTCGTCGTGATCGGTGTGCACTCGCCGAAGTTCGAGCACGAGAAGGACGCGGACGCCCTCGTCGCGGCCGTCGAGCGGTACGGGGTGCACCACCCCGTACTCGACGATCCCGAGATGGACATGTGGCAGCAGTACGCGGCCCGGGCCTGGCCGACCCTCTCGGTGATCGACCCCGAGGGTTACGTGGTGGCCACCATGGCGGGCGAGGGTCACGCCGAGGGGCTGGCCCGGTTGATCGACGAGCTGATCGCCACCCACGAGGCCAAGGGCACCCTGCACCGGGGCGACGGCCCGTACGTTCCGCCGCCGGCCCCGGAGACGGCGCTGCGCTTCCCGGGTAAGGCGGCGCTGCTGCCGAACGGGAACCTGCTGGTCTCGGACTCGGCCCGGCACTCACTTGTCGAGGTTGCTCCCGACGGCGAGACGCCGGTGCGTCGGATCGGCTCGGGCGAGCGGGGCCGGGTCGACGGGCTGGCTCCTGCGGCGACGTTCTCCGAGCCGCAGGGGGTGTGCCTGCTGCCCACGCATGTCGCCGAGGTCGCCGGCTACGACCTGGTGGTGGCCGACACCGTCAACCACCTGCTGCGCGGTGTGCGGCTGGAGTCCGGCGAGGTGGTCACCGTGGCCGGCAGCGGCCGGCAGTGGCGTGCCGAGGTCGACGACCACGCCCACGACGCCCTCGCTGTGGATCTCTCGTCCCCGTGGGACCTGGCCTGGTACGACGACAAGTTGATCATCGCGATGGCCGGTATCCACCAGCTGTGGTGGTTCGACCCGATCAAGCGGACCGCCGGCATGTACGCCGGCACCACTGTCGAGGCGCTGCGCGACGGCCCACTGGCCGAGGCGTGGATGGCGCAGCCGTCCGGGCTCTCCGTCTCCGCCGACGGTGCGCGGCTGTGGATCGCCGACAGCGAGACCAGTGCTCTGCGGTACGTCGAGAACGGTGTGCTGGGCACCGCC
The DNA here is from genome assembly GCF_040649215.1 of Micromonospora sp. NPDC049044. Classification (NCBI taxonomy): domain Bacteria; kingdom Bacillati; phylum Actinomycetota; class Actinomycetes; order Micromonosporales; family Micromonosporaceae; genus Micromonospora; species Micromonospora sp. NPDC049044. The sequence goes on along the minus strand of NZ_JBEZFA010000049.1, from coordinate 35,708 downwards.
GTCGGGCAGGGCCTGTTCGACTTCGGGCACGTGGACGGTCCGGCGGAGTCGGCGCTACTGCAACACCCGCTCGGTGTGTGCGCCCTGCCGGACGGCTCGGTGCTGATCGCGGACACGTACAACGGCGCGGTTCGTCGCTTCGACCCGGCCACCAACCAGGTCTCCACAGTCGCCGACGGGTTGGCCGAGCCGAGCGACCTGGTGCTCACCCCGGCCGGCGAGGTGCTGGTGGTGGAGTCCGCCGCGCACCGGCTGACCCGGCTCGCCCCGGGTGCCCTGTCGGCGGCCGGTGCCAGCACTGTCGACGGCCCCCGGCACCGCACCGAGCGCAAGCCGACCGACGTCGCGGCCGGTGAGGTCACCCTGGACATCGTCTTCACCCCCGCGCCGGGGCAGAAGCTGGACGAGACGTTCGGGCCGTCGACCCGGTTGGTGGTCTCCGCGTCACCGCCGGAGCTGCTGGTGGAGGGTGCGGGCACGGGCACCGACCTGTCCCGTCGGCTGGTGCTCAACAGCGAGGTCACCGCCGGGGTGTTGCAGGTGACCGCCCAGGCGGCCACCTGCGACGCGGACGTCGAACACGCGGCGTGCCACCTGACCCGGCAGGACTGGGGCGTACCGGTCCGGGTCGTCGACGGTGCGGTGACCCGACTCCCGCTGGTCCTCCGCGGCCTGGACGCCTGACGTGTGGAGGGGCCCGTGCGGGCCCCTCCTCTCACGCGAACGGTGCCAGGGACACGTCGGCGTCGATGAGGGTGGCGCGGACCAACTCGGCGGCGGAGACCGCGCCCGGGGTGTCGCCGTGCACGCAGATCGAGTCGACCGAGCAGGGGATGACGGTGCCGTCAACCGCCACCACGATCCGTTCGGTGGCCATCCGCGCCGCCCGTTCCGCCACCTGCTCCGGGTCGGTGATCACCGCGCCGGGTGTGCCGCGCGGCACCAGCGCCCCGTTGGGCAGGTAGGCACGGTCGGCGAAGGCCTCCGCGACGACCGGCAGGCCCGCGCCGACAGCGAGTTGGGCGAGCGTCGACCCGGGTAGGCAGAGCACCGGCAGCTCGGGGTCGTAACCGGTGACCGCCGCGACCACCGCCGCCGCCTGGGATTCGTTGGTGCTGGCTGCGTGGTAGAGCGCGCCGTGCGGTTTGAGGTAGCGGACCCGGGTGCCGAACAGCCGGCAGAACGCGTCGAGCGCCCCCAGTTGGTAGGTCACCTCGTCGCGTAGTTCGGCGAAGTCGTACGCGATGTGCCGTCGACCGAAGCCGGCCAGGTCCCGGTAGCCGACCTGCGCGCCCACCGCGACCCCCCGTCGCGCGGCGCCCTCGCAGACCCGCCGCATGGTGGACGGGTCGCCACCGTGGAAGCCGCAGGCGACGTTGGCGGAGGTGACGAGGCTCAGCAGCGCCTCGTCGTCGCCGAGCCGCCAGATGCCGAATCCCTCACCCAGGTCAGCGTTGAGGTCCATGGAATCTGACGGTAGTACCTGGCCGGGCCTGCGCGAGCGCTGTCACGTCGCTGACCACCCCGATGACGGGGTATCCACCGGTGGTCGGATGGTCGGCGAGGAAGATCAGGGGCTGTCCGTCCGCCGGCACCTGCACCGCGCCGAGCACGATGCCCTCGCTCGGCAGTTCGCCGGCCACCGCGCGGGGCAGCGCCGCGCCGGCGAGCCGCGCCCCGACCCGGTTGCTCACCGGGCTGACGGTGTACGCGGTGCCGAACAGCCTGTCGAACGCGGTCGGCGTGAACCAGTCCTCCCGAGGGCCGGGATGCAGCAGCAGGTGCAGTTCCGACGCCGGCGCGGCGGTGACGGTCAGGTCCACCGGCGCGGGCGGGCCGTGGGGCTCGCCGAGCGGCAGCCGGTCGCCGTCACGCAGCGGAGCCGGCCCGAGCCCGGCGAGGGTGTCGGTGGCCCGACTGCCGAGTACCGGCGACACGTCGATGCCACCCGCCACCGCCAACCAACTCCGTACGCCCTGACGGGCCGGGCCGATCCGCAGCACCGTCCCGGCCGGCACGGTGAGTGGCCGTCCGGTGTCGCCGGGGCGATCGCCCGCCTGGACCGTCACCTCGGCCCCGGTGACCGCCACAGTGGTGGCCCGGGTCAGCCGCAGCGTGCAACCGGACAGGGTGACCTCCAGGCCCGCGGCGTGCTCCGGGTTTCCGACCAGCCGGTTGGCCAGCCGCAGCGCCGCCGGGTCGAGGGCACCGGAGCGGGGTACGCCCAGGTGTGCCCAACCGGGCCGGCCCAGATCCTGCACGGTGGTGAGTGCGCCGGCGCGCAGCACCTCGACAGCGGCCGGACGGGTCATGCCGCCGCCATCCGGACCTGGGTGCCGGGTCCGAGTCGGGCCGGGGGATCGGCGTGCACGTCGAAGAGGACCAACTCGGTCCGGCCGACCAACAGCCATCCCCCGGGGGACGCGCTCGGGTAGATGCCCGCGTACGGGCCGGCCAGCGCGACCGACCCGGCCGGCACCCGGGGGCGGGGGGTGGCGAGCCGGGGCAACGCCAACTCGTCGGGCAACCCGGTCAGGTAGGGAAACCCGGGGGCGAAGCCGCAGAACGCGACCCGGAACCGGGTGCCGGTCAGCCGGCGTAGCACTGTCGGCACGTCCACGCCCCACTGCTCGGCCACCACCGGCAGGTCCGGCCCGTCGAAGACGACAGGCACGACCACCTCCGCCGCGGCACCGGCACTGTCGCCCGCCCCGCCGCCGGCCCCGACAACGCCCACCGCTGTCACGCCGGGCGCCCATCGGGCCAACTGCTCGGCCGTGCCGGCCGGGTCGGGCAGGCCGTCGAGCAGGACCGTGCTGGCCGCGGGGACGATCTCGACGGCGACCAGGTCACCCTGGGCCCGACGCCGCCACAGCTCGGCCCGCCACGCTTCCACGAGCGCGGCGTCGGAAGAGCCGGCCGGGGCGGTGCAGTCGATGAGCAGGGCTCGCGCCCCGACGGGTCGGATCCGCATCCGCTCATCCTCGCCGATGTCGTGCCGGTACGGAGTTCGCGACGACGGTGCCACGCGTCACCCACACCACTACTTGCAGGTAACCTACGGTGCCGTAGCCTGACTGTGTGAGCACTTCCGCCCCGCTTCGCCTGAAGCCGGTCGACATCGGTAAGCCCCGGATGCGCGGCTGGCTACACACGTACGCCTTCTTCGTGGCCGTGGTCTGCGGCATCGTGCTGTACTCGATCGCCGCCACCCGCCCGGGGTGGGCACCCCTGGTCAGCTGCCTGATCTACAGCGTCACGGTGTGCGGGCTCTTCGGCACCAGCGCGCTCTACCACCGTCGGGTGTGGTCGGAGCGCGGCTACCAGGTGATGCGCCGGATGGACCATTCGATGATCTTCGTGTTCATCGCCGGCACGTACACACCGCTCTGCACGATGCTGCTCGCGCCCCGGCCGGCCACCGTGATGCTGGCCCTGGTCTGGGGTGGTGCGCTGGCCGGCGTTGCGGTCACGATGGTCTGGCCGCACGCGCCGCGCTGGGTGTCCGCGCCGCTATACCTGGCGCTGGGCTGGGTGGCGGTGGCCATGCTGCCGGAGATCCTGCACGGTGGCGGCGTCGCGGCACTGGTCTTGCTGATCGCCGGTGGCGCGATCTACAGCGCCGGCGCGGTCTGTTACGCGTTGCGCCGGCCCAATCCGTGGCCGACCGTCTTCGGTCACCACGAGTTCTTCCACGCCTGCACGCTGCTGGCAGCGCTCTGCCACCACATCGCGATCTACCTCGCGCTGTTCGCCTGACCTTCCGGGCCGACGAAGCCCGGGACCGTCCGCGACGCCGGGCCAATACGCGAGCCGGGGCCCCGCGACGCTGCGGGACCCCGGAGTTCGCGAGCGAGGATCAGACCGGCCGGCCCGGCCGACGCACCTCGCGGTACTCCTGCACAACCTGGTTGTCCTGGACCGGCACGACCCGGTCAGCCACCACGCGCTCCTCGCGGACCGGTGCGGCGACCACTGTGCGACGGCGGCTGTTCCAGAAGTAGAGGGTGGCGATCAGGCCGGCGACACCGGCCAGCATCAGCACCCAGCCGACCACTGACAGGTTCAGCCAGCCCAGATCGGCGTCCACGGCGAACGCGAGGATCGCGCCCAGCGCGATCAAGAAGATGCTGCCACCAATGCCCATGTCTCGCTCCTCGGCTCTAACCTGGCGTACGACGCGCCGCGGCCGTCGGTAGGGGTGCGGCATCCATCGACTTACCCAGGCACAGAGATCGCCAATCGGGCAAGCTGGGGGCATGACGGACGCTGACTCCGAGATGCGGACTCTGGTGTTGCTGCGGCACGCGAAGGCCGAGCAGGGCAGTGACGCGGCAGATGATGCCGAGCGCCCACTCAGTGCCCGTGGGGAGGCGGACGCGGCAGCGGCGGGTGCCTGGCTGGCGCACCACGGGTTGCTGCCGGACGTGGTGATCTGCTCGACGGCGAGACGTACCCGGCAGACCTGGCACGGGGTGGCGATGGGGATGACCGGCACGCCACCGGAGGGTGGCCCGGCCGGTCCGCGGCCAACTGTTCGTTACGAGCCCGGCGCGTACGACGCCCACCCGGAGGAGTTGTTGGCGCTGGTGCGTACGGTCGACGCAGCGGCCCGGACCGCCCTGTTGATTGCCCACAACCCGGGCATATCGCTGTTCGCGGGCCTCCTCGACCCGACAGGTGCGCCAGATGAGGGTTTGCGGACCGCCGAACTGTCGGTGCACCGTGGCCGGTTCGCCTGGATGGAGTTGGCGCCGGCGGGAGCGCCGGTCTCGGCCCGTCACATCGCACGCGGCTGAGCCACCCGTCGATCATCGACGGGTGGCTCAGCGGGATGTGCCGGCGTCAGGACGGCGGCGCGGTTGGTGGCGGTGGGTCTGGCGGTGGCGGCATCATCGCCGTCGGATGGGAGAGCCGGTTCTCCTCGACGATGAGGGTCCGGGCCCGCTTGCGCCGGTCCTGCCAGAACCAGACAGTGGTCAGCAGTACGGCCAGCCCGGCCAGGATGAAGACCCAGCCGACCGCCCGCACGTCGATCCACCAGACGTTGGCCCTCAGTGCGAAGGTCAGGATCGCGCCGATCGCGATGAGAAAAATGCCGCTTCCTACACCCATGTGCGCTGCACTCCCCCGTGCGGTGGCTCTGGGCGTTCCCTTTCGAGGTCACGCGACGGTTACCCGCCACGACGCCGGCATACCCGGCGGGGCTGGCCCAATGCGTGCCGGCCCTCGCAGCCGGGCCGTCCGACGCGACGAGGCCGGTCCGGAGCCGCCGCGATCCGGAGCCGCCACCCCGCTCTGTCGGCGACGCGCGGCGGCCCCGGACCCGGACGCGGCGACGGCCGGCGGGGCATGTCGCCCTCGCCGGCCGTCGGTGTCGGTACCGGGTGGTGCGACCCGGAACCGTCAGCCGTGCCGTGGTGCGGTCAGAAGGCCTCCTCCGGGAGGTCCATGATGTCGAGATCGGTGCCCTCGATGATCCGCCGGTCGGCGCCGATGCGGGGCAGCACCTCGCGGGCGAAGAAGCGGGCGGCGGCCACCTTGCCGGTGTAGAACGCCTTGTCGCTGGCGGTGACCTCGCCGGCCAACGCCTTCAGCGCCACGTCGGCCTGCTTCTGCAGCAGCCAGCCGACCACCAGGTCGCCGATCGCCAGTAGGAACCGCCGGCTGCTCAGCCCGACCTTGTAGAGCGCGCGGGTGTCGCCGCCCTGCGCCTCGCCCAGCCAGCCGGTCATGACGCCCAGGATGTTCTGGACCTCGACGAGCGCCTTGCCAAGCGCCTGCCGCTCCTCCTTGAGCTGGCCGTTGCCCGCCTCGGAGGAGATGAATTCCTGGATCTCGCTGGCTACCGCCATCAGCGCCTTGCCGTTGTCGCGGACGATCTTGCGGAAGATCAGGTCCAGGCTCTGGATGGCGGTGGTGCCCTCGTACAGGGTGTCGATCTTCGCGTCCCGGACGTACTGCTCCAGCGGGTAGTCCTGCAGGAACCCGGAGCCGCCGAAGGTCTGCAGGGCCTCGTGCCCGAGCAGCTCGTAGGCCCGCTCCGAGCCGACGCCCTTGACCAGCGGCAACAGCAGGTCGTTCACCCGCTTGGCAAGCTTGGTGGCCTTCTCGTCGCCGGCGGCCTCGGCGATGGCGACCTTGTCCTGCCAGCTGGCGGTGTAGAGGACAAGGGCACGGAGACCTTCGGCGTACGACTTCTGCAGCAGCAGCGAGCGGCGGACGTCCGGGTGGTGGGTGATGGTGACCCGCGGGGCGGTCTTGTCCGCCTGCTGGATCAGGTCGGCGCCCTGCACCCGGCTCTTCGCGTACTCCAAAGCGTTGAGGTAGCCGGTGGAGAGGGTGGCGATGGCCTTGGTGCCCACGAGCATCCGGGCGTACTCGATGATCATGAACATCTGCCGGATGCCGTCGTGCTTGTCGCCGAGCAGCCAGCCCTTGGCCGGTACGCCGTGCTCGCCGAAGGTCAGCTCGCAGGTGTTGGAGACCTTCAGGCCCATCTTGTGCTCGACGTTCGTGGTGTAGACGCCGTTGCGTTCACCCAGCTCGCCGGTGGTCTCGTCGAAGTGGAACTTCGGCACCACGAAGAGCGACAGACCCTTGGTGCCGGGGCCACCGACGCCCTCCACCCCGACCGGGCGGGCCAGCACGTAGTGCACGATGTTGTCACTCAGGTCGTGCTCGCCCGAGGTGATGAAGCGCTTCACGCCCTCGATGTGCCAGGAACCGTCGGGCTGCTGGATCGCGCGGGCGCGGCCGGCGCCGACGTCCGAGCCGGCGTCCGGCTCGGTGAGCACCATCGTGGAGCCCCACTGCTTGTCGATGAAGAGCTTGGCCCACCGCTTCTGCTGCTCGTTGCCCTCGACCTCCAGGACGTGCGCGAAGGAGGGGCCGGAGGCGTACATCCAGATCGGGGCGTTGGAGCCGAGCACCAGTTCGGCCATCGCCCACCAGAGGGCGCGGGGCGCGTTGGTGCCGCCCAGGTGCGGCGGCAGGTCCAGGCGCCAGAACTCGGAGTCCATGAATGCCTGGTACGACTTCTTGAACGACGCCGGCAGCGGCGCGGTGTGGGTGGCCGGGTCGAACACCGGCGGGTTGCGGTCACTGTCCGTGTAGCTGGCGGCGAGCTCCCCGCGAGCGAGGCGGTCCAGCTCGGCGAGGAACGTGCGGGCGGTGTCGGTGTCGAGATCCGAGTACGGCTCCTGGCCGAACGACCGGTCGGCACCGAAGACCTCGAACAGGTTGAACTCAAGGTCCCGCAGGTTGCTCTTGTAGTGGGTCATGCTCACTGGCCCCGCTTCCGGACAGGTGTTACCGATCAGTAACCCCGACTGTATTACTCGCGGGTAGGCAGCGACAAGCGGATGAGCCAAGTGACGGCGATTACACACTCCGCTCGGGTCAGCTCTCGGCGGCGCCGAACTCCCAACTCGGTACGGCCGCCGCCGCGCCGGTACGGGCACCGACGTACTCCATCAGCACCAGGGCGATGTCGTCGTCGAGCCGGCCGTGCACCCACTCGACCAGGGCGGTCTCCAGGGAGGCCAGCCCGTCGGCGACGGTGCCGTGACCGAGCAGCCGCCAGGCGCGGTCGGCGGTGGGAAAGAACTCACCATCCCGCCGCGCCTCGCCGAGACCGTCGGTGAACAGCAGCAGCCGGTCTCCCGGCTCCAGGCGCTCGACCCGCGGGCGGACCACCGGCATGAACCCGAGCGGGGGTGCCGGCGCCGGTGGTTCCAGCGGAATCACCGCACCCCGGCGCAGCAGCAGCGGTGACGGATGCCCGCAGTTGACGATGGTCAGTGTGCCGCCGCGCTCCTCGACAAGCGCGGCGGTCACGAAGTCCTCGTCGCCGACGTTACGAGCCACCGCGCGGTCCAGGTCGGCGACCACGGCGCGCAGGTCGGCCCGCTCGTACGCCACGTGCCGGTAGGAGCCGAGAACGATGCTCGCCAGCCGAACCGCGTCCAGACCCTTGCCGCGCACGTCACCGATGATCATGCGGACGCCGTAGGGCGTGTCGATCGCCTCGTACAGGTCACCACCGATCTCGGCCGTCGCGGTGGAGGAGATGTAGCGTCCCGCCACCGAGAGCGTCCCGACCTGGGGCCCGAGCGGACGCAGCACCGCCTGCTGGGCCACCGACGCGAGTTTGGTCAGCTCGACGATCTGCTCCGCCTGCCGCTGCCGGACCGACGCCACCGCCACCGCCAATCCGGTGGCGACCGCGACCGCGACAACGCTGACCGGGGTGATCATCGACATCTTCGGCTCGGTCAGGGCGAAGCCGGCACCGGTCAGGGTCGCCACGATGCCCACCCCCAGCACCACAGGCCAGGACGCCACGGCGGCGGCCAGCCACGGTACGGCCGACAACAGTGCGACGTAGTGCGCGAACCGGCCGTCCGCCGCCTCCACCGCCGACACGATCCCGAGCAGGACAAGGGCCGCGCCGAGGCCGGCGCGGGATCCGGGGCTCAGCGGGCGACGGCCCGGCTGGAGGAGTCGCGTGGGTACGACTGACAGTTTGCCTGATCCACGTGAGTCGGTGAATGAACCTGACCCGTCGTCCGAGAAGGTTCTGTCCGGCCGGCCCTGTCGACCGGCCGAATCGGCGCGACCCGACCCGGTCAGCCGAGGACCTCGTAGCGGACGGTGAGCGCGCCCACGTCGACCGAGGCGATGGTGGCGAACGCGGCCCGGGAGAGGTCCAGGCAGCGGCCGTCGATGAACGGGCCGCGGTCGTTGATCCGCACCACTACCGACTTGCCGTTTGCCGGGTTGGTCACCCGGACCTTGGTGTTGAACGGCAGCGTCTTGTGCGCGGCGGTGAGCGCGCTCGGGTTGAACGACTCACCGTTGGCGGTCAACTGCCCGTCGGAGTAGAACGACGCGCCACACGAGCCGCTCTCCAGGACCTTCGCTGCCGCGGTGGTCTTCTTCACGGTCGGCTTCGGCGTCGGCTTCGGCGGCGCCGTACGGGTCTTGCCCCGGGAGGCCGCCTGCTGCGACCGGATGGCCGACGGGCTGGCGGACCCGCTCGGCGACGGGCTGACGGTCGGGGAGACGGCCGGGGAACTGGGGGTGAGGCTGCTCGCGGCGGTGCTCGGGGTGAGGTCGAGGCTCGCCTGCTCCGCCTGGCCGGAGCCGGAGGTCAGCTGCACGGCACCGAACGTGCCCCCGACGGCGAGGGCGACGCCGACCGCCGCGGTGGCCACGATGCCCGCCGGAGAGGAGAAGATGCGGGTACGGGAGTGCTTGGCTGCCACCGGCCCGGTCCTTTCGTCGTCTGAACAAACCGGGTCGGACCGTAACGAGAGAAGCACTTCCGACGTCAACGTGATCATGGTGGTATGCCCGTAATTGCACTGGTACGTGTAGCCGATCATCCGATCCGGGGTGGGCCGGCCGGCCCGGGTGCCGGCGCACCGACCACGGTTGCCGCAGGATGAGCGGATGCCCGCTGAGCTGACCGCACGCCTGGCCACCCTGTTCCAGTGGATCGACCCCGGACCGGACAGCAGTCACCTGGTCAGCGACATCTCCGGCTGGTGGCGGGACCCGGCGGTGCTGGCCGAACTCGGACCGGCCCTGGTCGCGCCGTACCGGGCCGCCAGGCCGACGGTGGTGCTCGCCCCGGCGGTCACCGGGCTGCTGCTCGGGCCGTTGGCCGCCACCGCCCTCGGGGTCGGCTTCGTGGCCGCCCACAAGCCCGGCGACGGCCGGTTGCCGGGCGGGCCGCTCACCTGGGCGCAGAGCCCACCGGACTACCGGGGTCGGCGGGTCGACCTGGCCGTCCGGGACCGGCACCTCGGCCCCGGCGACCGGGTCCTGGTGGTGGACGACTGGGTGCGTACCGGCGCCCAACTCCACGCCCTGTACGACATCTGCTCCGCACGCGGTGCCGACGTGCTGGGCACGGCGGTGGTGGCCGTCGACTGCCCGCCGGACGTCGCGGCCGAGCTACGCGTCACCGGCCTGATCAACGCGGCGGATCTGCCCGCCTGACTGCGTATTGCGGCGGCGGGCTGAGCCGTGCTGGCCTAGCCTCGGCAGGATGTGGCCTCGGATCGGTGAACTGCGCACCCTCGCCCTCGGCACGCCGGGTGAGCTGCGGACGACCCTCAACACCCTGGTACTCGCCGGGGTGAAGACGGCGACGGCCGGGCGGCTCGCCGAGTACGCGGACGAAGGCGAGGAGTTGGAGCACGTCGGCGAACGGTTGGCGCTTGTCGACGACGACAACGCACTTGCCGGCGTAGTCGAGATCACCGAGGTGGAGGTGGTCCGCTTCGCGCAGGTGTCCTGGGACTTCGCCCACGCCGAGGGCGAGGGTGACCGCTCGATCGAGGAGTGGCGGGCCGGGCACTCGGCCTACTGGGCGCGGCTCGGCACCCCGGTCGACGGCGACACCCCGATCGTCTGCCTCCGGCTACGGCTGGTCTCCGCCGGCGAGGGCGGCGTGGCCAGCGGCGACCTCGGCACCTGAGCCGGTCGCGTCGGCAGCGCGGGCTGACGCCACCGGTCCGCCGCCGGCGCTGTCCCGACCGTCAGCGATGCGGGGGCGCGTGGTCAGCCGCGCAGCTCCGGGAGGAGTCTTGTCGCCACGTCCACCAGGATGGCCTCGTCGCCCGCGTACCAACTGCTGGCCCGCGGCCAGTGCGTCACCACGTCGGTGAAGCCGAGGTCGGCGGCCCGGCCGACCTGATCGGCGAAGAACTGCGCACTGCTGAGCGAGAAGACCGGCGCGGCGTCCAGTGAGAGATAACGGTCCAGGGTGGCCGGATCGCGGTCGGCCTCGGCCAGCGCCCGGTCCATCCGCGCGGAGAGGGCGACCACGCTGTCCCACCAGCCGGCCAGGTCGTTGTCGTCACCGGTGCCGGTGGTCACCCAGCCCTGACCGAAGCGCGCCACCAGCCGCATCGACCGGGGTCCGTTGGCGGCCATCACGAACGGCACCCGGGGTTGCTGCACGCAGCCGGGGTTGTTGCGGGCATCGACGGCGGCGAACCAGTCACCACGCCAGGTGGTGCCGTCCTCGCGAAGGACCAGGTCCAGCAGTTCGGTGAACTCGGCGAACCGTTCGACCCGCTGGCGCGGTGGCAGCGTCTCGCCGCCCAGCACCGCCGAGTCGAACCCGATGCCGCCCGCGCCCAGGCCGAGCAGCAGTCGACCGGCCGAGACGTCGTCCACGGTGGTGATCTGCCGGGCGAACGCGGCCGGGTGCCGGAAGTTCGGCGACGCGACGAGGGTGCCCAGCCGGATGCGGGAGGTCACCGAGGCGGCGGCGGTGAGCGTGGCCATCGAGTCGAACCACGGGCCGTCGACGAGGTCCCGCCAGCCCAGGTGGTCGTACGTCCAGGCGTGGTCGAAGCCCCACTCGTCGACCTGCCGCCAGCGACGCTGCGCCTCCGCCCAACGCTGGTCCGGCAGGATCACGATGCCAATGCGCATGATCGCCAGCCTAGCCGGGCCGGAACGGGGTGCCCTAGCATCGCGGTGATGCGAAGAAGCGGGCCGGCGGTACGACCGGCGGAGTTGTCAGACGTACCGGCACTCGTGGAGCTGCGCCTGGCGAACGCCGCCGCGCACCTCGCCCTGGACCCGGACGTCTACCGGCTGCCGCAGCGCGAGGCGGTCGCCCAGCACTTCACGACAGCGCTCACCGCCGAAGCCGGCCGCGACGCGATCCTCGTCGCGGAGTTGAACGGGCAGGTGGTCGGGATGGTCGAGGTGCTGCGCCTACCCGAACCGCCAGCGCACCAGATCCTGCGCCCCGAGCCGTCGGCACAGATCCACACTGTGGTGTCGGACTCGACCAGGGGGCGCGGGGTGGGTGCGGCACTGCTCGACGCGGCCGACCGGTGGGCGACCGAGAACGGGATCACCAGCCTGTCGGCGGGCATCCACCACCGCAACGACGGCGCGGTGCACTTCTACCGCCGCCACGGCTACGCACCCTCGGGCACCTCCTTGAACAGGCAACCCGGGGCCTAGATCCGGCACCACCGCTCGGGGCCACCACGGGGCCGTCGCTGCGGCTACCGTTCCGCTGTGGACCTACACGCTCAGCGCGTCGCCACCGTGCGATCGTTCGGCACGGTGGCGCTCGTGGCCGGCTTCATGACCTCGCTGATCACCATGGCATCCGCGTACCACGGGCTTGAGCCGCACATCCTCGCCACCTTCCTCATCCTGATCGGCCTTGGTCTGCGGATCGAGGCGGCGATCGTCGACCGGAGGTCGTAGCTCCATGCCGGGCCTGAGCATGAGGTGACGCACGTCACACCTCGATCCGGTAGGGAGACGCCGTTCGGCGCCGACCCCTCGGCGAGCGACATCCGTTGGTGAGGTGTCAGCCGAGGAGAGGACCAGACGCAATGACGAAGGTGACGGCACAGCTGTCGGTGTCGGTGGACGGCTGCTACGCCGGCCCACGGTTCGACGGAGACGGCGACTGGATGGACTCGGCGGAGAGCGCCAAGTTCTTCCGGGTCACCCGGTGGGCGACCGAGGCGGCGGCCTGGCGCGAACGGCAGGGTTTTGCCGGCGGGGAGCAGGACGCCAACTCCGAGGTGATCGCCGAGTCGTTCGGCGCGGCCGGCGCGTACGTGATGGGGCGCCGGATGGCCGACGGCGGTGAGGTGCCCTGGGGTGAGGAGCCGCCGTTTCGCGCGCCGGTCTTCGTCGTCACGCACCGCCCTCGCCAGCCGCTGCTGCGCGGCGGAGGCACCAGCTTCACCTACGTCACCGATGGCGTGGCCAGCGCCGTCGAGCAGGCCCGCGCCGCGGCCGGTGGCAAGAACGTCGCGGTGGCCGGGGGTGGCAGCCTGGTGCGGCAGGTGATCGAGGCCGGCCTGCTCGACGAGTTGGAGCTGCACGTCGTACCCGTCGTGCTCGGCACCGGTCTCCGACTGTTCGACGCGGACCTCGACCTCGGCGAGAAGGAGGGGTTCGAGCTGACGCCGACCCGGGTGATCCACACCCCGCAGGTCACCCACATCCGGTACGAGGTGCGCGGTCGTGCCCCGCTCGTGCTCGACGACCGGGGTAGGGGTGGCGGCCCGACGGTGACCGCCAACTGAACCCGGCCCGTCTACCCGAGAGGGGATCCTCATGCCGCAACTGCTGCGGGTGCAGTGCTTCAACGTTTCGCGCGACGGGTTCGGCACCGGGGAGGGGCAGAGCCTGGAACGGCCCTTCGGCCACGCCGACCCCACCCCGCTGTTCTCCTGGCGGGCTGCCACCGCGAGCTTCGTGTATCGCACCGAGCCGGGTGGCACCCGCGGCCTGGACGACTACCTGACCCGCGATGCCGAGTGCAACATCGGCGCGGAGATCATGGGTCGCAACAAGTTCGGCCCCCAGCGTGGCCCCTGGGAGAACCATGACTGGCAGGGCTGGTGGGGCGACAACCCGCCGTTCCACACGCCGGTCTTCGTGCTCACCCACCACGTGCGCCCGTCGTTCGCCCTCGCCGACACCACGTTCCACTTCGTCAACGCCAGCCCGGCCGAGGCGCTGGCCCAGGCGAAGCAGGCTGCCGCCGGCCGGGACGTACGCCTCGGGGGTGGGGTCGCCACCATCCGCGAGTTCATCGAGGCGGACCTGGTCGACACGATGCACATCGCCGTCGCGCCCGTCGACCTGCACCGGGGCGAGCGGCTGTGGGGAAGCCCCGACGAACTGCTGGACCGCTTCCACCTCGAGTCGGTGCCCAGCCCCAGCGGAGTCACCCATCTGCTGTTCTGGCGACGATGACCCCGCCCTTGCCCGGCACACACCCTAGAGCCGGGCCAGCACCAGCAGTCGGTTGCCGTCGGGGTCGGTGACCCGCGCGGACCGCTCACCCCAGGGCTGGTCCACCGGCTCCTCGGTGACTGTCGCTCCACCGGTGCGCAGCGCGCCGACGGCCGCGTCGCAGTCGTCGGCGTAGACGCACAACTCCCAGCGGTGCGACTCGGCCGGCCCGCCCGCCTCCGGGTTGGCGGCCAGGCCGAGCTCGCTACTGCCCAGCCGGAGAGCGACGAACTCCGGGACGCCGTGGGCGGGGAACCGGTAGGTCAGCTCGAAGCCGACCACGTCCCGGTAGAACGCGACAAGTCGTGGCAGGTCAGGTGTCGTCACGATCGGAAAAGCCTCGGTGAACACGAACCACCTCCACGCCGGACCCTAGCCGGTGCCGGGTCCGGCAGGAACCACCACTGTCGATCCCCCGGATGCCGTCGGCGCGCTGAACCGCTTGCGCAAAATGGTTTGTGATGCAAATCTATTGGCAGTGCAGCACCCGCGCAGCAGCCTGGAGGCCACCGTGTCGGACCGATGGAGCACCACGCCGAACAGCGGCGACGCACCAGGAGAGCTGCTGGCCTCGGTGACCGCCCTCCAGCGGCGCACCAGGGCCGTCCGCAACGCCTACTGGCTGCCGCTGCTGCTGTTCGGCCTGCTGATGACGGCAGCCGCCCCGCTGTACGTCGAGTCGGTCGAACCGCCCGCGCTGCGCGCCGGGCCGGAAAACCCCGCCCTGACCGGCCTGGGTGGGCACTTCCTCGAACGCTCGGCGGCGCTCGGCTGGTACTGGCTGGCGGCGCTCATCGGCGGTTACCTGCTGAGCCTCTGGTGGTATCGGTGGCATGGTGTGCGGGTGGGCGTCCAGACACCGACTCGGCCGTACGTCATCGCCGGCATCGTGGGCACCATCGTCGGGCTCGTGCTGCCGATCGTGCTGCGGTACCTGCTGCTCAACACGGGTGCGGTGATCTCGACCGGGACCAACTGGTTGACCACACCGCTGCTGGGCATCTCCAACCGCGGGATGATCCCGCACCTGGTCATCGCGGCGGGCCTACTGGTCCTGGCCCGACTGGAACGCAGCCGCGGCCTGATGGTAGTGGCCACGGTCTACGTCGCGGCAATCGTCCTCGTGACCATCTACTTCCAGACCGCCGACTTCGAACCGGGGGACCTGAACCGCCACAGCTTCCTGCTGGCGGCCCTGCTGCCCGCACCGATCCTGCTCGTCGGCGGCGGCATCGCCCTGCTCAACACGATCAGAGGTCGGCGTGACCAGTAACGCGGCGGCCGGCGGCCCGGGCAACGGCGGGCACCCGACGAACGGGCTCAGCGACACCGTCCACCAACGCAACCGGCTCGGCATCCTCACCATCGCGGCGGAGGCCGACCGGGTGGAGGTGGCCTACCTGCGCGACGCCCTCGAACTCACCGCCGGCAACCTCTCCCGACACCTCGCGGTGCTGGAGGAGGCGCAACTCATCCAGATCGAAAGGGGCTATCACGGGCGCCGGCCCAAGACCTGGATCAGGATCACCGCGCAGGGGCAGGCCGCGCTTACCGCCGAGATCGAGGCCCTGCGGGAACTCCTTCGACGCCACCAGGGGTTCCGGGCCGGCACCTGACGGCCAGCCGGGGCCGGGCCGCAACAGCCGGAAGACCACGTGGTGCGAGCGTTCGCCGCACTGGAGGAGCTGACCACGCCTGCGGCGTCGAGGCCGCAGCGCGCGGTGTCACCGACCGGCCAGCGCTAGCTGTCGGTGCCGGCGCCTGCGTCGAGCGCGCCACTGGCACCTGCCCGCACCCGGGTGAGGAACGCCAACACGAGCAGCAGCACCGCGCCCCCGGCACCGATGAGAATCGCGTACGGCGCGGCGACGTCAAGCACGCTGATCCAGGTCGGCGTCGTGTCGTCGTGGACAATGCCCAGTTGGTTCGGGTCGCTGCCGTCGTTCGGCGTGGCCAGCACCCCGGCAGCGCCGTAGGCGGCGAGCACCCCGCAGACCCACGCGATGACGCCCGGCCACCTCGATCCGGCGACGGCGACCCGCCGTGCCGCGATCCACAAGATCGGCAGCAGCACCGCCGTCAGGACCAACCGCAGGTAGGCGAAGACTTCCTCCATGAGGGAGGCGAGCGACCCGCTCATGCTGCTGCCATAGTTGAACAGCTCGTTGAAGTGCACGAGGTCCCAGACCGTCCCGGCGGCACGGAGCAGCAGCCCGACGCTGAGCACGGCAATGGGGAGCGGCATCCAGGTGAGGTGCTGTCGATCTCGGGGTAGCGCGCTAACCGTCACGGCGACCAATCTATAAGGCAGTTGTCAGTAGAGGGTGCCACCGTCGACAGTTCATGCCATGCCGGGCAGCACCTATCGGCCACTTAACCGACCTTTCCGGGCAGTGCGCCTAGTGGCCGCTGCTGGCAGGCCGACCACTGGCGCGTCGCCCGCCATTCCAAGGAGGGGTCATGCACGTGTTGGTGCTGGGCGGTACCCAGTTCGTCGGCCGTGCCATCGTGACGACGCTGCTCGATGACCACGAGGTCACCGTACTCAACAGGGGTTCCAGGCCTTTGTGGGATCCGCGGATTCGGCAGCTCGTCGCGGACCGCAACGACGCCGCGCAGCTGAGGGAACTGAACCTGGCGGGCTTCGACGCGGTCGTCGACGTCTCGGGCACCGAACCTCATCATGTCACCAATGTGCTCGCGGCCCTGCCGGAGCCTCAGCAGCTGCGCTATGTCTTCATCAGCTCGGCCGCCGTCTACAACCGGTCGGTGGCGTCACCGCCGTTCCAGGAGACCGACCAGGCCGACGGCGATGCCATCTGGGGCGGTTACGGCGAGGCGAAAGCGGAGTGCGAGGCCGCGCTGCGAGGCGCCTGCGACACCGGTCTGACCGTCCTGCGGCCGCCCTACGTCTACGGTCCGCACAATCCGGAGCCGCGCGAGCAGTTCCTGTGGGCTCGCTTCCTGGCTGGCCAGCCGGTCTTCGTCCCCGGAGACGGTGGCACCCGCATCCAGTTCTGCCACGTCCAAGCGCTCGCCCAGGTGGTGGCCGCCGCGTGCGCGGGCCAGCTGGGTGCGGGAACGTTCAACGTGGGCGAGCCGGCCAGCTACACCCTGCGCGAGTACCTCGCGATCCTCGGGGAGGTCGCCGGAGTACGGCCCACGGTGGTCCCCGCCCCGGACCCCTCCGTCCGCGCGCGTGACTACTTCCCGTTTCGCGACGCAGAACTGGTGCTCGACGTGAGCCGGCTCGCCACGCACGTGCTGGTGAACCACGACGACCTGGTCACCGGTCTGACCAAGACGCTCACCTGGTTTCGCGAGAACGGCGACATCAGCGACGAACCGACCGCGCAGGAGTTGGCCTGGCGAGCCACGACCCGATGGCAGTAGCGGGCAGCGAACCTTCGCGCCGGAATTGGCCCGGTCCAATGGCGCGCGAGACCCCTCGAATCGCCTACCCGCCGCTCGGCGTTCCGCCGTCACTTCCGTAGGCCGCATCCGCCGCCAGACCATCGTTGCCGCCACCGCCCTTGCCGCGAAGCGTGCCCCGCCCAGTACGACGCCCATCCCGAGCGATTTGGCGGGTAGCGGCCCGTGCCGCCCGCAGCACCGCCTCCCGGTCCTGCTGCGAAGCAGCCTGCCTTCGCCGTCGTACGAACATCGTCACCAATGCGGCCAGCCCGCACACCAGCGCGAGGAACAACAGCCCCGATGCCGCCCAAACGACAGTCATGCCTGGACGGTAGATGGTGCACCCAAGGCATGTCATCGGTCAGGCAGCGGTGGAGGCCTTACCGGATCGGGGCCGCGCTTCGACGTCGCCGGCATCGTCCAGCCGCATGATCCTCGACCGTGAACATCGAAGGCCCTGGCCGGGACTGTCGTCCTGGCCAGGGCCTTGATCGTGGAGCGGGTGACGGGAATCGAACCCGCACTGTCAGCTTGGGAAGCTGATGTTCTGCCATTGAACTACACCCGCAAGCGGCACCACTGTACCCGAGTCGTCGAGCCTGTGCACCCAGGTACCCCGGCCCGCCGATTGTCCGCGCGCCGCTCCGCCTCGGCCGGCCCACGTTGATCCACTCGGCTTCCTGAAAGTCGGGGCATCCGAGCGGCCGGGATACCGCGACTTCACCAAAACCGAGTCGATCACCCCCGGCAGCGACCCACGAGGCGCGGCTCGCGGGCGGCACGGCACGGCACGGCCTCGCGGGCGGCACGGCGCGGGCGGCGCAGGGCGGGCGTACAGACGGTGCCGGCTCCGTCGGGGACGGAGCCGGCACGGACTGTCTCTGGTCGTGGTCAGGCGGCAGTGCACTGGACGTCACGGCTGCGGCGGGTCGGGCGGGACTGCGGGACGGCGAGCGGCGCGGCGGCCGTCGTCGGCGACGGGGCGTGCGGGTCGAGCCAGACCCGAACGGCCGGCCGACCCGGCGCGAGGCCCGGAATGCCGGCGGTGTGCTGCTCGCGACGGGTCAGCATCGCCACGTCGACGGTGAACTCGAACAGTTGCCAGTCGACCCGTGGCTCGGCGCGGGCGCCCTGGGCCAACCGGGCGACACGCGCCGGATCGGTCACCGGACGGGCACGGCCAGCCACATACGCCTCGTCGTCGCTCTCCTCCGGCGGGAACGAGTGCAGCGCGTAGCGGCCGTCGCGTTCGAGGTCACGGCGCTTCGGGGAGTCGATGATGAAGCAGAACAGGCCCTCGTCGGTGATGACCGGGGAGACCGGGTGGACCCGGGGCCCGCCGTCGGCGCGGACGGTGGCCAGGTAGCCGAAGCCCGGCCCGTACTGCTGGAGGAGAACGCGGATCCCGTCGGCGAGTCGGGGCTCGTCGGCGGCGAATTCGGACCAGGAAGCCATGCGAGCATTCTATCGAACAAATGTACGAGCAGCGACCTCGACGCGCTGGTCACCGGCACCGAATCCGGCCAGTTTTGGCAGCGCGGCTATGGTGGTCCGATGCTGCTCTCCGACCGCGACCTGGTCTCCGAGATCAAGGCCGGCACGCTGGGCCTGGAGCCGTTCGAGCCCACCCTGGTCCAACCCTCAAGCATCGACGTACGGCTGGACCGGCTGTTCCGGGTCTTCAACAACCACCTCTACACCCACATCGACCCGGCGATGCAGCAGGACGACCTGACGTCGGCGGTCGAGGTGCCCGACGGGGAGCCGTTCGTGCTGCACCCCGGGGAGTTCGTGCTCGCCTCGACGCTTGAGGTCATCTCGCTGGGCGACCAGCTCGCCGGCCGGCTGGAGGGCAAGAGTTCGCTGGGGCGGCTCGGGTTGCTCACGCACTCCACCGCCGGCTTCATCGACCCCGGCTTCTCCGGTCACGTCACGCTTGAACTCTCCAACGTGGCGAACCTGCCGATCACCCTCTGGCCAGGGATGAAGATCGGGCAGCTCTGCATCTTCCGGCTCTCCTCGCCGGCCGAGCACCCGTACGGCTCGGCGGTCTACGGATCTCGTTACCAGGGCCAGCGGGGTCCGACGCCGAGCCGCGCCTGGCAGCACTGGCGCACCTGGCCGACCCGCTGACCCCGTGACGACGAGGGCCCGCCGCGACGAATCGCGACGGGCCCTTCGGTCAACACCCTCGATCAGGCTGGGCGGCCGTAGCTGTGGATCGGGCCGTCGTCGACCTTCTTCATCTTGACCGGTTGACCGGCCTGCGAGGCGTGCACCACCCAGCCGCCGCCGACGTACATGCCGACGTGGTGGATGTCGCTGTAGTAGAAGACCAGGTCACCGGGGCGCAGGTCGGCCCTGCTGACGTTCTTGGTGACGCGGCTCTGCGCGGCGGCGTTGTGGGGCAGTGACACCCCGGCCTTCGCCCAGGCGGCAAGCATCAGCCCGGAGCAGTCGTACGAGTTCGGTCCCTCGGCACCCCAGACGTAGGGCTTGCCGATCTGCGCGCAGGCGAACTTGACGGCCGTGCCCGCGGCGCCGCCGGGATAGCTGCCGGGGCAGGGCGCCGGGCGCAACGGACCGCCACCACCGCTGCCGTACACCTTGAGGCGCAGCTTCTGCAGCTTGTCGATCTCCTCGTTGATCTGCTTCTTCTTCGCCGCCAGTTGCGCCTCGGTGCGGGTCAACTGGGCCACCATCTGGTCGAGTGGAGCCTTCTGCCCGGCCAACTTGTCGCGCAGGTCGGCCACCTCGCGGACGTCCTGCTGCTGGTTGTGCGCGAAGCGGTCGAGCAGTTCGAGTTGACCGACCACCTCACTCGGTGACCGGCTGCCCAGCACCGCGTTGACGGTAAGCACGTTCTCGCCCTTGTAGGCCCGCACGGCCAGGGCACTGACCTTGTCCATCGCGGCGTCGACCTGACGCTCGAGCGGGGCGATCCGGGCGGCCAGCGCCTCGGCCTGCCTGCGCTTGGCGGCGAGGTCGATCCGGGTGGCGTTGTGCTGTTCGATGATCGGCTCGAGCTTGTTCCAGTCGGCGTCGATCTGGCGCTCGATCTCGGCGACGGACGGGTCGGCGTGGGCCGCCGTGGCGCTGCCGGTCAGGACGACGGCGACGCCGGCCAGTGCGGCGAGCGCGGTGGTGAAGCGGGACCAGCGTGAACGCGGCACGATCGACGTCGGGCCGGCTGCTGCCGACCGCTCGGACGACGGCCGCGGGGCATGGAGTGCCACCGGGGTTCCGTACTCCTTCTTCCTGACCGCCTACCGGGTTAGCTGACGGGTTCGGGCGGGAAGTCGGCGCCCTACCGCAGTGGCTGCGGATTCACCCCGGGGGACATGGGTCCCCGGTTCGTTCGGAAACGACTCGGCGGTGTCGGTCCGTTACCGCCCGGGCTGGACGGAGCTGCTATCGGGCCGACGAATGACCAGAGTAGAGACGCTTGTTACCACTTCGCAACCCGTGCGGCCGTGACACTCCGTACCGATCGGAGAGGGTCACCGACCGTACATGAAAATTTCTTTCCCTCCTTGTCGATGGATGGAAAGGTATTGACGCGGACTCCCGGGCGGCGCGAAGGTGACCTCACCTTCACCCGCGCAATACAGGGGGTTCAATGCATCGTCCAACCCTGCTCGCCGCGACGGTGGCCGCCGTGGTCGCCGCCGCGACCACTGTTCCGCTACCTGCCAACGCCACGACCGCACCAACGACCGACCGCCAGCAGCAGTACGCCGCCGCGGCGGCCGAGTACGGCGTACCGACCGACGTGCTGCTCGGCGTCTCCTACCTGGAGTCCCGCTGGGACAGCAACGCCGGCACCCCCAGCACCAGCGGCGGTTACGGCCCCATGCACCTGACCGACGCCCGACACGTGGCCGCACTGCTGGTGGGCGGTCACCACGACACCGGTACCGAGGACCCGCGCGGCGACGACTCCCGTACCGCGCTGGCACCCGCGCCCCGGCCGGCCGAGGACCCGGCGCCACCCGCCGCCGCGTTGCAGACAGTGGACGCCGCCGCCGCGCTCACCGGCGCGACAGCCGACGCGCTGCGCACCGACGCCTCCGTCAACATCCGGGGCGGCGCCGCGCTGCTGGCGTCGTACCAGCGGGAGTTGGGCGCGCCGGTCGGCGCCGGCACCGACCCGGCCAGCTGGTACGGCGCGGTGGCCCGCTACGCCGGCGCGGACAGCGCCGACGCGGCGGCGGCCTTCGCCGACGAGGTCTTCACCACCATCGGCGCCGGAGAGTCCCGGGTGACCGACGACGGCCAGCGGGTCGCGCTGCCGGCCCGGGCGATCCGCCCGCAACGCTCCTGGCTGGACCGACTGGGTCTGCGCCGGCTCGCCCGACCGGACGGGCTGGAATGCCCCCGGACCATCTCCTGCGAGTGGATTCCGGCGCCCTACGCGGCGTTCGGCGACGGGGACTACGGCAACCATGACCTGTCCGACCGGCCCGCCCGGCAGAAGATCGAGTACATAGTCATCCACGACACCGAGGGAAGCTGGGCCACCACCCTGCAACTCGTGCAGGACCCGACCTACGTGAGCTGGCACTACACGCTGCGCTCGGTGGACGGGCACATCGCTCAGCACGTCAAGACCAAGGACGTCGCCTGGCACGCCGGCAACTGGTACGTCAACGCCAAGTCGGTCGGGTTGGAACACGAGGGCTTCGCGGCGCAGGGCACCTGGTACACCGAGGCGATGTACCGGACGTCGGCGAAACTGGTCCGGCACCTCGCGCTGCGGTTGGGCATCCCGCTGGACCGCCAGCACATCATCGGCCACGACAACGTGCCCGGCACCACCGCCGCGACCGTCCGTGGCATGCACTGGGACACCGGTCCGTACTGGGACTGGACCCACTACTTCGAACTGCTGCACGCGCCCCGGTTGGACACCGGTACCCCGGCCACCGGACTGGTCCGGATCGACCCGGACTTCACCACCAACCAGCCCGCGTTCGTCGGCTGCGTCACCGCCGGTGTGCCGTGCGCGCCGCGCGGCTCCTCGGCGGTGGTGCTGCGCTCCGCGCCGGCTGCGGACGCGCCACTTGTGAACGACATCGCGCTGCGCCCCGACGGCACCCCGAACACGATGGAGGTGTCGGACCACGGTGCCCGTGCCTCCGCCGGCCAGACGTACGCGCTGGCCGGCCGGCAGGGTGACTGGACGGCGATCTGGTACCTCGGGCAGCGGGCCTGGTTCCACAACCCGGCGTCCGCGCCCACCGCCAGCTGGACAGTCGGCCTGGTGGCCACCCCGAAGCCCGGCCGGACCACCATTCCGGTGTACGGGCGGGCCTACCCGGAGGAGGCGGCCTACCCGGCCGGGGTGCCCTACCAGACGATCTCGCCACTGCAGTACACCCTGACCGCCGGGCAGCGGTACGCCGTCGGCGCGGTGCTCCCGGGCGAGTACTACCGGGCCAGCACCGTCGACGGCTCGTCACCCGGTGACTGGACGGTGATCCGCGGCAAGAACTGGTACGCGCAGATCCAGTTCGGCCACCGCATCATGTACGTCGACCTGGCCGACGTGCAGCTCCTGCCGTCCCCGGTGGGCGCACCCCGCTGAGAACCACGACGGCCCCCGGTCGGAATGACCGGGGGCCGTCGTCGCGTGGTGGGGATCAGCCAGGTCTGCGGAAACCGGCGACCGGCATGGTGTTGATGCTCGACACCTGCACCGGCTTACCGGCACGTGGGGCGTGCACCATCTGGTTGTTACCCAGATAGAGCCCGACATGGCTCAGGCCGGAGTAGAAGAAGACCAGGTCACCGGGCCGGGCGTCGGCCCGCGCCACAGCCTTCCCCTCATTCCACTGGTCACCGGTGTGGTGGGTGAGGTAGATCCCGGCCGACTTGTAGGCGTACTGGGTGAGGCCCGAGCAGTCGAACGAGTTCGGACCGGTGGCGCCCCAGACATACGGATCGCCGACCTGCTCGCAGGCGGTCTTGATCGCCTTCTGTGCGGCCACGGCGAGCACACCGTTGATGGTCGGGCAGCCGGCGGTCTTGACGGTGGTCTTCGGCATCGACGCCTCAAGCTGCTTGATCTCGGCGTCGATCTGCTTCTTCTTGGCCGCCAGATCGTTCTGCTGCTTGGTCTGCGTGGCGATCAGGGTGTCCAGCTTCTGCTTCTCGCCGTCGTACTTGGCCCGTACGGCGAGGACGCCCTCGACCTCCTTGCGCTCCTGCGCGGCCAGCCGGTCGAGGATGGTGAGCTGCTCGGTGAGCGTGTCCGGCTTGGCACTCACCAGCAGGGCGCCGATGTCGTGCGACGGGCCGGAGATGTAGTAGCGGGAGGCGAGATCGCCGACCCGGTTGAGCGCCAACTCGCTCTGCAACGCCAGCGGCTCGATCTTCTTCTGCAGGTCCGCCGACTTCTGCCGATTTACCTTCAGCTGCGCCCTGACCTTGTTGTACTGCTCGATAGTGGGCTCCAGCTGCTCCCACTTCTTGTCGATCTGCGCTTCGATCTCGTCGACCGTTGGTGCGGCGTGCGCCGGGGCGGCGAGCAGCCCTGCGCCGACCACCGCGGCGGCGACCAGGACGAGCAGACGGTGACCAGCACGGCGCAGACCACCCGGCCGAGCAGACGCATTCAGGTCGTGACGATGAGGGGGCATGGTTGCCACCGGCACCGACTCCTTTGCAACCGACCGCCGGGCGCCTCGCGTGAGGAAAGGGCCGAGGCAGACGACCCACAGCGGTCGGTGCCTCACATTAGGGAAACGTGCGGCGGTAATCAAGGCGAGTGGAGTGACCGTCACTGTCGTGCAACCGCTTGCACACCAAGGGTATTGGCGCATCACCCAACGATTGCCGTCAATACATCATCGAGGGTGACCACACCGAGCGGGCGCCGACCGTCGCTGACCAGCACCATGTGCCGCCGTTCGCGGCGCATGGCCAGCAGCAGGTCCGCGAGACTACGCTCCGGCGGCACCACCGCAAGCGGGCGGTAGACCTGGGCCGGCACCGGCGACCGGCGCCCCTGTCCGGCGTACCCGAGCACGTCCTTGACGTGCACGAAGCCGAGCACCCGACGGGTCGACCGCTGCACCACCGGAAACCGGGACCGGCCGGTCCGGGTCGCCAGCACCTCCAGCGAGGCTGGCGAGACGTCCTCGGCCACCGTCACCACCGTCGACCACGGCTGCAGGGCGTCCGCCGCCGTGCGGCTGTGCAGGGCCAGCGCCCCGGTGATCCGGACGTGCTGCTCCTCGTCGAGCAATCCCTCGGTGCGGGCCTGCGAGACGAGCCCGGCCAACTCCTCGGCGGTGAACACCGTCTTCACCGCCTCGGACGCCTCGATCCGCCAGATCGCGAGCACCCGACGGGCCGCCCACTTCATGGCCAGCAGCAGCGGCTTGGTGGCCACGCAGAACGCCAGCATCGCCGGGCCGAGCCACAGTGCGGAGACCTCGGGACCGGCCAGCGTGATGTTCTTCGGCACCATCTCACCGACGACCGTGTGCAGGAAGACCACCACGCCCAGGGCCAGCACGAAGGCCACCGGGTGCACCGCCCGCTCGGGCAGGCCGGCCGCGTGGAACGGTGGCTCCAGCAGGTGCGCCAGCGCCGGCTCGGCGATCGCGCCGAGGCCCAGCGAGCACACCGTGATGCCGAGCTGCGCGCCGGCGATCATCAACGGGATCTGGTTCATCGCCGACAACGCCCACCGGGCCCGCTTCGACCCGGCGGCCAGCGGCTCGATCACCGTCCGGCGGGACGCGATGAGCGCGAACTCACTGCCCACGAAGAACCCGTTGCCCAGTAGCAGCAGAACGGTCACCAGCAGCTCAGTCATCGTCGTCCGGTTCCGCCGGGCGCAGCACCCGGACCTGCTCGATCCGGTGCCGCTCCACCTCGACAACTGTGAATTCCCAGCCGTCCGCCTCGACCGTCTCGCCGGCCGACGGGATGTGCCCGAGCCGAGCCATCAGGAACCCGGCCAACGTCTCGTAGGGCCCCTCGGGCAGGCGGAAGCCGGTCTGCTCGGCCACCTCGTCGGAGCGGAGCACCCCGTCGACGAGGACTGTGCGCTCGCCACCTGGGACGGTCAACTCGACCAGGTCGGCGTCGTCGACACTCGCCGGGTCGAACTCGTCGGCGATCTCCCCGACCAACTCCTCGACGAGGTCCTCGATCGTCACCACGCCGTCCGTGCCGCCGTACTCGTCGACCACGATGGCCAGGTCGGCCCCGGCCGCCTTCAACGCGGCGAGTACGCCGTCCAGGTTGAGGCTCTCCGGCACGTACACCGGCTCACGGGCCACCGAGCCGACCATCGTCGACGCCCGGTCGGCGAGCGGCACGCCCAGCGCGTCGGGCACTCCGGCCACGCCGGTCACCAGGTCCAGGGTCTCCTCGTACACCGGGAACCGGGTCCGCCCGGTCTGCCGGGACTGCTCAAGCAGTTGGGCCACGGTGGCCGTGGCGCGCAACGCGACAACGTCCACCCGGGGGGTCATCGCCTCGGCGGCCCGCTTGTCGCCGAACCTGATGGTGCGGCGCAGCAGCATCGCGGTGTCGGTGGGCAGCGCGCCGGCCCGCGCCGAGATGGCCGCCAGCAGGCCCAACTCCTCGGGCGAGCGGGCGCTTGCCAACTCCTCCTGCGGCTCCACACCGAGCGCCCGGACCAGCCGGTTCGCGGAGCCGTTCAAACCCCGGATCAACCAGCCGAACGTCCGGGAGAAGGTGTGCATCGGACCGGCGGTGGCCAGCGCCGCCGGCATGGGCCGGGCCAGCGCCGCGTTCTTCGGCACCAACTCACCGAAGAGCATGGAGAGCAGCGTGGCCAGGGCCAACGCCAGGAACGGGGTGAACCGCTCGGTGCTCTCCCCGGCCACTGGGCGCAGCAGCGGGGTGAAGATCCGCGCCAGGGCCGGCTCGGCCAGGTAGCCGGTGAGCAGCGCGGTGATGGTGATGCCGAGCTGCGCGCCGGAGAGCTGGAAGGAGAGCTCGCGCAGCGCCGCGCGTACCGTCAGGGCGGCCTGGTCGCCCGCGGCGGCCCGCCTGTCGATCTCCGCGCGGTCGACAGTGACCAGGGCGAACTCGGCCGCGACGAAGAACGCGTTGCCCGCGGTCAGGGCAACGAACCCGACCAGGGGCAACAGCGTCATCAAGAGTAAGCCGTCGATGTCGCCTCACCTCGGCGAGATTCTTGCACGACGGCGGCGGCCCGCAGGGGGCCGCCGTCGTCGATGTTCAGATCTCAGGTGTACGCGTCTCAGCCGCCGACCGGCGCCGTCTCCTTGCCGCCCTGCGGCTGCTCCGGCTTTACCGAACGGAGCAGCACGCTCGCCACGTCGATGACCTCGACCTGCTCGCCGGCGTCCTTGCCGTTGACCCCGTCGTTGAGCATCGTCGAGCAGAACGGGCAGCCGACCGCTACCGTCTTCGCCCCGGTGGCCATGGCCTCCTCGACCCGGTCCACGTTGATCCGCTTGCCGATCTTCTCTTCCATCCACATCCGGGCGCCGCCGGCGCCGCAGCAGAAGGAGCGCTCACTGTTGCGCGGCATCTCGGTGAGTTCGCCGGCGATGGCGTCGCCGAGGACCTCGCGGGGGGCCGCGAAGACCCGATTGTGCCGGCCCAGGTAGCAGGGGTCGTGGTAGGTCACGCCGCCGTCGACGGGCTGCACCGGCGTCAGCTTGCCGGTGGCCACCAGGTGGGCCAGCAGCTGGGTGTGGTGGACCACCTCGAACTCGCCGCCGAGCTGGCCGTACTCGTTGCCAAGGGTGTTGAAGCAGTGTGGACAGGTCGCGACGATCTTGCGCTTGGCCTTCTCCCGGCCCTCGAACGCCTCGTTGAGCGTCTCCACGTTCTGCTGGGCGAGCATCTGGAAGACGAACTCGTTGCCGATCCGTCGCGCCGGGTCGCCGGAGCAGGTCTCGCCCTCGCCGAGGATCGCGAACGAAACGCCGGCCTCGTTGAGCAGGGTGGCCACCGCGCGGGTGGTCTTCTTGGCCCGGTCCTCGAATGCGCCGGCGCAGCCGACCCAGAACAGGTACTCGAAGTCGTCCACCTCGCCGACCCGGGGCACCTCGAAGTCCAGGCCCTTGGTCCAGTCCTCGCGGGTGTTCTGCGGGGCGCCCCACGGGTTGCCCTTGTTCTCCAGGTTGCGCAGCATCACGCCCGCCTCGGAGGGGAAGCTCGACTCGATCAGCACCTGGTAGCGGCGCATGTCGACGATGTGGTCGACGTGCTCGATGTCCACCGGGCACTGCTCGACGCAGGCGCCGCAGGTAGTGCAGGACCAGAGCACGTCCGGGTCGATGACGCCGCCCTCCTCGGCGGTGCCGATCAACGGCTTGTCGCCCTCGGCCAGCGAGAGCACGTCCAGGTGGGCGAGCTGCGCCTGGGTGGCCTTCTCCTCGCCGGTCAGGTCCTTGCCACCGCCGGCCAGCAGGTAGGGGGCCTTGGCGTACGCGTGGTCGCGCAGGCTCAGCACCAGCAACTTGGGCGACAGCGGCTTGCCGGTGTTCCAGGCCGGGCACTGCGACTGGCAGCGACCGCACTCGGTGCAGGTGCTGAAGTCGAGCAGGCCCTTCCAGCTGAACTGCTCGACCTGGGCGACGCCGAACTGGTCCTTCTCCGGGTCGGCCTCCTCGAAGTCGAGCGGCTTGCCCTGGCTCGTCATCGGGCGCAGCGCACCGAGGCCGGAGCCGGCCGGCTTCGTCGGCTCACGCTTGAAGAAGATGTTGGGGAACGCCAGGAAGCGGTGCCAGGCGACACCCATTGTGACGTTCAGCGAGATGACGATCAGCCAGGTCATCGAGATGACGATCTTGATGAGCGCGGCGACGCTGGCCCCGTCCGACCAGTCGGGCAGCACTGCACCGACCGCGTGGCTGACCGGGGTGGCCCAGAGCGGGTACTCGAAATGGTCGGTGGCGACCTTGAAGCCGCGGATCACCAAGCCGAAGATCAGGACCAGCAGCACGATCCACTCGACGAAGTAGCCCTGCCACATCGTCGAGCCGGTGAACCGGGACCGCCCGCCCGGCCGGCTCGGCCGGTTGCGCAGCCGGATCGCCATCAGCACCAGGATGCCGACCAGACCCAGCACCGTGATGATCTCGGTGGCCAGACCGAAGATGGTCCAGGCCCCGATGATCGGCAGACCGCCGGTCGGGGTGACCACCTCGAAGTACGCCTCGAGCACCAGCAGCGACAGCACGATGAAGCCGACCATCACGAACCAGTGCGCGGCACCCACCACGCCCCACTTGAGCATCCGGGTGTGGCCGGCGGTCTCCACAAGCATGGTCCTGGCGCGAGCGACCTTGTCGGTGAACCGCTCCGGTGCGGGTTGCCCGAGCCGGATGACTGCCACCATCTTCAGGACCGCACGTACCGCAAGCCACACCGCCACGGCGGTGATGGCGGCCGCGAGGATCGTGGTGACGATCTGGACGCTGCCCATCGAGTTGGCCTCCCCGGTCTGCTGCCTGATGACCTCGCTGCGCTCGGTCATGCACTGCAGCCTACGCGAAGGTTACCCAGCAGTAACGTGAGTCATCTCGCAGTAGGCCACGCTGCCTGCGGACACCATAGGGGGCCCCACCCGATCCTGGCGGGCAGGGGGACGGTGGGGTGACGTCGAGCCGCCGACACGACGGCTCCGAACCGGGCTCAGCGCCAGCGGGAGAGCAGCGCCAGCGAGGCCACCATCGCACCGAAGCCGACAGCGAGGTTCCAGTAACCCCACGCCATGACCGGGTACTCCTGCTCGGACAGGTAGTAGAGCACCAGCCAGCCGATCCCCACGACGATCAAGGCGACCGCGGTGATCGGCAACCACACCGGGCTAGGCTTGCTCGACGACGCCGTCGTCGACGGACGGACGTCCGTCGGCGGGGTGTACACCTTCTTCTTGCGGACCTGAGACTTGGGCACGGCGCTCTCCAGAGGGGTGACGACCTCGTCCGGCCTGACAACCGGGCGCGGGGGCGACGGTCCATGGCCAATAATGTTCGACAGCTAGCGTAGTCCCGATTGCCCGTCCGGACCATGAATGGGGTCAGGCCGGTGCACGGAGTGACCGAAAAAGGCGGGACTGTTCCCATCACCGGCCCAGCCGGGGCGGACCGATCCCCGACACGCGGAAGGAACGCTCGGTGGAGTACACATCCGGCGCAACCTCCTGGCAGAAGGTCCTCCGACGGGCCGCCGCCGGGCTGATGCCCCGGCGGCCACGTCAACGCCGACCGGGCTGGTCGATCGGGGTGCCCCTGATCGCCGCCGCAGCGGGGCTGCTCTTCACCACCACCGCGACCACCGCCGGCGGCACCGCGCTGCGCGAGGACCGACGGCCGCAGCTCAACCAGCTCATCGAGGACCGGCGCGAGCAGGTGGCGGCGAGCGAACGCCAGGCCGCCACACTGCGCGACGAGGTCCAGCAACTGACAAACACGCTTGCCGACTCGGACGCCCCGATCAAGGACCAGCAGGATCGCGCCCAGGGCAGCCTGCAGGCCGCCGGGTTCACCGCCCTCGGCGGGCCCGGGGTCACTGTCGAGCTGAACGACGCGCCGCAGCTCGACCAGACCCAGTCCGGCGCCGACAACGACGACCTGGTGGTGCACCAGGCGGACGTACAGGCCGTGGTCAACGCGCTCTGGGCCGGCGGAGCGGAGGCCATGTCAATCATGAACGTCCGCGTGCTCGCAACCAGCGCGGTACGCTGCGTCGGTAACACCCTGCTGCTCCACGGCCGGGTGTACTCCCCCCCATTCAAGATCGTTGCGATCGGCGATCCCGCTGCCCTCCAGCAGGCCCTCGCCAGCTCTGAGGGAGTCCAGTGGTTCAAGGACGCGGTCGACGATTACCACCTCGGCTACGAGGAGACAGCTTCCACGGTGCGAGTTCCGGCATTCGAGGACTCGACCGCCCTACGCTCGGCGACGGTGCCTAAGTGAGCACGCCAGACGAGCGCCGCGACGGGCGACACCGGGACCAGACCGACGATCCGACCGCCTTCCTGCCCAAGGTCGACCGGCCCGAGCCGGCGCCGACCCGGCCGACCTCGGCCGACAACCGGCCCGAGCCGATGCCGCCCACCTGGGCCGGTGCGTCGCGCCCGCTGGCCACGCCGGAGCCGCCCCGCCCCGCCGACCCGGCCCCGGGCCCGCACGGGGTCGACGCACCGCCGCCGTGGCCGGGCAGCCCCGCCCCCCGATCCGGCCCGCACGGAGGGCCAACCGGTCCGGCCTCGCTCGACCAGCCGACCGCGACCCACCCGGGCCCGCTACGGCCCGCCGCCCCGGGCGACGCCCCGGCCGGCCCCACGAGCGCACCGGTGACCGACTCACCTACCGCGTTCATCCCCCAGATCGCCGCCCGGCCCCCGCGCCCGACCGGCTCCCCGGTCGCTCCGGCCACGCCCGGGCCCGGGCCGAATGCCGCTACTTCCGCCGGGCCGGGCCATGTCCCGCCCACCGGGTCGACCCGGGGCCCCGCCGCCGGGCCGGATCGGGCCGCCGACCCGGCCGCCACCGCGTTGATTCCCGCCGTGCCCGCCACCCCCACCACCCGCCCCCCGACAATGGACTCGACAGCGCTGATGGGTGCCGTCCCCCGCACGGCAGGCCCCCAGGAGCCGACCGGTGGCGGCGACAACCCCGCCGAGCCGCCCCGGCCCCGGCGCGGCGAACGGGTGGTCCAGCTCCGGCCACACCAGACCGGCGAGGGCTACAAGAGCGTCTACTCCGAGCTCACCCGCCCGTCGCTCGGCTCCCGACTGCGCAGCGGTGTCCGCGTCACAGGCGAAATCCTGATCACCGTCGGCCTGGTGGTGCTGCTCTTCGCCGGTTACGAGGTGTGGGGCAAGTCGGCGATCGTCGACGCCCACCAGAACGACCTCAACAACGAACTGGCCCAGGCGTGGGGCCCGACCGACGACCCGACTGTCGCTCCGTCGGCCGGCCCGAGCGTCAAACCGTCGCCGCCGGTCCGCGGCAAGCCGCTCGCCGGCCTCTACATCCCCAAGCTCGACAAGAACTGGGTAGTTGTCGAAGGCGTCACCCAGCAGGACATCCGCTACGCCCCCGGCCACTACCCGGGCAGCGCCCTGCCCGGCCAGGTGGGCAACTTCTCCGTCGCCGGCCACCGCAACCGGGCCACCTTCTGGCGGCTGGACGAACTCCACGAGGGCGACGCGATAGTGGTCGAGGGCAAGACCGACTGGTACGTCTACCTGGTGTCGCGGTCGCGGATCGTCCGGCCCACCCAGGTCGAGGTGGTGGCGCCGGTGCCCGGCGAGCCGAACAAGAAGCCGACCAAGCGGATGCTCACCCTGACCACGTGCAACCCGAAGTTCGACAACTACCAGCGCCTGATCATCCACGCCGAGCTGGACCGCACCCAACCCAAGTCGGCGGGCCGCCCGGCGGAGCTGGGAGGCTGACCCGATGTACGCGTTCATCTGGCGCAAACTCCCCTTCGGCCTGGCCGGAAAGCTGGTCGGCTCGGTGCTGCTGGTCGCCGCCACGGTGGCCCTGCTCTGGTATGTCGCCTTCCCCTGGGCCGAGCCCCTGCTGCCCTTCGACGACGTGCAGGTCGAGTCCGGCGTCCCGGCGGACTCCGGCGACGGCGGCCCGGTGACCGACGACGCCCCGGCCGGCGAGGATCACGAGCTGCCGTACAACACCGACCAGAACAACCCCGCGCCACCCTCCCCGAGCAGGTGACCATGCGCATCCTGGTGATCGACAACTACGACTCGTTCGTCTTCAACCTGGTGCAATACCTTGGCCAACTCGGCGTGGCCTGCGAGGTCCGCCGCAACGACGAGATCGACGTCGACACGGTGGGCCGGGTGGGCGCGGCCGGCATCCTGCTCTCCCCGGGGCCCGGCAGCCCCGACCGGGCCGGCATCTGCCTGGACGTCATCAGGCAGTACGCGGGCGAGCTGCCGATCTTCGGTGTCTGCCTCGGTCACCAGGCGATCGGCGAGGCGTTCGGAGCGACAGTGACGCGCGCACCAGAGCTGCTGCACGGCAAGACCTCCGAGGTACGCCACCAGTCGGTAGGCGTCCTCGCCGGCCTGCCCGACCCGTTCACCGCCACCCGCTACCACTCCCTCGCCGTGCTGCCCGACACGCTTCCGGGCGAACTGGAGGTCACCGGCTGGACCGACTCCGGCGTGGTGATGGCGATGCGGCACCGGACCCTGCCCATCGAGGGCGTCCAGTTCCACCCTGAGTCGGTGCTGACCGAGGGCGGTCACCTGATGCTTGCCAACTGGCTGGCCGACTGCGGTCACCGGGAGGCGTTGGAGCGTGCCCCCGCCCTGGCCGCCGAGGTCGACGCCCGCCGCCGGTCGGCCTTCGCCACCAGCTGACTGAGGCCGCGCCGCCCGATCAGCAAGCGTGGACAGCACCACTGGGGGAGACCCACGCGCTTCGCCGACGACGTGACCCCACGTACCGGACGGCCGGCACCGCCGCTGTCCGCCAGCGCCGCCACACTGCCGCTGCGCGCTCGCCGGATCAGTCGCGCAACGCGTCCTGCACGGCCGGATCCGCGGGCGAGCCGACCGCGGGCGGGCGACCACGGGCCGTGTCCCACGCCGCCTTACCGCTGGCGAAGTACTCCCGGACCGACTTCTCGGCGAACATGAGCCGTCCACAACCGTCGCACCGTGCGGTGACCCCGTCGACGTCGAGACCGAGTTGCCGGCACAGCGTCACCGCCCGGGGCAGGTGGAAGGACTGGGTCACGATCAGGGCCCGCTGTACGCCGTACACCTCGCGCGCTCGGGCGCAACTGTCGTACGTGTCCAGGCCGAACGGGTCGGCCACCACGCGCCGCGCATCGACACCGAGCCCGGTGAGGTACGCCGTCATCACCGCGGTCTCGTCACCCGATGCGCCGCCCCCGTCGCCCGACACGAGTACGACAGTGGCCCGTCCGCTCGTCACCAACGCAGCGGCGGTCTCCAGGCGACCGGCGAGCCGGTCACTGGGTTGTTGTCGATCGGCCGCCACGGCGGTGCCGAGGACGATCACCACGTCGGCGGCAGGGGCGTCAGCCTCGGCGTACAGGTGGCCACGGGCGGAGACCGTCGTCCACAGCCACGGAAGACTGGCGAGCAGCAGCGCGGCGACCGCCAGGACGGCCAGGCGTCTGCGGCGTCGGGGGCGGCTGCTCGGTACCGCCCCGACGCCGGACCCGTCGGCGTCACTCATCTCGTCGGCTGGACCCCGCCGCCGGCCGGCCCGGGGCTCCACCACCCGCCCTAGTCCTCGGGCAGCCAGCTCGGCGGGGGCGTAAACGGCAGGCCGACTCCGCCGCCGCCACCGGGCGTGGTCGGCGTGGCCGACGGCGTGCCGCTCGGCGTCCCGGAGGGCGGCGTCTCGACGACCTTCTCCGGGACGCCGACCTCGATGGTCACGGTCTTGTCCTTGGCCAGTTCGGTGCCCGGGCTCGGGTTCTGCTTCTCGACCCGGCCCGCACGGTCCGCCGGCACCTCGTCACCGTCGCGGACCTCGACGTTGTAACCCGCCTCGCGAAGCTCCGCGGTGGCCTCGTCCCGCGTCGAGTTGAGCACGTTGGGCACCTTGCTGACGTTGCCCAGCGAGACCTCGACGGTCACCTTGCTGTTCTGCTGGACGGTAGTCCCCGACGGCGGAGTCAACTTGAGCACGGTGCCCTTGGCCGCCGGGCTGTTCACCTGCTTGTCCTGCACGATCAGCCCCTGGGCCTCAAGCTGAGACTTGACCAGCTCGTACTGGGAGTTGACCAGATTGGGCGGGATCTTCACGTCGGGCTTGCCGTCGCAGATCTGAATGGTCACCGTGCCGGACTGCGCCAGCCGGGTGTTCGGCGGCGGGTCCTGCTTGGCGACAGTGCCCTTGGTGCAGTCGTTGGCCCGGACCGGCTCGCCCAGCTTCGGCTGGAACTTGGCATTGGTGATCTCGGCGACCGCGACCGCCTGGCTCTTGCCGGTGAGGTCGGGCACCGACTTGTTTGCCTTCTCCTGCTGCTGGTTCCAGAGCAGGGCGGCGACAAGGGCGATCACCGCCAGCACGCCGACCGCGCTGAACGTCGCGATCAGCCAGGAGGACGCCTTGCGCTGGCGCGGATCACCAACCCGGGCCATCTGCCCGGTCTGCGGCCCTCGGGTGGGAGTCGGGGGGTAACCGCCCCCGCCGCCGGCCGGGGCCATCGCCACCGTCTCCGCCTCGCGCAGCACCGGGGTCGCCAAGACGGGCCGGCCGGCGGCGGCGCGGAGCAGGTCGGCCCGCATCTCGCCGGCGCTCTGGTAGCGGTTGAGCGGGTTCTTCGAGAGCGCCTTCAACACGATCGCGTCGACCGCCGGGGTGACATCCGGGTTGATGTCGCTCGGCGTCGGCGGCGTCTCCCGCACGTGCTGGTAGGCAACGCTCACCGGGCTGTCCCCGACGAACGGGGGGTGCCCACAGACCAGCTCGAAGAGCACGCAGCCGGCCGCGTACACGTCGGAGCGAGCGTCGACGGCCTCGCCGCGCGCCTGCTCCGGGGAGAGGTACTGTGCCGTGCCGATCACCGCGCTGGTCTGCGTCATGGTGGTCGCACCGCTGGCCAACGCGCGGGCGATGCCGAAGTCCATCACCTTGACCTGGCCGGTCTGGGTGAGCATCACGTTGCCGGGCTTGATGTCCCGGTGGATGATGCCGTGCCGGTGGCTGAACTCCAGTGCGGCGCACATGTCGGCGCAGATCTCCAGCGCCCGCCGCGGCTGCAGCCGACCCTCGGCGCCGAGGACCTCCTTCAGGGTCCGCCCGTTGACGAACTCCATCACGATGAACGGCAGGGTCTCGCCGGTCGGCGCGGTCTCCTCGCCGGTGTCGTAGACCGCCACGATCGCCGGGTGGTTGAGCGAGGCAGCGTTCTGCGCTTCCCGGCGGAAACGCATCTGGAACGTCGCATCACGGGCCAAATCGGTCCGCAGCATCTTGATCGCGACATCCCGACCGAGCCGGAGGTCACGACCGCGGTGCACCTCGGCCATGCCGCCGTAGCCGAGCAGCTCGCCGACCTGGTACCTGCCACCGAGCAGGCGGGCCTGCGCTGTCATCGCGTCTGTCGTCCTTCGCTCGTCGTCGTCCCGCCGTCACCCGGCTGGAGTCGTATCTCCCGACGGTACGACGTCTGGGTCAGATCGTCGCGTCCGTCGGGTCGCAGCGCGCCGGACGTCGCGGTGCGCGCACTCGTCCCGAGAGGCTCGCCGGCCTGCGACTGCTTCTTCAGGTTGTAGGAAATCACGCCGGAGCAGAGCAGGACCAGCACGGCCAGCAAGATGGCGAGGAGCACCATGCCGGGCCGGGAGCGCCGGGGCTCGGGGGACGGCGTCGCCCCGACCGGCTGCCGGGCGTACGCCGCCGGTTGCTGCTGCCGGGGCGGCGGCCTGTTCAGCGAGTCGATCAGCCAGTGGCTGGGTGCCGTCTTCGCGCTCGTCGCCCAGCGCCTCGGGCTGCGTCCCACAGCGC